>NZ_JBHWKU010000027.1:96803-110089 GCF_042730645.1 Streptomyces sp. NPDC059906
TGTTTATAAGAGACCGGGGCCGGGTCTGGGTGCCGACGGCGGACTATGACCTGTGGGTGCGGCAGATGTCGCGGCGGGGGTGGGCCCGGGCCCTCCGCCGCTCAGTCCTCCCCGTACCGCGGATCCACCGTCTCCGGCGTCAGCCCCAGCAGCTCCGCGACCTGCTCGACGACGACCTCGTGCACCAGCAGCGCCCGCTCGTCCCGGCCCTTGGTCCGGATCTCCACCGGTCGCCGGTAGACGACCACCCGCCCCCGCCGCCCGTCCCGCGAGGGCACCATGCCCCCGAGCGGGACCGTCTCGTCGTTCCAGGCCTCCCCGGCCTCGGCCGGACGCGGCACGTCGAGGACGAGGAAGTCGATGTCGGCGAGCTGCGGCCAGCGCCGTTCCAGGCGCTCCACGGAGTCCTGCACCAGGTCCGCGAACACCTCGCCACGGCTCGCCGCGAGCGGCACCTGCGGGGGTGCGACCGGGCCGCGCATGCCCCGACCGTGGCGATCACGACGGCGGGGTCCTGGGCGGCCGGCATCACGGGGCGTCACGGGGTTGTCCATCACTGGTGAAGGGTAGTCCTCGCCGAGGCCGGGTGCCCGACCGCACGCGCACCGCGGACGGCGTGGCGGCGGACCGCTCCGCTTGTCGCCGGATGACCATTTCAGCCAAGGTTGGGCTCGATTCCATATCTCTCCGCGACCGGGGAACTCAAGGCAAATGTCGTTGTTTGTATCGAGTCATGACCGCTTCCCGGGCCGCGCCCGGCCCCCGGGACCGGCGACCGCGCAGGTCAAAGGGGCCTGTTCGGAAGGGCCCGTAGCACGTTTCACGCCACGACACGGGGGTGTGACCCGGTGGGGAGTCGTCGCGGCCCGCTCAAGAGTGCGGTACCGTCCAACATCGTGAGCCCTGTACGTCGCTGTTCGCGCACCGCCTGCGGCCGTCCCGCCGTCGCGACGCTGACGTACGTCTACGCCGACTCGACCGCGGTCCTCGGCCCCCTCGCCACCTACGCCGAACCCCACTGCTACGACCTGTGCGCCGAGCACTCCGAACGCCTCACCGCCCCGCGCGGCTGGGAGGTCGTCCGCCTGCTCGACGGTTCCGCCCCGGCCCGCCCCAGCGGCGACGACCTCGAAGCGCTTGCGAACGCGGTGCGCGAGGCGGCCCGGCCCCAGGAACGGGCGGCCGAGGCCGGCGGTGGCGCCCGCACGGCCGACCCGATGGAGGTCGCGCGCCGCGGCCACCTGCGGGTGCTGCGCTCGCCGGACAACTGAGCCCCGTTCGAGGGACCCGCACCTTTCACTCGCGGTGGCCTCGGTCACATCCGTTGCTGCACACCCATTGACGCCTCGTTGTCGCGGACACGACCATTCCGGAAGTCGCGAGAAATCGCTTTCGCATGGCGGAATCCGGGGAGGCGTCAGTGTACGTGCAGGAACTGGAACCCGTCGCCGGTTCGCTCGGCCTGTCCGCCCTGGTGGCGGCCCTGCCACTGGTGATCGTCCTGGTGCTGCTGGGCGGCGTCCGCATGAAGGCGCACCTGGCGGGCCTCATCGGCCTCCTGGCCGCCGTACTGGTCGCCTGGCTCGCCTACGGCATGCCGCTCGACCAGACGGCCTCCAGCGCCGCCCAGGGAGCGGTTTTCGGCCTCTTCCCCATCCTGTGGATCGTCGTGAACGCCCTGTGGGTCTACCGGATGACCGTCCGCACCCGGCACTTCGACATCCTGCGCCGCTCCTTCGGCCGGCTGTCCGACGACCCCCGCATCCAGGCCCTCGTCGTCGCCTTCTGCTTCGGCGCCCTCCTGGAGGCCCTCGCCGGGTTCGGGGCGCCCGTCGCGATCTGCTCGGTCATGCTCGTCGCCCTCGGCTTCGACCCCGTACGCGCCGCCGTGGTCTCGCTGGTCGCCAACACCGCACCGGTCGCCTTCGGCGCGATGGGCACCCCGGTGGTGACGCTGGCCCAGGTCACCGGGCTGCCCCTGGACGACGTCGCCTCCGTGGTGGGCCGCCAGACGCCCCTGCTGGCCCTCGTCGTACCGCTGCTCCTGGTCGCCCTGGTGGACGGGCGGCGCGGACTGCGCGAGACCTGGATCCCCGCCCTGGCCTGCGGAGTCGCCTTCGCCGTCGCCCAGTTCGTCGCCTCCAACTACGTCTCCGCCCAACTCGCCGACATCGCCGCCGCCCTGATCGGCGCCGGCGCCCTGGTCGCCGTACCGCACTCCCGCCGGCCCGCCGCAGAGCCCGTACGGGCGTCCGTACTGACCGGCGCGCGCAGCGAGGAACTGGACGAGCGCGACCCCGCCCGCGAGGTCGTGCGGGCGTACGCGCCGTACGCGCTGATCGTCGCCGTGTTCTCCGTGGCGCAGATCCCGGCGGTCAAGGACTGGCTGGCCAAGGCCACGCAGTCCTACGACTGGCCGTTCCTGGACGTGATGGACCCCGAGGGCAAGCCGGTCGGCGGCAACGTGTTCTCCTGGCCGATCGTCTCCACCGGCGGCACGCTCGTGCTCCTCGCCGGGCTGGCCACGGCCGTCGTCCTCGGCGTGCACGCGCGCGTGGCGGTCAAGGAGTGGCTCGCGACCGTGCACGAACTGCGGTTCGCGATCCTCACCGTCACCTCGGTCCTCGCCCTCGCCTACGTCATGAACCTCTCCGGGCAGGCCGCCACCATCGGCCACTTCGTCGCCGCGGCCGGTGCCGGACTCGCCTTCCTCTCCCCGGTCCTCGGCTGGTTCGGCGTCGCCGTCTCCGGCTCCGACACCTCCGCCAACGCGCTCTTCGGCGCCCTCCAGGTGACCGCCGCGCGGGAGTCCGGCCTCTCGCCCGAACTGCTGGCCGCCGCCAACAGCTCCGGCGGCGTCCTGGGCAAGATGATCTCCCCGCAGAACCTCACCATCGCCTGCGCCGCCGTGGGACTCGCGGGCCGCGAGGGCGACCTGCTGCGCAAGGTGCTGCCGTGGAGCCTCGGCCTGCTCCTGGTCATGTGCCTGATCGTGGTCGGGCAGTCCACGGCGGTCCTGGGCTGGATGCTGCCCTGACCTCCGGGAACCTCGGGAACCTTCCGGGCGGCCCGTCGGTCCCTACGGGTAGTTTGTGGGCTCCGACAGGACTTTCAGGAAGGTTGGCCGTGGTTGCTGATCTGTCGCAGATCGTGAAGGCGTACGACGTGCGCGGTGTCGTCCCGGACCAGTGGGACGAGTCGCTGGCCGAGCTGTTCGGCGCGGCCTTCGTCGAGCTGACCGGCGCGGGCGCCATCGTGGTCGGCCACGACATGCGGCCCTCGTCCCCGGGCCTGTCCGGCGCCTTCGCGCGCGGGGCGGCGGCCCGCGGCGCCGACGTGACCGGGATCGGCCTGTGCTCCACCGACCAGCTGTACTACGCCTCCGGCGCGCTCGGCCTGCCGGGCGCCATGTTCACGGCCTCGCACAACCCCGCCCAGTACAACGGCATCAAGCTGTGCCGCGCGGGCGCCGCCCCGGTCGGCCAGGACACCGGCCTCGCCGAGATCCGCGCCCTGGTGGAACGCTGGAGCGAGGTGGGCGCCCCGGAGCCGGCCGCCCGCCCCGGCACGGTCACCCGGCGCGACACCCTCGCCGACTACGCGGCCCACCTGCGCTCCCTGGTCGACCTCACCGGCATCCGCCCCCTCAAGGTCGTCGTCGACGCGGGCAACGGCATGGGCGGCCACACCGTCCCCACGGTCTTCGCCGGCCTGCCCCTCGACCTGGTGCCGATGTACTTCGAACTGGACGGCACCTTCCCCAACCACGAGGCCAACCCCCTCGACCCCGCCAACCTCGTCGACCTCCAGCGGCGCGTCCGCGAGGAGGGCGCCGACCTCGGCCTCGCCTTCGACGGCGACGCCGACCGCTGCTTCGTCGTCGACCAGGACGGCGAGCCGGTCTCCCCGTCCGCCGTCACCGCCCTCGTGGCCGCCCGCGAGCTGGCCCGCAACGGCGGCGAGGGCACGGTCATCCACAACCTGATCACCTCCTGGTCCGTCCCGGAGGTCGTACGGGAGAACGGCGGCACCCCGGAACGCACGCGCGTGGGCCATTCCTTCATCAAGGCCGAGATGGCCAGGACCGGCGCCATCTTCGGCGGCGAGCACTCCGCGCACTACTACTTCCGGGACTTCTGGAACGCCGACACCGGCATGCTGGCCGCCCTCCACGTCCTCGCCGCCCTCGGCGAGCAGGACCGCCCGCTGTCCGCTCTGGTCGCCGCCTACGACCGCTACACCGGCTCCGGCGAGATCAACTCCACCGTCGACGACCAGCAGGGCCGCCTCGCCGCGATCCGGGCCGCCTACGAGGGCCGCGACGACGTCACCGTGGACGACCTCGACGGCCTCACCGTCCAGGCGCCCGACTGGTGGTTCAACGTCCGCCCCTCCAACACCGAGCCACTGCTCCGCCTCAACGCGGAGGCCCGCGACGAGGCAACGATGACGAAGGTGCGCGACGAGGCACTGGCCATCATCCGGGCGTGAGCGGCCGGCTCGGCCATTCGGCCCACTGAGTCGGGTGGTGGGTGGCCATGGGCCGGGGGTCCAGGGGGCGGCGCCCCCTGGCGGGGTGGTAGGGGCGGAGCCCCTACACCAGGTGCCCACCGGCGGTACCCTGACCAGCACATCCACACAAGCCCCACCGCCCCCGAAGGGAACCCCCATGCCGCTCGAAGCCGGCCTCCTGGAGATCCTCGCCTGCCCCGCCTGCCACGCCCCCCTCAAGGAGCAGGACGCGGAGCTGATCTGCACCGGCCAGGACTGCGGCCTGGCATACCCGGTGCGCGACGGCATCCCCGTACTCCTCGTCGACGAGGCCCGCCGCCCCGAGTAACCGCCGGCCAGGCGACCGGCAACCCGGCGACGACCCCGCGCACCCGCGCATCCGAACGAACGCCCCGGCGATCGGAGACCTGCCGCCATGCTCGACGAATCGCTCCTCGACGCCCCGGAGCGCCTCACCGAGGCCGACCGCCGCGGCCTGCTCCGCGGCGCCGCCGAGGCCGGTGCCCGCGTCCGCACCGCCGCCCGGCACGCCGCCGAGGCAGGCGTCGGCAACCTCAAGCCGGACGGCCGCCCCCGCGCCGTACTGATCGCAGGGCCCGGCGCCGCCGCCACCCACGCCGCCGACCTCCTCGGCACCCTCGCAGGGGCAGGCAGCCCCGTCACCCGCCTCGCCCCCACCGGCGTGGCCCCCGCCGCGGGCGCCCTGCGCTGGGAACTGCCCGGCTGGGCCGGTTCCGTGGACCTCCTGCTGATCGCCACCCCCGACGGCGCCGAGCCGGGCCTGTCCCTCCTCGCCGAACAGGCCTACCGCCGGGGCTGCACGGTCGTCGCCGTCGCCCCCGCCCGCTCCCCGCTCAACGACGCGGTGAGCGCCTCCCGCGGCCTGTTCATCCCGATGGCGACCGCCCCCTACGACCATGACGAGCCCCTCGCCGGTGCCGCCCCCGGCGTGCTGTGGGCGCTGCTCACGCCGCTCCTCGCCCTGCTGGACCGCACCGGCCTCCTTGAGGCGCCGCCCGAGGCCATCGACAAGGTCGCCGACCGCCTCGACCGGATCGCCGAACGCTGCGGGCCCGCCATCGTGACCTACAGCAACCCCGCCAAGACCCTGGCGTCCGAACTGGCCGAGTCCCTCCCCGTCGTCTGGACCGAGGGGATCTCCGCCGGACCCGCGGGCCGCCGCTTCGCGGCCGCCCTCGCCGAACTGGCCGGCACCCCCGCGGTCGTCGCCGACCTGCCTGAGGCGCTCGCCGCGCACAACGCACTGCTCTCCGGCCGGCTCGCCGCCGGCGCCGACCCCGACGACTTCTTCCGCGACCGCGTCGAGGAACCGCCGGCCCTGCACGCGCGCGTGGTCCTCCTGCGCGACCGCCCCAGCGGCGGCCTCACCGCCGCTCCCAACGCCCGTGACCTGGCCCTCGGCCACGACACGCCGATCAGCGAACTGGAACCGGAAGAGGGCGGCGAACTCGAGACCCTCGCCGAACTGATCGCCATCACGGATTTCGCCGCCGTTTACCTGGCGCTCGCCTCGGGAGCCTGACCCCGGCGCACCATCGCCCACGCACCCGCACGCACCGGCAGAGAGAGCCCATGGACCGCCTCGACAACACCGTCCGCCCCTACGCCTGGGGTTCCACCACCGCGATCCCGACCCTGCTCGGGACCGAGCCGACCGGCGAACCGCAGGCGGAGATGTGGATGGGCGCCCACCCCGGCGCCCCCTCCCGCACCGGCCGGGGCACCCTCGCCGAGGTCGTCGACGCCGACCCCGAGAAGGAACTGGGCACCGCCTCCGTGGCCAGGTTCGGCCCCCGGCTGCCCTTCCTCCTCAAGCTCCTCGCCGCCGGCGCCCCGCTCTCCCTCCAGGTCCACCCCGACCTCGCCCAGGCCAGGGCCGGTTACGAGGACGAGGAGCGCCGCGGCGTCCCCCTGGACGCGCCGCACCGCAACTACAAGGACGCCAACCACAAGCCCGAACTGGTCTGCGCCCTCACCGAATTCGACGGCCTGTGCGGCTTCCGCCCCCCGGCCGAGACGGCCGACCTGCTCGACGGACTCGGCGTCGCCTCCCTCAAGCCGTACGTCGACCTGCTGCGCGCCCAGCCCGAGGACGCCGCCCTGCGGGAGGTCCTCACCGCGATCCTCACCGCCGACCCCGAGGACATGTCCCACACCGTCACCGAGACCGCGGCCGCCTGCGACCGCCTCGGCGGCGCCTACCGGCCGTACGCCGACATCGCCCACCACTACCCGGGCGACCCCGGCGTCCTCGCCGCGATGCTGCTCAACCACGTCCGGCTCCAGCCCGGCGAGGCCCTCTACCTCGGCGCCGGCATCCCCCACGCCTACCTCAACGGCCTCGGCGTCGAGATCATGGCCAACTCCGACAACGTCCTGCGCTGCGGCCTCACCCCCAAGCACGTCGACGTCCCCGAACTCCTGCGCATCGTCCGCTTCGAGGCGGGCGACCCCGGCATCCTGCGCCCGGAGGCGTCCCCCGACGGCGAAGAGGCCTACGACACCCCGATCGACGAGTTCCGCCTGAGCCGCTACGTCCTGCCCGACGGCACCGGCGCCCACGACCTCACCCTGCCCACCCCGCAGATCCTGCTCTGCACGGCGGGCACCGTACGGGCGGGTGAACACGAACTGGCCCCCGGCCGCTCCGTCTTCGTCCCGGCGCACGAAAAGGCCGAAGTGTCCGGAACCGGCACGCTCTTCCGGGCCACCGTGCGCGTCTGACCCGGGTCTGAATCGGGTCTGCCGGGCGTACGACGGGGCATCCGGCACGTCGGGGCCCGCACGGGCTGCAACAATGGCGCAGCGCAAAGGCGGGGCAAAGCCGGCCACAGTTGAAGGCGAAGGGACAACGCGACACATGAGCGCGTCAGGCGGTACCAAGGCGATCGTGGCGGCACTGCTCGCCAACCTCTCGATCGCGGTGGCGAAATTCGTGGCGTTCCTCTTCAGCGGATCGTCGTCGATGCTCGCCGAGTCCGTGCACTCCCTCGCCGACTCCGGCAACCAGGGCCTGCTGCTCCTGGGCGGCAAGCGCGCCCAGCGCGAGGCCACCCCGCAACACCCCTTCGGCTTCGGCCGCGAGCGCTACATCTACGCCTTCCTCGTCTCCATCGTGCTCTTCTCCGTCGGCGGCATGTTCGCCCTCTACGAGGGCTACGAGAAGATCAAGCACCCGCACGAACTGGAGCACTGGTACTGGCCGGTGGGCGTCCTGGTCTTCGCGATCATCGCCGAGAGCTTCTCCTTCCGGACCGCCATCAGGGAGTCCAACCCGCTGCGCGGCAAGAAGTCCTGGAAGGAGTTCATCCGCCACGCCAAGGCCCCGGAGCTGCCCGTCGTCCTCCTGGAGGACCTCGGCGCCCTGGTCGGCCTGATCCTCGCCCTCGGCGGCGTCGGCCTCGCCCTGCTCACCGGCGACGGCGTCTGGGACGGCATCGGCACCCTGTGCATCGGCATCCTGCTCATCCTGATCGCGCTGGTCCTCGCCGCCGAGACCAAGTCCCTGCTGCTCGGCGAGGCCGCCGGCGTCGAGGCGGTCCAGCAGATCGAGGCCGCGGTCGTCGCCGGCGACACCGTCACCGGCATCATCCACATGCGCACCCTCCACCTCGGCCCCGAGGAACTGCTCGTCGCCGCCAAGATCGCCGTCCGGCACGACGGGACGGCCACCGAGATCGCCTCCGCGATCGACGCCGCCGAGTCCCGTATCCGCGAGGCGGTCCCGATCGCCCGCGTCATCTACCTGGAACCGGACATCTACAGCGAGTCCGAGGCCGCCAAGGGCCCCGACCCCGAGGCGACCCCCGGCGGCCCGACCGCTCCACCCGCCGCCCACTGACCGACGCCCCTCACCCGTCGTCACCCTTCGTGAACGTCCGGAAGTGTTCGGAGGCGGACTGGGGACGGCGGGCGCCCGCGGTGTAGCTTGGGACGGAGCCAGACGTCGCTGCTGATGGCGGTCGGGCGGTCCAGGACGGACCGGCCGAGGGAGAGAGGGCCTCCGACGGACTGCGCTGCGCGTACGCGGGCATGCCTGTGTCCTCTTCTGGGCACCCCTGTGTCCGCCGCCGCGCAGGTCAGCCGTACCCACCTCGACCCAACCCGAGGAGCAGCCCGCAATGACGACTGTCGACAACCGACAGGACTTCAAGGTCGCCGACCTCTCCCTGGCCGCGTTCGGCCGCAAGGAGATCACCCTCGCCGAGCACGAGATGCCGGGCCTCATGGCGATCCGCAAGGAGTACGCCGAGGCCCAGCCGCTCGCCGGCGCCCGCGTCACCGGCTCCCTGCACATGACCGTGCAGACCGCCGTGCTCATCGAGACCCTCGTCGCCCTCGGCGCCGAGGTCCGCTGGGCCTCCTGCAACATCTTCTCCACCCAGGACCACGCCGCGGCCGCCATCGCCGTCGGCCCGAACGGCACGCCCGACAACCCGCAGGGCGTCCCGGTCTTCGCCTGGAAGGGCGAGACCCTTCAGGAGTACTGGTGGTGCACGGAGCAGGCCCTGACCTGGCCGAACACCCCCACCGGCGGCCCGAACATGATCCTGGACGACGGCGGTGACGCCACCCTCCTCGTCCACAAGGGCGTCGAGTACGAGAAGGACGGCAAGGTCCCCTCGGTCGACACCGCCGAGTCCGACGAGCACCGCGTCATCCTCGAACTCCTCACCCGCACGGTCGGCGAGAGCCCGCAGAAGTGGACCCAGCTGGCGTCCGAGATCCGCGGTGTCACCGAGGAGACCACGACCGGCGTCCACCGCCTGTACGAGATGCACCGCGACGGCACCCTGCTGTTCCCGGCGATCAACGTCAACGACGCGGTCACCAAGTCGAAGTTCGACAACAAGTACGGCTGCCGCCACTCCCTGGTCGATGGCATCAACCGCGCCACCGACGTCCTGATCGGCGGCAAGACCGCCGTCATCTGCGGCTACGGCGACGTCGGCAAGGGCTGCGCGGAGTCCCTGCGCGGCCAGGGCGCCCGGGTGATCATCACCGAGATCGACCCGATCTGCGCCCTGCAGGCGGCGATGGACGGCTTCCAGGTCACCACGCTGGACGAGGTCGTCGACAAGGCCGACATCTTCGTCACCACGACCGGCAACAAGGACATCATCATGGCCAAGGACATGGCCAAGATGAAGCACCAGGCCATCGTCGGCAACATCGGCCACTTCGACAACGAGATCGACATGGCCGGCCTCGCCCAGACCCCCGGCATCGTCAAGGACGAGGTCAAGCCGCAGGTCCACACCTGGACCTACCCCGACGGCAAGGTGCTCATCGTCCTCTCCGAGGGCCGCCTGCTGAACCTGGGCAACGCCACTGGCCACCCGTCGTTCGTGATGTCCAACTCCTTCGCGGACCAGACCCTGGCCCAGATCGAGCTGTTCACCAAGCCCGACGAGTACCCGACCGACGTCTACGTGCTGCCCAAGCACCTGGACGAGAAGGTCGCCCGGCTCCACCTCGACTCCCTCGGCGTCAAGCTGACCACGCTCCGCCCGGAGCAGGCCGACTACATCGGCGTCAAGGTCGAGGGCCCCTACAAGGCGGACCACTACCGCTACTGAGTCACCGGTTCCTCCGAGGCAGGCCCCCGCACCCCCGTGCCGGGGGCCTGCCCCATTGGCGCCGCGGCCGCATCAGCGGCCGGACCAGCCCGTCACCACCCAGGACACCCATGCCCCGCGGCCGCTATTCGCTCCACGATCCGCACGACCACACCCCTCTCGCAGAAGAACACTTCCAATGCGCCCCAGGCCCCTCCGGCTGGCGCTACGTCTCCCGGCTGACCACGCCCACCGGGGACCACCAGGGCTCGGTCGACCTCGCCCTCGACGAACTCGGCCGCCCCATCCGCCTCGAACTCCACGCCGCCGACTGGCAGGTCCGCGGTGCCGCCATCGACGGCGTCACCTGGGTCCGGACCGACCCCACCGGAATCCACGCCACCGAAGGCAATGCGCGCGCCCACGCCTTCACCGGCACCTCCCCGGCCTTCCTCGTCGCCGTCACCCGCCTCCTGCGCCTCACCCCCTCGGAATCAGCCACTCGCCTACGCCTCGTCGCCCTCACCGATCCGGTCCTCGCCCCCCGCACCGTGGACCAGTCCTGGGCCTTGCTGAAAAGAGAAGCACACGCCACTGACAACGGCCCCCTCACCGTGGACGAATACCAGGTCACAGCCCTGGACACGGGCGAGCAGCACGCCGTGCACATCGCCGGCGACGTCGTGCTCGCGGCCCCCGGGATCGAGCTGGAGGACCTGGAGACACCACCGTCCGTGTTCCCGTGAGCGGCCCCGGGCGGACCTGCCTACGCCGGCGGCACGAACCCGGTTCCTGGGCGGCGGTCCGACGGCACGTCCCGCGGCACCTCGGGGCCGCCACCAGATGACGGCGCGGGCGGCGGGGCAGTCGGCGGAGCGGTCGGCACAGGTGGCGGGGCTGTCGGTCCAGGTGGCGGGGCTGTCGGTCCAGCCGGCCGGGCGGACGGCGCGGAAGCCGCCGGCACCGACCCGGCAGCCCTCTCCTGCGCCGAAGCGCCGCCGAACGCCCGCCGGGCCTCGCGGGCCTGCCGCTCCTGCAGCACCGCCGCCAGATACGCGGGCGGCGGCACCTCCCGCGGCACCGGAGCCCCCGTACGCGCCGCCACGTCCGCGGCGAGCCGCTCCGCCATGGCCCAGCCGACCCGCTGATCCAGCTGCCCCATCCGCGCCAGGTACTGACGGACGGCAAGCCACAGATCGTCGGGCACCGCGGACAGGTCGAGCCCCGAGAACCGCCCCGCCAGCCAGGGCGGAGGCGGCGGCATGAAGCCCGCCGACGAGAACGGCACCCTCTCCCGCACGACGAGGGTGCCGGCGAACACGTCGCCGAGCCGCCGTCCCCGCGCCGACACCAGCGAGGCGACACAAGCGATGACGCCCAGCGTCATGAGGATCTCGACCACCCCGATCAAGCCCCGCACCAACGAGTGCCGGAACCGGATCGGCCCGCCGTCGTCCCGCACCACCCGCAGCCCGCACGCCATCTTCCCGAGCGACCGCCCGTGGCTCAGCGTCTCGACGGCGATCGGCCCGCCCACCAGTACCAGGACGAAGGTCGCGATCGACAGCGCGGTCTGCGCCGCCACGTCCAAGGACGCGGTGGCCACCATCAGTGCGACGGTCACCGCCACGTAGACGGCCACGGCCACCGCCAGATCGAGCAGGACGGCCAGCGCCCTGCTGGGCAGCCTCGCGGGGCGCAGCTCCAGCGCCACGGCCTCGCCCGTCACCAGCTCGCTCACGCCCGCCGTCCTTCCCCTGGCTGCCCCCGTC
Source organism: Streptomyces sp. NPDC059906 (assembly GCF_042730645.1). Classification (NCBI taxonomy): domain Bacteria; kingdom Bacillati; phylum Actinomycetota; class Actinomycetes; order Kitasatosporales; family Streptomycetaceae; genus Streptomyces; species Streptomyces sp. NPDC059906. Next base: position 108,667 of record NZ_JBHWKU010000027.1, read on the forward strand.
CCCGCCAGTCTGCCAAGCTGAGGACGCACCGCGCCGCAGTACGACAAGCTGATCCACGACGAGCCGCCGACGATAGCCGAGGAGCAGGCACACCGATGGACCTCGACGTCTTCGTCTCCGCCCACCGCGCGGAGTGGGACCGCCTGGACGCCCTTCTCCGGCGCCGACGCCGGCTGACCGGTCCGGAGACGGACGAACTCGTCGCCCTCTACCAGCGCACGGCCACCCACCTGTCCCTGATCCAGTCCAGCGCGCCCGATCCCCAGCTGACCGGACGTCTCAGCCAACTGGTGGCCCGCGCGCGCAGTGTCGTGACAGGTACCCGACGTGCCTCCTGGCGCGACGTCACACGGTTCCTGACCCAGCAGTTCCCGGCGGCCGTCTACCGCGCCCGCCACTGGTGGGTCCCCACCGCCCTCCTGTCGACCGCCGTCGCGGCCCTCCTGGGCTGGTGGATCGGCACCCACCCGGAGGTGCAGTCCACCATCGCCGCCCCGAGCGAACTGCGCGAGCTCACCCGCCCCGGCGGTCAGTACGAGACGTACTACTCGAGCAACCCGGCGGCCTCGTTCGCAGCACAGGTGTGGACGAACAACGCCTGGGCCGCCGCGCTCTGCCTCATCCTGGGCGTCTTCCTGGGGCTGCCCGTCATCTGGATCCTCTTCCAGAACATGCTCAACCTCGGTGTCGGCTTCGGTCTGATGTCGTCGGCCGGCCGCCTCGACACCTTCCTCGGCCTGGTCCTCCCGCACGGGCTGCTCGAACTGACGGCGGTGTTCGTCGCCGCGGGCACCGGTCTGCGCCTGGGCTGGACCCTGATCGACCCGGGTCCTCGTACGCGGCGCATCGCCCTCGCCGAGGAGGGCCGGGCCGCCATCGGCATGGCGGTCGGCCTGGCCCTCGTCCTCTTCGTGTCCGGCGCCATCGAAGGTTTCGTCACCCCGTCCGGCCTGCCCACCTGGGCTCGCATCACCATCGGCATCGTCGCCGAGCTGGCCTTCCTGGCCTACGTCTACGTTCTGGGCGGCCGTGCCGTGCGCGGCGGCGACACGGGTGACGTCGAGCCCGCCGAACGCAGCGCCACGGTGCCAACGGCCGCCTGATGTGCATCCACCCCTGGCGAGCTGCTAGTGTCCTCTTCGTTCCCGCAAGAGCCGTTGACACGGAGCGAGCGGGGAGGTAGATTCGAACAGTTGCCTGGAGACGGGGTCACCCCAGAGGGCGACAGAGAACATCTACCAGCTTCTCCGAATCAACGAATTCGACGAAGCACTCTCCCGATGAATCGGAAACGAAGGCCGGTAAGACCGGCTCGAAAGTTCTGATAAAGTCGGAACCGCCGGAAAGGGAAACGCGAAAGCGGGAACCTGGAAAGCACCGAGGAAATCGGATCGGAAAGATCTGATAGAGTCGGAAACGCAAG
>NZ_JBHWKU010000028.1:0-85067 GCF_042730645.1 Streptomyces sp. NPDC059906
GGTCGAAGGAGCGCGGCCAGGACCCGCGGCCGCCCGCGCTCCTTCGACCGGGCGACGGCGCTGGAGGCGGCGCTGCTGGCCTTCTGGGAGCACGGGTACGAGGCCACGTCCGTGTCCGACCTGACCCGGGTCATGGACATCGGGGCCCCGAGCCTCTATGCCGCCTTCGGCGACAAGCGCTCGCTCTTCGAGGAGGTCGTCCAGGAGTACGGGGTGCGGTACGGCTCGTTCGGCGAGCGCGCCCTCGCCGAGGAGCCGAGCGCGCGTGCGGGCATAGAGAGGATGCTGCGCGAGGCCGCCGCCGAGTACACGGCCCCCGGCCGGCCGCACGGCTGCCTCGTCATCCACGCGGCCGCCAACTGCTCGACCGCCGAGGTGGAGGAGTCCCTGCGTGAGCGGCGCAACGCGAACATCGCCGCCATCGAGAGCCGGATCGGCGCCGACGTGGCCGAGGGCGTGCTGCCGCCGGACACGGACGCCGCCGCGCTCGCCCGGTACACCGGCGCGATGATCCAGGGCATGTCCCAGCAGGCGCGCGACGGCGCGAGCCGGGCGGAGCTGGAAGCGCTCGCGGAAATTGCCCTGGCGGTCTGGCCCCGAGGTTGAGCCAACGGGGTTAGGCTTCTGGCGGCTGCCCGGACGGCGGTGCGGTCGGCGCACGTACCAACAACAAACAACGTCCACCGCATGGACACGGTTAGTGGTCTAGTCCACAATGGTTGCTGAGGAACTGACCGTGTCGCTCACGCAAGGTGATCGTCAGGCTTCCGCCCTCCCCGCACAGGAGGACGGACCGAGGAACCGGCGCTCTCTGCCCTGACTGCTCCGGCTCCTCATCCTTCGGCCGACCGGGACCGCACACCCCACGGCCGATGTTGCTCCGGGCTGCGGTGCCGAGAGGGCTGAGGGTCCCTCTCAGGCGCCGCGGCCCGCGGGTGTTTCCGGGGGACCCGCCGACCGCGTCGGGGCGGGGGCGTCGGAGGCGGGGCGCAGTGGAGAGTGGCTGGTTTCGAGCGCTGTCCGTACCGCCAGGTACGCTCGGCCCCGTGCCCTCCATGAACGAACTCGTACGCCAGCACACCGCGCTCGACGACTCCGACCTCGAGTGGCTCCATCTGCTGGTCTCGGAGTGGCAGCTCCTCTCCGACCTCTCCTTCGCCGACCTGGTCCTGTGGGTCCCCACCCGCGACGGCACGCGCTATGTATCCGTCGCCCAGATGCGGCCCAACACCGGACCCACCTCGTACCAGGACGACATGGTCGGCCACCTCGTCCCGCGCGGCCGGCGCCCCATGCTGGACGCCGCCCTGGACGAGGGCCGCATCGTGCGCGAGGGCGACCCGGAGTGGCGCGAGGAGGTCCCGGTCCGCGTCGAGTCCATCCCCGTCCGCCGCCAGGGACGCGTCCTCGGGGTCATCGCCCGCAACACCAACCTGCTCACGGTGCGTACGCCGAGCCGGCTGGAGCTCACCTATCTGCAGAGCGCCTCCGACCTCGCCCAGATGATCGCGGCCGGCGCCTTCCCGTTCGAGAACCAGCAGGTCGACATGGACGCCTCGCCCCGCGTCGGCGACGGCCTGATCCGGGTGGACGGCGACGGCATCGTCCAGTACGCCTCCCCGAACGCGCTGTCGGCCTACCACCGCATGGGCCTGGCCGCCGACCTGGTGGGGCATCACCTCGGCCGCACCACCGCGGAACTCGCCCCCTCCCGCGGGCCGGTGGACGAGGCGCTCGCCAAGGTGGCCAGCGGCTGGGCGCCGCGCGAGTTCGAGATCGAGGCGCACGACGGGGTGATCCAGTTCCGCGCCATCCCGCTCAAACCCAAGGGCACCCGCATCGGTTCGCTGGTCCTCCTGCGCGACGTGACGGAACTGCGCCGCCGCGAACGCGAATTGATCACCAAGGACGCCACCATCCGGGAGATCCACCACCGGGTGAAGAACAACCTCCAGACGGTGGCGGCCCTGCTGCGCCTGCAGGCCCGGCGCATCGAGTCCGACCGGGGCCGCGAGGCGCTGGAGGAGGCCGTGCGCCGGGTCGGCTCGATCGCGATCGTGCACGAGACGCTCTCCCAGAACCTGGACGAGCGCGTGGAGTTCGACGAGATCGCCGACCGCGTGCTGGCGATGGTGGCGGAGATCTCGCCGGGCAAGGTCACCGGCCGGCGCACCGGACGCTTCGGCATCCTCGACGCCGAGGTCGCCACCCCGCTGTCCATGGTGCTGACCGAGGTGCTGCAGAACGCCCTGGAGCACGGCTTCCGGGACGGCGACACCGGCACGGTCGAGGTCTCGGCGGTCCGCGGCGGCACGACCAAGGAGGCCCGGCTGCTGGTCACCGTCCAGGACGACGGGGTCGGCCTGCCCGAGGACTTCGACCCGCACCGCTCCGGCAACCTCGGCCTGCAGATCGTCCGCACCCTGGTCGAGGGCGAGCTGGGCGGCGCCTTCGACATGGTCCGGGCCGCGGAGCGCGGGTGCCGCGTGATCCTCGACATCCCGGTGCCCGCAGAGAAGTAGCACGAGAAGCGGAACGAGCGAACGGGGAGTGGCGCGAGAAGCGGACCGGGGGAGCGGCACCGGAAGCGGGCAAGCAAAAAGCCCCGGACCGGTGAAGGTCCGAGGCCAGTGCTCGTGCGATACATCGTCCGATGCGCATCGGGGGTACTGCGCGCTGCGGCTCGGGAGCGGGGGATGCGTACTCGCTGTACGCGCCGCCAAGCTGAGGCTGTCAGTAGGGGTGGGTTGTCAGGCGGAGGCCTGACGAGCCCGGTTGCGGGCGGCACGGCGCTTCATTGCGCGGCGCTCGTCCTCGCTGAGACCACCCCAGACGCCGGAGTCCTGGCCGGACTCGAGCGCCCACTGCAGGCACTGCTCCATGACGGGGCAGCGACGGCAGACGGCCTTGGCTTCCTCGATCTGCAGCAGCGCGGGACCGGTGTTGCCGATGGGGAAGAAGAGCTCGGGGTCTTCCTCGCGGCAAACGGCGCGGTGACGCCAGTCCATGGCTGCTACCTCTCCTTGGTATTACATGCTGGGATGCTTGTGAATGTGAACGCTTTCACGAATCCCTCAACAAGGGAAGGGCCTACCGCCAGGTTCCCTGGCGTGGTCCTGTGGTTTGAAGAGGGGTTCCGGTGATCTGTGGATGCCGGTCCTGCGGGCTGTCCCGATCGCCAAGAAGAGACTCGCAAACCTCGGCGGCGGATACAACCCCTTCCGGAAAGTTTTTTTTGATTCTTCGGTGTCGACTAGGTCACAGCCGTACTTCCATGGGGTGGATCCTGGTCTAAACGTTCGAGTGAAAGGACTTTCGCCCCTTCTGCTCACACAATCACACGCAGTGCACGGCGTACGCCTGTGAACGTCACGCTGGTCCGCAACCCCAGGTGGTCACCGTCCATCTGAAGGGGCAGGGGCACCTTCGAATGCAAGGTGAACTCGGTCAGATCGTGTAGGGAGACCGCGTGGCGGCCCCGCGGCCCGCGCTCGGGGGACGAAGTGAGCAACTGGGTGCCATACCGGGCAACCGCGGCCGTCGACAGCCGGCTGAGGCCGAACACGTCGAGGGCGGTGTCGAACGACGCCTCGGGAGAGGCGTAGATCGGGCGGTTCCCGAGGAACGTCCAGGGGCAGGTGTTCGAAACTATGGACAGGACCAGATCGGTGACCGGGTCCTCGCCCGCCCGCTCCAGAGTGATCGTCCCGCTGCGGCGGTGCGGCTCGCCGATGAGCTGACGCACCACCTGGCGGACGTAGAGGGCGTGCGTCGACTTCCTGCCGCGCTCGCGGTGCTGCTCGACACGGCCGACCACGCCCGCGTCGAACCCCAGACCGGCGTTGAAGGTGAACCAGCGGGCCGGAACCGCCTCGTCCTCCGAGCCGGGCGTCCCCGACGCCAGCCCCAGGCCGACGGTCCGCTCGCTGCCCTCGCGCAGGGCGTCCAGCAGGGCACCGGTGGCCTCCACCGCGTGGTTGGGCAGGCCGAGGGCGCGGGCGAAGACGTTGGTGCTACCGCCCGGGACCACCGCGAGACCGGGCAGGTGCTCCGGGTCGGGGCCCGCGTGCAGCAGACCGTTGACGACCTCGTTCACCGTGCCGTCGCCGCCGAGGGCCACCACCAGGTCGATGTCGTCGCTCTGTGCCGCCTGCCTACCGAGGTCGCGCGCGTGGCCGCGGTACTCGGTGGTGACCGCCTCCAGCTTCATCTCGCTCGCGAGCGCGTGGATCAGCACGTCGCGCGTGCGCGCACTCGTGGTGGTTGCCGCCGGGTTGACCACGAGAAGTGCACGCATGGTGTGCAGGGTACCTACTGGGTGGTACTCGGCCCAGACCGAGGTGAAGATGGTCACCGGCGGGCGGCACGCGTGATACGTGGGACACCGCGGCGGACGCCGGAGCGCCGAGGGCTACCCTTTCGGGGTGAGCAGTGAGCAGACCCCCACCCCCGCCTCCGCAACCGCCGAAGAGGCGGGCCCTCGCCCCGGCCGGCTGACCGCCGCGGCCGCGATCGCCGCACTGGAGGGGCTGGCGCTCCTCGTCGGCGGCGGCTGGATGCTCGTGGAGGGCCTCACCGGACACCCCGACGACCGGACCTCGGCCGTCACCGGCGGAGTCACCCTGATCGTCCTCGCCCTGCTGCCGCTGCTCGCCGCCCGCGGACTGATCGCCCGACGGGGCTGGAGCCGGGGGCCCGCCGTGATCACGCAGATCATGGCGCTGCCGGTCGCCTACAACATGGTGCGGGCCGACAGCCTGGCCGTCCCGGCGGGCATCGTGCTCGGCGTCGTGGCCGTCACCGCGCTGGTGCTGCTCGTCAATCCGACGACCACCCAGGCCCTCGGTATCCGGGGGCCCGGCAGCGCCGGGAAGCAGCCGTAGGGGGCACCCGCCGACCGGCGGTCACTCCTCGACGAGCAGCTTCTCGCGCAGCTGTGCCAGCGTGCGGGCCAGCAGCCGGGACACGTGCATCTGGGAGATGCCGACCTCCTGCGCGATCTGGGACTGGGTCATGTTGCCGAAGAAGCGCAGCAGCAGGATGCGCTTCTCCCGCGGTGGCAGGTCCTCGAGGAGCGGCTTGAGTGACTCCCGGTACTCGACGCCCTCCAGGGCCTCGTCCTCGGCACCGAGGGTGTCGGCGACCGCCGGGGACTCGTCGTCGGTGTCCGGGACGTCCAGGGACAGCGTGGAGTACGCGTTGGCCGACTCCAGGCCCTCCAGGACCTCCTCCTCCGAGATCGACAGCTTCTCGGCCAGCTCGTGGACCGTGGGGGAGCGCCCGTGCAGCTGGGACAGCTCCGCCGTGGCCGTCGTCAGGGCCAGCCGCAGCTCCTGGAGCCGGCGCGGCACACGCACCGCCCAGCCCTTGTCCCGGAAGTGCCGCTTGATCTCGCCGACGACCGTGGGCGTCGCGTACGTGGAGAACTCCACGCCGCGGTCCGGGTCGAAGCGGTCCACCGACTTGATCAGGCCGATGGTGGCGACCTGGGTCAGGTCGTCCAGGGGCTCGCCGCGGTTGCGGAAGCGGCGCGCGAGGTGCTCGACCAGCGGCAGGTGCATGCGGACCAGTCGATTGCGCAGCTCCGCGTACTCCGGGCTGTCCTTCGTCAGCGTGCGCAGCTCGGCGAACAGGAGGCGCGCACCGCTGCGGTCCTGCGGGTCGTGCCGTGTGCCCTGCGTGCCCCGTGCACCCGGCGCGTGGCCCTCGGAGTGTCGCTCGTGCTCGCTCATCGTCCCGCCCGTTGCCCTTTCCCGAGCCCTCGTCTCCGCTCGGACGGGCCGGACGGGGGTCTCCCCGGTCCGCTGCCCCTCGCCCGGAACGACGGCCCCGGGCGAGGTCTCGTCCTCCGGATGCGGCCGGGCCTGCTCGGGGATGCCGTCGATGCCGTCCGCCGTGCGTCGCGCCTCGTTCGGAGAACGTGTGCCCTCGGCCGGCAGCTCCCGTGTACCGCGCTCTTCGTCCCGCACCGGCCCGTCCCCGTCCCTCACGTCGGCCCGGGTCCCGCGCCGCGCTGTTTGTAGAGGCTGATCGAAACGGTTTTGTCCTCGTCCACGGCGGAGGAGACCTTGCCCGCGAGGGCGGAGAGCACCGTCCAGGCGAAGGTGTCCCGGGACGGCGCGTGGCCGTCCGTGGTCGGCGCCGAGACGGTGACCTCGAGCGAGTCGTCGACGAGGCGGAAGACGCAACTGAGCACCGAGCCGGGCACGGCCTGCTGCAGCAGGATCGCGCAGGCCTCGTCGACTGCGATGCGCAGGTCCTCGATCTCGTCGAGGGTGAAGTCCAAACGAGCTGCGAGGCCGGCCGTCGCCGTACGCAGCACCGACAGGTAGGCACCCGCGGCCGGCAGCCGGACTTCGACGAAGTCCTGGGTCGCGGGCTCGCCTGCGATCTGGGACACCCTCACCTCCAAGGTGGTACAAGCGTTACAGGGCCGAGGGACGCCCCTCGGGATAACGCGACACGTGGTTCAGCGGTGACGTTATCGCGCTCCGAAGTTTCCTGTCCCCGAGACCCCAACCCCGTGCTGTCACTCATAGTAAACACGCGAACACGCACAGTGGCTAGGGGGTCGGCGGGCTCAAATCGGAAGAGCGCGCGCCGGGTTGACGTACCCAGACGTCAGACGGTCGAACCGTCCCGGGCACAGGTCACACCAGGACGTGATCGACGAAGCACCAGCGCCAGCTCTCCCCGGGTTCGAAGGTCCTCATCAGCGGGTGGCCGCTCTCCTTGTAATGCGCCGTCGCGTGCCGGTTCGGCGAGGAGTCGCAGCAGCCGACATGACCGCAGACGAGACACAGCCTCAGCTGCACCGGGTCCGTGCCCTCGGCCAGGCACTCGGGACAGGTCTCGCCGCACGGCTCGGGTTCCGGGTGCGGCAGCGCGTCGGCGTGCGTGCACTGTTTCATGATTGCCAGGTTACGACGGGTGTGCGGATGACCGCGCGGAAAACGAGGGCGGGCGAGGACGATGGACGTGATGCCGCTGCTGTTGCTGGTGGCGGGCAGCGCCGCGGTCGCCGCGGCGGGACGACGCGTACCGGTGCCGGTGCCGCTGCTCCTGGTCGCGGTCGGCCTGGCGGTGAGCTACGTGCCCGGTGTGCCCGACTACACCCTCGACCCGCACATCGTCCTGCCCCTGCTGCTGCCCCCGCTGCTCTACACGGCGGCCACCGACAGCTCCTACCTGGACCTGCGGGCGCAGGCCCGGCCCGTGGCGCTGCTGTCCGTGGGCTACGTCCTGTTCGCCACCTTCGTCGTCGGCTGCGCGGCGTACCTCATCGTGCCGGGCCTGCCGCTGACCGCGGCCCTGGTGCTCGGCGCGGTCGTGGCGCCCCCGGACGCCGTCGCGGCCACGGCGGTCGCCCGCCGGGTGGGGCTGCCCTCCCGGATCACCACGATCCTCCAGGGCGAGTCCCTGGTGAACGACGCCACCGCGATCACCGCCTTCAAGGTGGCGCTCGCCGCGGCCGTCGGCGAGGGGGCGACCTGGGCCGGCGGGATCGGCGAGTTCCTCATCGCGGCGGCGGGCGGGGTCGGCGTCGGGCTGGTCCTGATGGTGCCGCTGCACTGGCTGCGCACCCACCTGAAGGAGGCGCTGCTGCAGAACACGCTCTCCCTGCTGATCCCGTTCGTCGCCTACGCGGTCGCCGAGCAGGTGCACGCCTCCGGGGTGCTGGCGGTGGTCGTCGTCGCGCTCTACCTCGGCCACCGCGCGTGGGAGGTCGACTTCGCCACCCGTCTCCAGGAGGAGGCGGTGTGGAAGATGGTCGCGTTCGTCCTGGAGTCGGCCGTGTTCGCCCTCATCGGACTCCAGCTGCCCGTCGTCCTCAAGGGCCTGGGGGAGTACGAGGGTGCCGACGCCGCCTGGTACGCCCTCGCCCTCTTCCTGGTGGTCGCCGTGGCGAGGTTCGTGTGGGTGTACCCGGCGACGTTCCTGCCCCGGCTGTCGGCACGGGTACGCGCGCGCGAGGGCGAGCTCTCCTGGAAGGGGCCGTTCGTGATCGGCTGGGCCGGGATGCGGGGCGTGGTCTCCCTGGCCATCGCGTTCTCCATCCCGCTCACCGTGCACGGGGGCGAGCCCTTCCCCGAGCGCAACCTCATCCTGTTCCTGACCTTCACCACGGTCATCGGCACGCTGGTCGTCCAGGGCGTCAGCCTGCCGCCGCTGATCCGCCTGCTGAAGTTCCCGGCGCACGACGTGCAGGCGGAGACGCTGGCGGAGGCCAACGCCCAGGCGCAGGCCTCGCGGGTCGCGGAACTGCGCCTGGACGACCTGCTCGCCGACGAGCGCAACGCCCTGCCGGCGCCGCTCGCCGACCGCCTCCGCATGGTCCTGGAGCGCCGACGCAACGCCGTCTGGGAACGGCTCGGCCAGGTCAATCCCGTCACCGGTGAGACCGTCGACGACACCTACCGGCGACTCTCCCGGGAGATGATCAGCGCCGAGCGCGAGGTGTTCGTCCGGCTTCGGGACGGCCGCTACATCGACGACGAGATGCTCCGGACCCTGCTGCGCCGGCTGGACCTGGAGGAGGCCGCCGCGTACCGGGAGGCGACGTGAGCGGGCGCGGGGGCAGGCGGGCGCGCCGGGGCGGCGGTCCCGGCCCGCGCTCAGGGGAAGGGCCGGCCGGTGACGACCGCCGCCAGGGTCGTCCCGCGCGGGAAGGCACCCTCCTCGGTGAGGGCGAGCAGGGCGTACAGCATCTTGGCGACGTAGACGCGCTCCACGGGGAGGCCGTGGCGGTGTTCGAAATCCTCGGCGAAGGCGTCCAGAGCGGGCGTCGTGCGGGCGTACCCGCCGTGGTGGAAGCGGTCCTCCAGGCTCCAGTCGCCGCGCGGCCCGCCGAACGCGCGCTCCTGGAGCCGCCGTATGTCAGCCTCCAGGAAACCGCCCTTGAGCACGGGTATGCCGAGGGCCCGCCGCCCCCGGGGGAGCCCGGCGGCGAGGCCGGCGAGCGTGCCACCGGTGCCGCAGGCGACGGCGGCCACGTCGGCGTGGGTGCCCAGCTCCTCGCCCAGGGCACGGCAGCCGCGGACGGCCTCCGCGTTGCTGCCGCCCTCGGGGACGACGACGGCGCCCTCGGCGCCCGCCGCGCGCAGGAGGGCCGCCAGGGTTTCGGGTTCGGACTTGCGCCGGTACGTCGAGCGGTCGACGAAGTGCAGCCGCATCCCGTCGGCGGCGCACCGGGCCAGTGAGGGGTTGAGCGGCAGGCCGGCCAGCTCCTGACCGCGGACCACGCCCACCGTGGGCAGCCCGAGCAGCCGGCCGGCCGCGGCCGCGGCCCGCAGGTGGTTGGAGTAGGCGCCGCCGAACGTGACGACGGTGCGCCCGCCGGCCGTGGCGAGATTCGGCGCCAGCTTGCGCCACTTGTTGCCGACCAGCTCGGGGTGGATCAGATCGTCCCGCTTGAGCAGCAGCCGGACACCGTGCCGCTCGAACCGTCCGTCGGCCACCTCGTGCAGCGGGGAGGGCAGACGGGGCCGCAGGGCCGCGAGCTCACGGGTGTCGATGCCGGTCACCCCGTCATTGTCGCGCCCCCACACACGTCGGCCACCTCACCCCGTCCGCTCCCGGCTCACCCCACCGGTCCGGTCCCGGGCCGACCCGGCCGGTCCGGGAGCGTCGACCGGTGCTGGGGCGCGTCGGCGTGTCCGGGGCATCTCGGCCTGCCGGGGATGGCCCCGGTGGTCCCGGCGTCTCGGCCGGTCTCGGGTCGACTCGGTCGGTGCCGGGCGGCTGCGCCGGGCCGGGTCACTTCAGGCGGTCCCGAATCCGGTTCCGCATCGACGACATCGTGAAACCGCGCGGATCCACCTTGCCCGGCTGCCATTCCAGGTGGCCGATGACGGACCGCTCGTTCCAGCCGTGGTGGCGGCACACGGCCGCGGCGGCCCGCTCGATCGCCTCCAGCTGCGCCGCCGGCCAGGGGTCGTCGCCGTCGCCCAGGTTCTCGCACTCGAAGCCGTAGAAGTGCCGGTTGCCGTCGGTGTTCGCCTCGTTGTCCCGGGGCAGCGCCCTCTCCGCGATCACCGCGCGCAGGACGTCGTCGTCGCCGAGACCGGCGTGGTTGGCCCTGCCGTACCCGACCAGGTGGACCCTGCCGTCCTTGGTGACGACCCCGTGGCACAGGGGGCCCGGCAGACCCTCGTAGCCCTTGCGGCAGATGTCCACCGTCCGCGCGCTGCCCTTGGTGACCGTGTGATGGATCATCACACCGTGCACGGGGCCCCACGGGCCCTTGTGGTTGCGGTTGTGGTCCCGCCAGTCGCCGACCTGGACGACGGTGAGGCCCTCGGCCTTCAGTGCCTTGAGGAAACTGCTCGCGGACATGGGTGAGGCCACGGCCGGCTCCTTCACGCTGCGCGACGACCGCCCGACGCGACCGCCTCGTACGGAGCTTGTACCGAAACGGAGCAACTCCTATTACCTGTTCGGCCCGTGTGCGAGTCGTTTCGGACAATCTCATCCCGGCCAGGGGGTGCCGAAGTCGAAACAAGCCCCCATATCTGCCCCGGCCGCCTGTGATCCATTCCCGCTCGTTCGTGTAATAGCACCGGCACGCTCCGTGAGGAAGGCTGGTCCACGCACATCGATGCCGGGCGCAGCCGTCCGGCACGACCGGGAGGGCAATTCCTTATGTCGGTAGGCGAAGAGGTCCGCACCGAGCAGACCAGGCCGCAGCAGAGCCTCGGCACGGCGGCCGCGCGGAACCTGGCCACCACCACCAAGTCCGTTCCTCAGATGCAGGAGATCAGCTCTCGCTGGCTGCTGCGCTCGCTCCCCTGGGTGGACATCCAGGGCGGCACGTACCGGGTCAACCGGCGCCTGACCTTCGCCGTCGGCGACGGCCGCGTGACGTTCGTGAAGACCGGCGACCGCGTCGAGGTCGTCCCCGCGGAACTGGGCGAGCTGCCGGCCCTGCGGTCGTACGAGGACGACGAGGTGCTGTCGGAGCTCGCGCAGCGCTGCGAGCAGCGGGAGTTCGGCCCCGGCGAGGTGATCGCCTCCTTCGGCGCACGGGCCGACGAGGTCTACCTGCTGGCGCACGGCAAGGTCGAGAAGGTCGGCACCGGCCCCTACGGCGACGACGCGGTGCTCGGCGTCCTCGCCGACGGCGCCTACTTCGGCGACCAGGCGCTACTCGACGGGGACGCCATCTGGGAGTACACCGCCCGCACGGTCACCGCCTGCACGGTGCTCGTGCTGCCCCGCCAGGAGGTGGACCAGGTCGCGGAGCGGGCCGACTCCCTGCGCGAGCACCTGGAGCAGCGGCGCTCGATCCCGGAGCAGCGCACCAACAGGCACGGTGAGAAGGAGATCGACCTCGCGGCCGGCCACAGCGGCGAGCCGGACATCCCGCACACCTTCGTCGACTACGAGGCCCGGCCGCGCGAGTACGAACTGAGCGTCGCCCAGACCGTGCTGCGCATCCACTCGCGCGTGGCCGACCTGTACAACCAGCCGATGAACCAGACGGAGCAGCAGATCCGCCTGACGGTCGAGGCGCTGAAGGAGCGCCAGGAGCACGAACTCATCAACAACCGCGAGTTCGGACTGCTGCACAACTGCGAGTACGACCAGCGCATCCAGCCGCACGACGGCGTGCCCGGTCCCGACGACCTCGACGAACTGCTGAGCCGCCGGCGCGGCACCAAGCTGCTCCTCGCCCACCCGCGCGCCATCGCCGCCATCGGCCGCGAGTTCAACAAGCGCGGCCTCGTCCCCGAGACCATCGACGTCGCCGGGAACCGCATTCCGACCTGGCGCGGTGTGCCCATCTACCCGTGCAACAAGATCCCGGTCACCGAGGCCCGTACGTCCTCGATCATCGCGATGCGTACCGGCGAGCAGGACCAGGGCGTCATCGGCCTGCGGGCCACCGGCATCCCGGACGAGATCGAGCCGAGTCTGTCGGTGCGCTTCATGGGGATCAACGAGCAGGCGGTCATCAAGTACCTGGTCACGGCCTACTACTCGGCCGCGGTCCTCGTGCCGGACGCGCTCGGCGTGCTGGAGAATGTCGAGATCGGCCGCTGGCGGTGACGTCACTGTCCCGAACGCCGTGTCCCCGCCCTCCCGGGCGGGTACACCCCCGGGGTACGGACGGGCCCAGGGGGAAGGTGAGTCCATGACGGAGACCCGGCGCGGCGCCACCGCGACGTGCCGTCCCACCGGGGCGCCGGAAAGGCACGGGACCATCGGCACACAGCGCGAGAAGGAGCCGGGGGAGTCGTCCGACGGACCGGGGCAGGCGGTGGTCGAAGGGCACGAGGCGGCCCTGCTCCTGAGCGAGTCACGAGCGTCGGTCGATCCCGAACTGCGGTCCGCCATCGCGACGCTGCCCGAGTCGATGCGCCGGGTCGCGCTCTACCACTTCGGCTGGCAGCACGCGGACGGCACGCCCGCGGCGGGCAACGCGGGCAAGGCGATCCGCCCCGCGCTCGTCCTCACCGCGGCGGCCGCGCTCGGCGGTCCGGCGGCCCGCGCGGCCGCCGTCCGGGCCGCGGCGGCGGTGGAACTGGTCCACAACTTCACCCTGCTGCACGACGACGTGATGGACCGCGACGCCACCCGGCGGCACCGGCCGACCGCGTGGACCGTGTTCGGCGACGCCGACGCGATCCTCACCGGCGACGCACTTCAGGCGCTCGCCCTGCGGCTGTTCGCCGCCGACCCGCACCCGGCGTCCGCGGCGGCGGCCACCCGGCTCGCCGACTGCGTCATGGAGCTGTGCGAGGGCCAGCACGCGGACACCGCGATGGAGCGGCGCCCGCCGGGCGAGGTGACCCTCGACGAGACGCTCGTCATGGCCGAGGCCAAGACGGGTGCCCTGCTGGGCTGCGCCTGTGCCGTCGGCGCGCTGTACGCGGGCGCCGCCACCGAGGACGTCGAGGCCCTGGACGCCTTCGGCCGTGAGGCGGGGATGGCCTTCCAGCTCATCGACGACGTCATCGGCATATGGGGCGACCCGCGCCATACCGGCAAGCCGGCCGGTGCGGACCTGGCCGCCCGCAAGAAGTCACTGCCGGTGGTCGCCGCCCTCACCTCCGGCACCCCGGCCGCCGCCGAACTGGCCGAGCTGTACACCGGCCCGTACGACGAGAACAAGGAGGACCTGGAGCGCACCGCCCTGGCCGTGGAGCGGGCCGGCGGCCGGGACTGGGCACAGGCCCAGGCGGCCGACCGGATGGCCAGGGCCATGCAGGAGCTGGCGCGTGCCGTGCCCGAGCCGGAGGCGGCGGGCGGCCTGCTCGCGCTGGCCGAGTTCGTCACCCGGCGCAGCACCTGAGCGCCGCCCCGGCCCCCTCGACCGGCCCGGCGTCGTGGATCGCCGGGCCGGCCACGCAAGACCCCGGAGCCCGTGCAGGGCCGTACGGCACCTGACCGACGTACGGCCGCACCGCCGACGGCTCCGGTCCGGCGGGTCCCGCACTTCCCCACGGTGTGCGGGGCCCGCCCCTCTGTCTCTCCCCGTGGGGCCCAGGCCCAGCGGCTAGGCTCAACCGCCGTACAGGCAAGCAGTGTTGAGCCGAAGGGGCGAGGCATGGGTGTGGTGATCCGCACGGCGGGGGAGGGCGACCGGGAACGGGTCGTCCGGCTGCTGGACGAGGCCTTCCAGGACGATCCGGTGAGCGGCTGGGTCTTTCCCGGCGCGGAGTACCGTCGCCGGACCCATCATCGGCTCATGGCCGCGTTCGCCGACGCCGTCTTCGCGGACGGCCGCGTCGACCTCACCGAGGACGGCGCCGCCTGCGCGCTGTGGCTGCCCGTCCCGGCGGAGGAGCACGAGGGTGCCGAGGACGGCCCCGCCCGGATCCGCGAGGCCGTCGACCCGGAGAACGAGCGCGTGGAGCTGATAGCCCGGCTCACGGACGGGATCCACCCCTCCGGCCGGGCCCACGCGTACCTGTGGATGATCGGCGTGGTCCCGGGGCGGCAGGGCGAGGGCCTGGGCACCGCGCTGATCGAGACCGTCCTCGACCGCTGCGATCTTGAAGGGATGCCCGCCTACCTCGAGGCGAGCAGTGCCCGCGGGAAGGCGCTCTACGAACGTCTCGGCTTCGAGTTCACCGGCCGGGCCCTGGATCTGCCGGACGGCCCCCGCATGTGGCCGATGTGGCGCGAGCCGCGGACTCCGTGACCGCGTAATCCATTGATCGTGCAATCCGCTCCTCAAACAACTACGCATGGAGTACTGTGGTCGCAGTGGTCAACATGAAAGGGAGACCGGTTTGCGCAATCTCACGTACTTCATCGCCTGCTCGATCGACGGATTCATCGGCGGGCCGGACGGCGACGCGTCGTTCATGGTCCCGTTCGTCGACGAGGAGTTCTTCGAGTTCCTGAAGTCGGAGTACCCGGAGACGCTGCCGACCCACGGCCGTCGTCCGCTGGGCATCGACGACCTGCCGAACAAGAAGTTCGACACGATCGTGCAGGGACGCGCCAGCTACGACCTGGCCCTCAAGGAAGGCGTCACCAGCCCCTATGCCCACCTGCGCGAATACGTCGCCTCGCGCACGCTCACGGAGTCGCCCGACCCGAACGTCGAGATCATCTCGACGGATCTGGTCGGCAGGGTCCGGGAGCTGAAGGCCGAGGACAGTGCCCTCGGCATCTATCTGTGCGGCGGATCGGCCGTGGCCGGCGAACTGGTCGACGAGGTCGACGAACTGGTCGTCAAGACCTACCCCGTGGTACTCGGCACCGGCATGCCGATGTTCGGCTCCGGCTTCGAGGTCTCCGCCTTCGTGCCGGACTCGGTGCGGACCTTCGGCAACGGTGTCGTGGTGCGTACGTACCACCGCAAGCGCTGACGAACTCCGGGGCCGCCGAAGCCGAGGCACGGCCCGGGAGGCCGGAGCACTCCCGGGAATCGGTCACCGAGAACCCCTGACCACGACAACGCCGAAGGGGCCCGGCCGGGATGGCCGGGCCCCTTCGGGCTGCCCTGCGGCCTGCGATGGTGCACCGATCGCCGGCCCCGGGATGCTGACGTCCGTCAGGCCTTCTTGGTCTCCCAGAAGATCTTGTCGATCTGGGCGATGTAGTCCAGGGCCTTCTGGCCGGTCGCCGGGTCCTTCGAGCCCTTGGCGGCCGACAGGGCCTTCAGGGTGTCGTTGACCAGCTGGTGCAGCTCCGGGTACTTCTCGAAGTGCGGGGGCTTGAAGTAGTCGCTCCACAGCACGGAGACGTGGTGCTTCGCGAGCTCGGCGCGCTGCTCCTTGATGACCGTGGCGCGCGTCTGGAAGTGCGGGTCGTCGTTGCCGGCCATCTTCTCCTGGACGGCCTTCACCGACTCCGCCTCGATGCGGGCCTGGGCAGGGTCGTACACGCCGCAGGGCAGGTCGCAGTGGGCGCTGACCGTGACCTTGGGGGCAAACAGGCGGGAAAGCATGAAGCGTTCCTTCCTCGTGATCGTCTTCTCAGGGGGGACATTACTCCCTGGGAGACCTGATTTCGCGGGTGCCCCCGTGGGCTTAGGACAAAAGTCCGGGGTGAGACTGAGACTGGTGGAGGAAAGACCGGGGAGGTGCCGGGTGATGCCGGAGCAACTGTCGCAGGAGACCGAGCGCGCCAGAGGGGCGCTGCCCTTCGGGCCGGCCGAGGTGACCGGGCCGTCGATGGTGCCCACGCTGCACCACGGTGACGTGCTGCTCGTGCACTGGGGGGCCCGGGTCCGGCCGGGTGACGTGGTCGTGCTGCGGCACCCCTTCCAGCAGGACCTGCTCGTGGTCAAGCGGGCGGCCGAACGGCGTGGGGCCGGCTGGTGGGTGCTCGGGGACAACGCGTTCGCGGGCGGCGACAGTACCGACTACGGGGTGGTCCCGCAGGACCTCGTCCTCGGCCGGGTCCGGTTCCGGTACCGGCCGCCGCGGGCGGGTCAGCGTTCGCCGCTCGCCGTGGTCCGCTGGGTGCTGTCGGCGGTCAGGCCGGTGCTGGCCGACCGGTCCGCCTCCAGGCGCTTGCGGGCGCGGTAGGCCGCCACGTTGGCGCGGGTGGCGCAGCGGTCGGAGCAGTAGCGCCGGGAGCGGTTGGTGGAGGTGTCCAGATAGGCGTTGCGGCAGGGGGCCGCCTCGCACAGGCCCAGCCGGTCCACCCCGTACTCGGTGAGGTGGAAGGCCAGGCCCATCGCCGCGATGGCCGCGAATCCGGCCGTCGCGTTGGAGGGGTGGTCCGCCAGGTGCATGTGCCACAGCGGGCTGCCGTCCTCCGCGCGGTGGTCGTGGCCGGAGATCTGCGGGCTCACCGGGAACTCCAGGAGCAGTGAGTTCAGCAGGTCCACGGCGAGGGTCTCGTCGCCGCCGTCGGCCGCCTCGAAGACCGAGCGCAGCCGCCCCCGGACCGAGCGGAACCGCGTCACGTCGGCGTCGGAGGCGCGCCGGGCCGCCGACTGGTTGGCGCCGAAGAGCTCACGGACGGCCTCCACCGAGGTCAGGGAGTCCTGTCCCCGCGACGGTTCCTCGGTGTTGACGAGACGCACGGCGTAATCCGAGTAATAGGCCAGTTCCACTTGTAGTCCTTACGACGGGGCTCTAGGGTCGTGCCTGCGGTCGGGTAACAGCTGATCGTGCTTCCAGGGTATTACGCGACGCAGTGCGGAGGGGCTCGATGACGAACGCGGACACGACCACGGCCACGGCCACTACGGCCACCACGACCACCACCACGGCCACGACGCCGGCGGCCGGTGCCGACTGGCAGGCCTGGCAGCAGAGCTGGGACCGGCAGCAGGAGTGGTACATGCCGGACCGAGAGGAACGGTTCCGGATCATGCTCGACATGGTCGAGGCGCTCGTCGGTCCCGCGCCACGCGTGCTGGACCTGGCCTGCGGCACCGGCACCATCACGGCCCGGCTGCTCGACCGGTTCCCGGACGCCACGAGCACCGGCGTGGACCTCGACCCCGCCCTCCTCGCCATCGCCGAGGGCACCTTCGCGGGCGACGGGCGGGTCTCCTTCGTCACCGCCGACCTCAAGGACCCCGACTGGCCGGCGAAGCTGCCGTACGACGCGTACGACGCCGTGCTGACCGCCACGGCCCTGCACTGGTTCCACGCCGAACCCCTCGCGGATCTCTACGGCCGGGTCGCGGAGCTGGTCCGCGACGGCGGTGTCTTCATGAACGCGGACCACATGATCGACGAAGCGACGCCCCGGATCAACGCGGCCGAGCGCGCGCAGCGGCACGCGCGGATGGACGCAGCCAAGGGGCAGGGCGCGCTGGACTGGTCCGAGTGGTGGCAGCTCGCCGCCAAGGACCCGGCGCTCGCCGGGCCCACCGCCCGCCGCTTCGAGATCTACGGCGAGCACGCCGACGGCGAGATGCCCTCGGCGGCGTGGCACGCGCGCGTGCTGCGCGAGAAGGGCTTC
Organism: Streptomyces sp. NPDC059906; assembly: GCF_042730645.1. NCBI lineage: Bacteria > Bacillati > Actinomycetota > Actinomycetes > Kitasatosporales > Streptomycetaceae > Streptomyces > Streptomyces sp. NPDC059906. Next base: position 17,380 of record NZ_JBHWKU010000028.1, read on the forward strand.
GGCGAGGCGCGGCCGGTGTGGTGCTCGCCGTCGGACACCCTGCTCCTGGCGGTCAAGTAGCCACGCGCCGAGGAACACGCGCCGAGGGGCGGTACGGAGATCCGTACCGCCCCTCGGCGCGTAATCGTGCGGCTAATCAGAGGACCTTGGACAGGAACGCCTTCGTCCGGTCGTGCTGCGGGTCGGTCAGCACGTCGCGCGGATTGCCCGACTCGACCACCACGCCGTTGTCCATGAAGACCAGGCTGTCGCCGACCTCGCGGGCGAAGCCCATCTCGTGGGTGACGACGACCATCGTCATGCCGGACTCCGCGAGGTCGCGCATGACGTCGAGGACGTCGCCGACCAGCTCGGGGTCGAGCGCCGAGGTCGGCTCGTCGAACAGCATCAGCTTCGGGTCCATCGCCAGGGCCCGCGCGATGGCGACCCGCTGCTGCTGGCCGCCGGAGAGCTGCGAGGGGTAGTTGCCCGCCTTGTCGGCCAGGCCCACGCGCTCCAGCAGGCCCCGCGCACGGTCCCTGGCCTGGGCCCGGCTCATGCCCTTGACCTGGACCGGCGCCTCCATGACGTTCTCCACGGCCGTCATGTGCGGGAACAGGTTGAAGCGCTGGAAGACCATGCCGATGTCCCGGCGCTTGAGGGCGACCTCGCTGTCCTTCAGCTCGTAGAGCTTGTCACCCTTCTGGCGGTAGCCGACCAGCTCGCCGTCGACGTACAGACGCCCGGCGTTGATCTTCTCGAGGTGGTTGATACACCTGAGGAAGGTGGACTTGCCGGAGCCGGAGGGGCCGATGAGGCAGAACACCTCGCCCTGCTTCACCTCCAGGTCGATGCCCTTGAGGACCTCGACGGCACCGAAGGACTTGTGCACGCCCTCGGCCTTGACCATGGCGGTCATGCCGCACCTCCCGTCGTGCTGGAGCGGTTCGACAGGGAGAACAGGTTCGCCCTGATCTTCTGCATCGGGGTGGGCGGCAGACTGCGGCTGGAGCCGCGGGCGTAGTAGCGCTCCAGGTAGTACTGGCCGACGCTGAAGACCGAGGTCAGCAGCAGGTACCAGGCTGCCGCGAGGAACAGCATCTCGGCCGGGGCGCCCGAGGTCTGGCCGATGTCCTGGGCGACTCTGAACAACTCGGCGTACTGGACGACCGACACCAGTGAGGTCGTCTTCAGCATGTTGATGACCTCGTTGCCCGTCGGCGGCACGATCACGCGCATCGCCTGCGGGACCACGATCCGGCGCAGCGTCTTGGTGTGGCTCATGCCGAGCGCGTGCGCCGCCTCGGTCTGGCCCTCGTCCACCGCGAGCAGACCGGCGCGGCAGATCTCCGCCATGTACGCCGCCTCGTTGAGGCCGAGGCCGAGCAGCGCCGTCAGGAACGGCGTCATGAAGTCGGACCACTCGTCGCGGTAGAACGGGCCGAGGTTGATGTACTCGAAGACCAGGCCGAGGTTGAACCAGACGACCAGCTGCACCAGGACCGGCGTGCCGCGGAAGAACCAGATGTAGAACCACGCGATGGACGAGGTCACCGGGTTCTTCGACAGCCGCATCACGGCGAGCAGGATGCCGCCGACGACACCGATCAGCATCGCGAGGACGGTGATCAGGAGCGTCTTGCCCATGCCGGTCAGGACACGGTCGTCGAAGAAGTAGTCCGGGATCGCACCCCAGTTGATCTTGCCTTGGGAGAAGGCGTAGACGACCGTGGCCAGCAGCGCGATCGCGACGACCGCGGAGACGTACCGCCCGTAGTGCCTCACCGGGATGGCCTTGATGGCCTCGGGCGGGGTCGGCGGGGTGCCGGCCGGGCCGCCCGCCGTCTTGTCTATGTCAACAGTCACGGATGTTGCCTTTCAGCGCCCGCCGCGCGGTCACTTGCCGCCGTTGACGGTGGCCTCGGTGACGGCGCCTTCCGACACGCCCCACTTGTCCATGATCTTCTTGTACTCGCCGTTCGCGATCACCGCGTCCAGCGCCGCCTTCAGGGCGTCGCGCAGCTGCGTGTTGTCCTTGGCGACCGCGATGCCGTACGGGGCGGCCTCGACCTGCTCGCCGACGATCTCGAAGTCCTTGCCGCCGCCGGAGGTCTTCACCGCGTACGCCGCGACCGGGAAGTCGGAGGAGCCGGCGTCCGCGCCGCCCGCGCGCAGCCGGGTCTGGGCCTGCTGGTCGTTGTCGAAGGCCTCCATGGAGATCTTCTTGCCGGCCGGGCACTTCTCGTTCTCGGCCTTGGCGAGGTCCTCGGAGACCGTGCCGCGCTGGAGCACGAGCTTCTTGCCGCACAGGTCGGACCAGGTCTTGATGCCCTGGTCGTCGCCCTTCTTGGTGTAGATCGAGACACCGGCGGTGAAGTAGTCGACGAAGTCGACGCCCTGGCCGACCTTCTTGCCGGTGTCGGCGTCGATGCCCTCCTGGCGGTCCTTGGTGTCGGTCATCGCGGACATGGCGATGTCGTACCGCTTGGAGCGCAGGCCGGTGATCAGGGTGTCGAAGGTGCCGTTCTCGAACTCGAACTTCACACCGAGCTGCTTGCCCAGGGCGTCCGCGAGGTCGGGGTCGATACCGACCGTCTTGCCGGAGTCGTCCTTGAACTCGACGGGCGCGTACGCGATGTCCGAGCCGACCTTGATGGTGCCCTTGTCGCGGATCGACTGCGGCAGCTTGTCGGCCAGCGGAGCACCGCCGGCGGACTGGTTGTCGCTGCCGCCGGAGTCGCCGTTCTCGGTCTGGTCGCCGCATCCGGTGAGCAGCAGGGCGCCGGCGACCGCGATCGCACCGACCGCTGCTAGCCGGGAGTGCACGGCGGTCGTACGACGGGTGGAGCGTGCGGTCATGGTGGTTCCTCCGGCGGATGAGGGAGTTGCCGATGGGGACGGTGGAGTTCCGGTGGGACGGGACGCCGGCCGGGGTCCGGCCGGTGCCGTGGGTCGACGAGAGCACACACCTTCGAGTGCCGCGACCTCGTGTGATTACGGCATCTTGCCATTCGGACTCGGCCATTCAGGGGGGCCGTCATGTCAAAATCGGATAACGGGTCACCCCCCGAACCGCACCAGGTCGGTACATCACGACCGAACCTTTGCGGGAATCTGCCCTTCCGGCCGGAAGATCTGCGGAATTTCTCGTTATCCGACCATGGATCGCGGGCGAGCAGGGCTGTCGAAGGTGCCGTGCGCGGGTCTGTCAAGGGGTCCGGAGAGGTTGTCCGGAACCCTGGCTATGAGCCATGTCACCGACATGCGGCGTTCGGGGTCCGGCATGTGAGCTTGCGCTTATCGGACTCGTCGCCGGGGGCGTCCGTCGGGTAAGAAGGTTCTTTACACCCCTCATCAGGGGCTCAGGGCGCGTGTGCGGCGCGCCCGTCGCGCAGGGGTCCACGTGGCCCAGACAGTCATCTCCCTGTGCGGTGCCCGCCCATTCCTCACCAGGAGTGGACAAACCCTCAAACCATGAACTCTTAAGGGGTAAGACAAAGTGGCAGCGGAGATCGTCAATCCTCGCAGCGACAGCGAAGCCGGTGCGGAGCAGGAGGCGGGCGCCGAGCCGCTCGACTCCTTCGACCCCGCGTTCGCGCTGCACCGCGGCGGCAAGATGGCCGTGCAGGCCACCGTGCCGGTCCGCGACAAGGAAGACCTGTCCCTGGCGTACACGCCCGGCGTCGCGAAAGTGTGCAGCGCGATCGCCGAGCAGCCCGACCTCGTCCACGACTACACCTGGAAGTCGTCGGTCGTCGCGGTCGTGACGGACGGCACGGCGGTGCTGGGACTCGGTGACATCGGGCCCGAGGCGTCCCTCCCGGTGATGGAGGGCAAGGCCATCCTCTTCAAGCAGTTCGGCGGCGTGGACGCGGTCCCGATCGCCCTGAACTGCACGGACGCCGACGAGATCGTCGAGACCGTGGTCCGGCTCGCGCCCTCCTTCGGCGGCGTCAACCTGGAGGACATCTCGGCGCCGCGGTGCTTCGAGATCGAGCGCAAGCTCCAGGAGCGCCTGGACATCCCGGTCTTCCACGACGACCAGCACGGCACGGCCGTCGTGACGCTGGCCGCCCTGCGGAACGCGGCGCGGCTGAGCGGGCGGACGCTGGGTGAGCTGCGGGCGGTGATCTCGGGTGCGGGCGCGGCCGGGGTCGCCATCGCCAAGATGCTGGTGGAGGCCGGCATCGGGGACGTCGCGGTCGCCGACCGCAAGGGTGTCGTCTCCGCCGACCGGGCGGACCTGACCCCGGTCAAGCAGGAGTTGGCCTCCTTCACCAACAAGGCCGGGCTCTCCGGCCCGCTGGAGGCGGCGCTCGCGGGTGCCGACGTCTTCATCGGCGTCTCCGGCGGTACGGTGCCCGAGCCGGCGGTGGCCTCGATGGCCGAGGGTGCCTTCGTCTTCGCGATGGCCAACCCGAACCCGGAGGTGCATCCGGAGGTCGCCCACAAGTACGCGGCGGTCGTCGCGACGGGGCGCTCGGACTTCCCGAACCAGATCAACAACGTGCTGGCGTTCCCGGGCATCTTCGCGGGCGCTCTCCAGGTGCGGGCGTCGCGGATCACCGAGGGCATGAAGCTGGCGGCGGCCGAGGCGCTGGCCTCCGTGGTGGGGGACGACCTCGCCGCGGACTATGTCATTCCGTCCCCGTTCGACGAGCGGGTCGCGCCGGCCGTGACGGCGGCGGTGGCCGCGGCGGCCCGGGCGGAGGGGGTTGCGCGCCGGTGACGGTGTGACGCCTGCGGTGTGATCTCTGCGGTGTGGTGAGTGGCCTCGTCCTTGGTGGGCGGGGCCGCTTGTCTTTTGGGTGCGGGTGCGGGTGCGGGTGCGGGTGCGGGTGCGCTGGTGCTGGGCGTGGGGTGGGGGCGCTGACCGGCGCTGGGCGGGTGCCGCTGCGCCCACCCGTGCCGCCCCAGCGGCACGACTGCCCGCAGCTGAGGGCGGGGCGGCTGCCCGCAGCTGAGGGCGGGGCGGCTGGCAAGAGGGGGTGTGTCACACGGGGCTGTGGTTCCGGTTGGCGGTCGGGGAACCTATCGTCAAGGTCATGTTCGCTGTCTATGCCGCCCGAATCGACCGCGACCAGCCCTTGGCCGGCCTGGAGTTGGGAGAGCTTCCGGCTCCCGAGGCCCGGCCCGGCTGGAGTGTCGTCGATGTCAGGGCCGCCTCCCTCAACCACCACGACCTGTGGTCCCTGCGCGGCGTCGGCCTCCCCGAGGACCGGCTGCCGATGATCCTCGGCTGCGACGCCGCCGGGATCGACGCGGACGGCAACGAGGTCGTCCTGCACTCCGTGATCGGCCAGACCGGCCACGGCGTCGGCCCCAAGGAGCCCCGCTCCATCCTTACCGAGCGCTACCCGGGCACGTTCGCCGAGCAGGTCGCCGTGCCGACCTGGAACGTCCTGCCCAAGCCCAAGGAGCTCTCCTTCGAGGAGGCCGCCTGCCTGCCGACCGCCTGGCTGACCGCGTACCGGATGCTGTTCACCAACGCCGGGGTGCGTCCCGGTGACTCGGTGCTGGTGCAGGGCGCCGGCGGCGGGGTCGCCACGGCCGCGATCGTGCTGGGCAAGGCGGCGGGGCTGCGGGTCTTCGCCACCAGCCGGGACGAGGCCAAGCGCAAGCGGGCGCTGGAGCTCGGTGCGGTGGAGGCCGTCGAGACCGGTGCGCGGCTGCCGCAGCGGGTCGACGCCGTGATCGAGACCGTGGGCGCCGCCACCTGGTCGCACTCCATCAAGTCGCTGCGGCCCGGCGGCACGCTGGTCATCTCCGGTGCCACCAGCGGCGACCGGCCCTCCCACGCCGAGCTGACCCGGATCTTCTTCCTGGAGCTCAAGGTCGTCGGCTCCACGATGGGCTCCAAGGACGAACTGGAGGACCTGCTGTCCTTCTGTGCCGCCACCGGTGTGCGTCCCGTCATCGACGAGGTGCTTCCGATGGACCGGGCCCGTGAGGGGTTCGAGCGGATGGCCTCCGGGGGGCAGTTCGGCAAGATCGTGCTCAGCAACTCCTGACGCGTTTCGCGAGATATGGCGGGCCCGGTTCTCCGGGCCCGCCTTCATGTCAACCAGGGTTGACAAGAGGGTCATGTCAACCTAAGTTGACTGTATGAGTGAAGCAACGGATCTCGCCACGCGTGCGGGTGACCGTGATCCCCGGATCGGGCTGCGAGCCGTCACCGCCCTGCGGAAGCTGGTGGAGCAGCTGGAAGCCGTACAGGTGCGCAGCGCCCGTGGGCAGGGGTGGTCCTGGCAGGAGATCGCCACGGAACTCGGAGTCAGCAGGCAGGCCGTGCACAAGAAGTACGGGAGGCATTGATGTTCGAGCGATTCACGAAGGACGCCCGCGCGGTCGTGCAGGGGGCGGTCGGACACGCCGAGGAGGCGCGGGCGGAGACCGTCGAGCCCGAGCACCTGCTGCTCGCCCTGCTGGACCGGGAGGGCAGGCGCGCCTCCTTCGCGCTGGCGGCCCTCGGCGTCGGCGAGCACCGGGACGCGGTACGCCAGGAGCTGGGGGACGCACGGCGCCGTGCGGGTCTGTCGCAGTCCGAGACGGAGGCCCTCGCCGGACTGGGCATCGACGTCACGGAGGTCGTCGCCAGGGTGGAGGAGGCCCATGGTGTGGGGGCGATGTCCGCCGACGACCGCAGGCGCGGGCGCCGGTGGTCGGGGCACCGGAGCTTCAGCCGAGGCGCCAAGGAGGTCCTGGAGAGGGCGCTGCGGGTCGCCGTCGCCCGCCGTGACCGGCACATCGGGGACGAGCATCTCCTCCTCGCCCTGGCCCTGCGTCCCGGAGTGCCCGCCGAGGTGCTCGCCGACCACGGGGTGACCCACGCGTCGCTGTCCAGGGTGCTGGGCGAGGGGGCCGGGAAGGCCTGCGCCTGACCGGTGGCACGGCGGCTCACCGGCGCGCGGCGCCCCTGGGGAACGGGGGCGCCGTGTCGTGTTGCGCTCAGGCCTCCGGCGTACGCAGGATCGCCCCGATGTGCGCCGCTGCCTCCGACAGCCGGCGGCGGGTGTCGCGCAACTGGCCGGACGTCACTCCGTGGTCCCGGGCGGCGTCGCGGATGTCGTCCCGGAAGCGGTCGAGCAGCCGGTCCAGGTCGCGCGCCGGGTCACCGGTGGATTCCGCGGCGTCCTCGTGGGCCCAGCTCGGCGCGTATCCGGCGGGGAAGTCCTCGGGCGTGGCGGAGTACTCGGGGCCCGGGGAACGCTCCGCGCGCGAGGCGGGGCTCCCGGTGTCGGTGCGTCCGAAGCCCCAGTCCTTGCCGAACTCCTTCCCGAAGTCCTTTCCGAAGTCGCCGACCTCCTTGGCCAGTTCGCTCAGGCCCTCACGCAGTCCCGTCGGCCAGTCGCCCCGCGAGAAGTGGTCCTGCACCTGTTCCTGCACGCGCTGGGCGATGCGCTGGACCTCCTCCTGCGCCTGGGTCCGGGCCCGCTCCTGGGCCTCCTTGGCCTGGCGCCGGGCCCGCTGGGCCTCGTCGCGGGCGCGGCGGCTCTCGTCCTTGGCGCGGCGGGCCTGCTCCTTCCACTCCTGCTTGACCCGCCGCATCTCCTCCTTGGCGGCCCGCCAGGCCTCCTTCTCGTCGCCTTCCCCGGCAGCGGCGGCGGAGCCGTCCCCTTCGTCGTGCGCCCCTGAGGTGCCCCGGCGGGCCGCGGTGGCCGCGGCGCGCATCTCCCGCCGCAGATCGCCGGCCGCACCCCGCACGTCGGCCCGGATCTCGGCGGCCAGCTCGGCGACCGACTCGCGGATCTCCAGCTCCAGGTCGGCCAGCTCACCGCTGCGGTCGGCCAGCTCGGCGCGACCGGCGTCCGTGATGGCGTACACCTTGCGGCCGCCCTCGGTGGTGTGGGTGACCAGGCCCTCCGCCTCCAGCTTGGCCAGGCGGGGGTACACCGTGCCCGCGGACGGGGCGTACAGGCCCTGGAAGCGTTCCTCCAGGAGCCGGATCACCTCGTAGCCGTGGCGCGGGGCCTCGTCCAGGAGCTTGAGGAGGTAGAGGCGGAGGCGGCCGTGGGCGAAGACGGGGGGCATGTCAGAGCACCTTCTTGTCGGTCGTACCGTCGGAAGGGGCGTCGGTGGCGCCCTGGTCCCGGACGGAAGCGGAATTGTCCCCCGAGTCGTCCCGTGCGGTGCCCGTCGGGCCGGATTCCGCCGGCTCCCGCTCCCACCGGGTGTCCTCCGTCGCCGGACGGCGGAGCAGGGCGATCGAGCCGGAGACCGTGGTGGCCTTCAGCCGGCCGTTGCCCGCGCCGAGCCGTCCGGTGATGCGCTTGGCCCCCCACTGGCCGCCCACCCGGAGGTCCTCGAAGGCGCTGCTGACCATGCCGCTGGCCGTGTTCGCCTCGACCTGGGCGTCGGCCGGCTGGGGCAGCCGGATGGCGATCTCGCCCGAGACGCTGTTCAGGCTGATGTCGGTGGGGCCTCCGGCCGGGTCCAGGTCGACGATCATCGAACCGCTGACCGAGTCGGCCCGCACGGAGGAGCCCGCCTCCACCACCGTCAGGTCGCCGGAGACGGAGTTGAAGCGGAGGTCGCCGGTGAGGGCCTGCGCCTCCACGTTCCCCGAGACGGTGTCGGCGCGGACGGGGCCCGCGAGACTCACCAGAGTGGTGTCCCCGGATACGCCCTTGACCTCGGCGGGTCCGTCGAGGCCGGAGACCACGGCTGCGGCGCTCACCGCCCCCACCTCCACGCGGGTGCCGGTCGGCACCGCCAGGGACACCACCGCACTGCGTCGCCAACCCTTGCGGTCCAGCCACTTCAGGAAGCCCTTCCAGGGCAGGTCCTCGTAGGCCACCGTGAGCACGCCGTCCCGGTGGGTCACGATCAGAGGGGGCCCCTCGATCTCGGAGACCTCCAGGCGGGCGGCACCTTCGTCCGTGCCCACCACGTTCACTGTTCCGCTGACGATGCGTACGTGGAGCCGGCTCACGGACTCGTCGAAGGTGAGCTTCCTGGGCTCCGCGACGGACCACTCGGACATGGTGCAGACCTCCTCGACCGAACGCGCCATATCGCGTCCTCCGAAATTCACGATATATCGCGGACACGGAAAGTCAAGACACCTGTTTTGGTGATCAATGATCGGCTGAGTGGGTCGATATGCCCTGGTGCGTAAATATGTCGACGGAAGAGTCCGTTTCCGCTCTCACTCCCGGCACCCGTGCGTCGCCCGTGCGTCGCCGCCCGCCTTCCGGCGCTGTCGCCTGTCTTCCCGCGTCCCTACTCGTCCTCGTCCTCGTCGTCCAGCCGTGCCAGCCACGTGGCCAGGCGCTCCACCGGTACTTCGAAGTCCGGGTTCAGGTCGACGAACGTGCGCAGCTGCTCGGCGAGCCACTCGAAGGTGATCTCCTCCTCGCCGCGCCGCTTCTCCAGCTCCTCGATGCCGCGGTCGGTGAAGTACATGGATCGTGCTCCGTCGGGTCTTTGCAGGGTTGAGAGCCTCCCGGGCGGGAAGAAACCTGTGCCTGCAGGGTGGAGAGATGGGGAGATGGGGTCTTTCCGTCAGTTGTGAAGAAGACAGCACAAGAATAGGCGCCCACGGGGCCGTGCCTTCCGGGGCCGTCGAGGGGCGCGGGGACGGGGGAATCGCATGGGACAGGAAGCGACGCGCGTCACGCGCATCGTGCTGCCGGACGGGACACCGGTCTGGGCCCGGATCTCGGGCGCGGCCGAGCTGCCGGCACCGTCCGGGCAGCTGTCGTACAGCGACACCGGCTTCACCGAGCGGATCGAGGCGAGCGTGGAGAGCCTGAACGCGCTCGTGACCGGCGTCGCGCGCTCGCTGGCGGAACCGCTGCGCGCGGTGCGGCCGGACGAGGTGAGCGTCCAGTTCGGCATCGAGTTGACGGCCAAGGCCGGCAAGGTCGTGGGCCTCCTCGCCGACGGCGAGGCCAAGGCGGGCATCTCGGTCACCCTCACCTGGAACGGCGGCCCGCCGGATCCGTCCGCGCCCGACCCGCGCGCCCCGGGCGGTGAGCCCCCCGACGCCACCGCGGACGCGTCCGCCCGCGCCCCGGAGCACGGCGGGAGCGGTGCCGCCGCTTCCGGGAGCGGGGCATGACGCACGGACGCGCCCCCGGCGCACCGGGGGCCCGGGACGCGGCCCGCCGTGCGCTGCGTGGCCTCGTCATGGCGGCGACCGTTCGCATTCATCGGCCGGACGCCGGGTATGCCCTCGACGAACCCGCGACGTTCCTCGGAAGCGGCTACTTCGTCGCCCCGAGCTGGGTTCTGACCTGCGCACACGTGGCATGCGGCGGTGAGGGGGGCGAGGTCGTGGTGGTGTACGAGTCCGCACCGGGCCGCGGCATGTCCGCGGTCTCGGGCCACGTGGCGGCGGCCCTTCCCGAGGGCGTCGGATCCCTGCCCGGCAACTGGCCCGCCCCCGACCTCGCGCTGGTGCGGCTGAGCGAGCCGGTCGACCACGAGTGCGTGTACCTCTCCGAGCGCCCGGCGGCCTACTTCGGCGAGGGCACGGTCCTGTACGCGGGCTGGACGGTGGTGGACGGACGACTGAGGATGCTCGACGGCACCCTCACCGTGCAGGGCACCATCGGCGGCTGGAACGCGGACGTCCAGATGCGGCTGGGGGACAACGACCTCCCGGACGGCGTCTCCGGCGGCCCCGTGATCGATCCGGAGCGCGGCGAGGTCATCGGCGTACTGAAGTCGCGCTCCGACCACGCGCGCGGGGGCACCTCCACCGGGCTCGAACAACTGCGGACGCTGCCCGTGCCCGCCGGAGAGCTGAAGACCGAACCCGACGACCTGTACCAGGCGGTGGTGCACGCCCACGACCGCTACCACCGCGACCGGCAGCGCCATCCGGACGCGCGCCGTCACACCTGGGCCGACGTGCAGGGCCGGCTCGGGGCCCGGCCCGGTCAGACGCTGAGCCCCGACGAGCGCGTCCAGTTGCTCGGACGCCTCGCGGACCTGCCGCCGCCGGCCAGCACCCGCTCCCTGCTGGACCTCCTCGACTCCCTCCAGGACTTCGAGGCACCGGCTCCGCTGCCCGCCCCGCGCGGCTGGCGCGACGGACTCGGCGCCCTGTACGAGTACGCGCGCGACGACGGCGCCCTCTACCTGGTGCTCGACTACGCGGTGCACGCCATGACCGCGGACCGCCCGTTCCTCGTGCCCAGCACGCCGGCCGCCGAGGAGGCCCTGTGGGCCGGGGTCTGGCAGGCCGCCCAGCGGCTCGGCCCCGGCCGCCGGAGCGCCCTCGTCGAACGGCGGATGGCCAGGATGACGGCCCGCCGACCCGCCCCGGGCCTGGTCGCCGGGCCGCGCGGGGCGCCCGCCGGTGGTCCGGAACGGTCGGCGGCCGGGCAGTCCTCCGTGCTGGTGGAGATCGTGCGACGCGGTTGGGAGCCGGACCGCTGCGACTGGTCGGTCTTCGCCGTGCGCTCCGACGGAGAGGCGAAGCGGCTCAAGGAGGTCCAGCGCGTCCCGCTGGCCGACCTCCCCACCCATCTGTCCGCGCCCCTCAAGGAGGGGTTCCGGCAGTGCGACACGCCGGGCCGGCCGGCGGTCCTGCAGGTGGCGACGGAGCACTCACTGCTGGCGCTCGACGTGGACGATTGGCGGCTCGGCCCCGGGGAGGAGCGACTCGGCACACAGCGCCCGGTCGTCCTGCGCTGCTCCGACCGCGACCAGCTGACCGAGTACGGCGAGAACTCCGAGTACGGCGAGAACTTCGAGTACGGCCAGAACCCCGAGTACGGCCAGAACCCCGAGTACGGCGACAACGCCGGATACGGGGCGTACCCCGGATACGGGGCGTACCCCGGACACGGCGAGAACGGTGAAGGCGGCGGAACCGGCCGGAGCCGTGGGACCGGCGGAGCAGGCGGCGGGCGGCCGGCGGCCGCTCCGGACGGTGACCACCGCCTGGACATCGACGAGGAACGCAGAGCCCGCTGGCGCTGGCTGCACGCCCACCCGGTGACGGCCGCGGTCCTGGACTGCGACGACGGGCTGCGCAAACCGGTACCGCCCGTCGAGGAGTTGCGGGGCCTGTCGCACGGCACGGTTCCGGTGCTGTGCCGCTTCGAAGCCCACGGCGACGAGGGCGACGCGGAGGGGCTCGCCCGGCTCGTGCGCGGCGGCTTCGGCGTGGCGCTGTGGCGCCGTGGGTACGGGCTGCCGGAGACGGTCTGCGGCGAGTTCCACCGCGGCACCCTGGACCAGATCGCGGGCCCGGCCGGAGCCCACCGACTGCCCGAGGCGGTGCGCGACCTGCGCCACAGGCTGCGATCGGGACGGCCGGAGACCTTCTGGGCCCACGGCATAGCGCTGCTGTACGACGACCCGCACCAGCCACTGCCCGGCGCGGGCGACCTGCTGGAGGCACCTTGACCACGGCCCGCGCGGGTCCGCGTGGACCGAGCGCCCCGGTGTTTCAACTCCCCCTGACAAGGCACCCCTTGAGCGATGTGCCTCTTACCAGTCCCGTTCAGGATCGATACCGTGATGGACGCCCCACGACGACAGCGCCCCCGGACGAGTGACGACGAGGATTGGATCATGAGCGAATCCAGCGAGTGGCTCATCTACCGGGGCGCCGGCGAACCCCACGACGGCATCGACCGCCTTCCCGACCCGCCCCCGTGGCGGGACTTCACCAGCCGGGACGCGGCAGGTTCCGGCGACGGGTCCGAGGACCGCAGACTCGGCGCCCACCGGCACCTGGCCGAACTGCACCGGCCGGGCGCCGAGGAACTCGAGATGATCAACGCCGCGCTGTACCTGCGCCGGCCGCTCCTCGTCACCGGCAGCCCCGGCGCGGGCAAGAGCACCCTGGCCCACTCGGTGGCGTACGAACTGGGCCTGGGCAACGTACTGCGCTGGTCCATCGTCAGCCGCTCCGAACTCCAGGACGGTCTCTACCACTACGACGCCATCGCCCGTCTCCAGGACGTGCAGATCGCCGCCCAGGCGGACAACGGACCGGGGTCCGGGACGCCGGGCGCGGTCGACGGCATCGGCGGCTACATCCGGCTCGGCCCCCTCGGCACCGCGCTGCTGCCCTCCGACAAGCCGCGCGTCCTGCTCATCGACGAGCTGGACAAGAGCGACATCGACCTGCCCAACGACCTCCTGAACGTACTGGAGGAGGGCGAGTTCGCCATCCCCGAGCTGGAACGCATCGCGGACCGGCTGCCGGACCGCACGGCCGAGGTGCTCACCGCGGACGGCGTGAAGGTGCCGGTGCGCGACGGCCGTGTGCGCTGCCGCGCCTTCCCGTTCGTGGTGCTCACCAGCAACGGCGAACGCGACTTCCCGGCCCCGCTGATGCGGCGCTGCATCCACCTGGAGCTCGGCCGCCCCGACCACAACCGGCTCGCCACCTTCGTACGGGCCCACCTGGGCGACGAGGCGGCACGCGCGGGCGACGACCTCGTCACCCGGTTCCTGGAGCGGTCCCGCAGCGAGCTGCTGGCCACCGATCAGTTGCTCAACGCGATATACCTCACCGACGCCGCCGCCACGCCCAGCCGCGACCGCCTGGCCGACCTGCTCATCCAGCGGCTCGATCGTCCGAGGTGACGCGATGCCCGACGAGACGGCGCGCCACGGTCCCGGCCACCACGGCCCCCCTGGCGGTCCTGGCGGTCCTGGCGGCCCCGGCGGCCCCGGCGGCGAGGGTTCCGAGGCAGGGCGCGCCGCCGTGCCCGCCGACGACCCGCTCGCCCGACTCGTCCTGAGGCTGCGGGAGATCGGCCTGGACCCGGACGCCGAGCAGCTCTGCGACGCGCTCTGGCTGGCCCGGTGGACCCGCTCCGCCGACGCCGCGGACGCTCCGCCCGCCCCGGACGCCCGCGTGGCGCCCCCGGTGGTCCGGCCACCCGCCGGACCCATGTCACCGCCACCGGACCGGACCCGGCCGCCCGCGCCCGAGCCGCCCGCCGTTCCGGCCGCCCGCCGGGTGGCCCTCTACCCGCTGCCCCCCGGCGACGGGCCCGGTGCGCACGGAGCCGGCCCGGCCCGCGCACTGCCGGTGGGTGTGCCCGCCGCCCCCGTGCTGCCCGCGCCGCTCGAACTCCAGCGAGCCCTGCGTCCCTTGCAGGGGTACCGCAGCCCGGCCACACCCCTGCGGTCCGAGCTCGACGAGGTCGCTACCGCGGAGGTGAGCGCCCGGGCCGGCGGACTGATCCTGCCCGTGCGCCGGTACCTGTCCCGCCGGGACGCCCGGTTGCAACTGGTGCTGGACGCCTCCTCCTCGATGCGCGTGTGGGGCCGGCTGTTCGCCGAACTGGCCCAGATCTTCAGCCGGCTGGGAGCCTTCTCGGACGTCCAGGTCAGCCATCTGCACCAGGGGCCGGACGGGGGCCCGGCGGTCAGCCGCAGCGCCGACCCCTACGGTGCGCCGCTGCACGCCGCCGACCGGCTCAGCGATCCGACCGGCCGCCGGATCGTCGTCCTGGTCAGCGACTGCGCCGGCCCGCTGTGGCACGGCGGCCACGCCCACCGGCTGCTCCACCACCTGTCCCGGCAGGGCCCCGTCGTCGTGCTCCAGCCGCTGCCGCAGCGCATGTGGAACCGCACCCGGCTGCCCGTCACCTTCGGCGGCCTGTCGCGCGGTGACACCCTGGGCGGCGGCGCCGTGCTGCGGGTGCGCACGGCCTCCGGCGCCGCCGAGGCCCGCCGCGGTGCGCTGGCCGTCCCCGTACTGCCGCCGGAGCCGGTGGCCCTCGGGTCGTGGGCACGGCTGCTGGCCGGTGCCGGTCCGGTGCCCGGCGCCGTGGGCTGGGTGCGTGCCGACCACCCGGCCGCCGCGGCCGCCCGCCCGGACCGCCGCCGCACACCGCTGGAACGGGTCAGCCGGTTCAGCGCCGGAGCGTCTCCGGCCGCCGCGCGCCTGGCCGTCTATCTCGCGGCGACCCCGCTCTGCCTCCCGGTGATGCAGCTGGTCCAGCGGACGATGCTGCCCGGGTCCGGCCCGTCCGAACTCGCCGAGGTCCTCGTCGGTGGCCTGGTCACCCGGGCCCGCGCGGACCAGGGCGGCGACGGCTCCCAGTGGTACGACATCGACCCCGAGGTGCGCGAGGCCCTGCTGTCCCGGCTCGGGCGGGACGAGGCCATGCTGGTCCTCAAGCACTGCTCGGAGTACATCGAACAGCACTTCGGCAAGGGCGGTCCCAACTTCCCGGCGCTCGCGCTGGCCCAGCTCGGCGACGGCGGCCCCGCCCGCCCGCACCCGCACCCCTCCGGCGCCGAACCCGGGTACCCGGGCGAGAACGGCGGCGACGCCGGGACCGCCCCGGTCCCGCAGCCCTTCGCGGAGGTCGCGGCCCGGATCCTGGAGCGGTTCATGCCGTTGCCCGAGCAGTTCGCGACGTACGACAGCCGCACCGGCCCGCAGGTCACCGCGGAGCGGCCCACGCACCGGGCGGTCGTCCGGGCGCGCGCCCTGCTCGCCCGGTTCGACGGCGAGGGCATGGTCCAGGACGTCATCGACGCCGTGCAGCTGCTGCGCGGCGCCACCGAGCAGGAACGCCCGGCCGGCGCCGACCCCGAGCTGTGGGGCGAGTACGCGCGCTGCACCCTGCGGCTGTGGGAGGTGCAGGGCGGTGCCGCGCTGCTGCGGGAGGCCACCCGGGCCGCCGAACGGGCCGCCGCGTCGCCGCACGCCCTGCGCGAGCGCGCCGTCCTCGCACGCGTACTGCACGCCGCCGCCACCGACGCGCGACGGCGCGGAGACCGGTCCGGCGCGCTCGACCTGCTGCGCCGCGCCGACCGGGAGTACGCGGTCGCCTGCGCGGCACCCGGCCTGGACGAGGCGGAGGCGCTGCGGCTCACCCTGGAACGGGTCGCCTCCCTGGAGACCCAGTGGCGCCTGGGCGGCGACAGCGCCCTCCTGCAGAGTGCCGTCGGCATGCTGGAGGCGTTCGCCGACGCCTGGCCCGACCGCGGCGACCGCCCCGCCGAGCTGCTGCTGGCCCACGGCCGCACCCTGCTGCGCCTGTCCGAGGTGACCGCGGACCCGGTCCAGGTCCGGCTGTACGCGGAGCAGTCGGCGCGGTCGCTGCGCCGGGGACTGGAGTCCGGCCCGGCACCGGACACCAACGAGTCCGTCCGCGACCGGGTCCGGGTGCTGATCGACCTCGTCGACGCGCTGCTGTCGGCGGGCGGCCCGCTGGACGAGGCCCAGGCCAGGACCGACGAGGCCCTCGGCCGGGTCCGCGAGCAGGGGCAGCGCGCGGCGCTGCTGGTCCGCGCCGGGCGGGTGGCCGTCGCGCGCTACGCCGAGTCGGGGGAGCCGCCCGAACTGCACGGGGCCGCCGACCGATTCGCACAGGCGGCGCACTGGATGTCCCGGGACGCGCCCGCGCACGCGGACGTGCTCGCCGAGTGGGGCGGCGTACTGCTCCGGCTGGCCACGCTGGAGCCCGCCGACCGGCGCCAGGACCAGTTGTCCCGCGCGATCCGGGTGCTGCGGGACTGCCGGATGGAGACCCCGGCGGGCAGCCGGCGCGTCGCCCACCGGCTGCTGCTCCTCGGACAGGCGCTCATGGTCCGGTACCAGGCGCGCGGCGACCGGGTCGACCTCCGGGAGGCGGAGCATCTCTTCGGGCTCGCCGCGGCCGACGCGGAGGACTCGTTGCTGGCGGCGCGCTGCCGACTGGAGCTCGGGCAGGCCCAGTTCGAGGCGTTCCAGAGCCTGGGCCGCGCGGCGCGCCTGGATGTGGCGGTCGACGCCTTCCGGGCGGCCGCCGAGTCGGCCCGCCGAGCCGAGGAGGAGGCCGAAACCGAGCGTCGGCGCCAAGAAGCCGTGGAGCTCGCCGCACAGGCGCACCACTGGCGGGGTATGTCCTTCGAGGCGGCCGTGCGGCCCCGCGCGGCCCGGGAGGCCTACGCGGCGGCGCGGGCGCAGTGGGACCGGTTGCCGGACGACCGGCTGGCCACGGGCGAACCGACCGCACGGCAGACGGCACAGCGGCTCGCCGACCTGGAGTGAGGGCGGAACAGCGGCGCGCAGCCGAGGAGAGGAACGGGGCATGGACATACGGGACGAGGCCGGGGCGGAGCAGGCGCCTGCGGGCGCCGGGGAGCCACTGCCGGACCTGCTGGAACTGGACCTCGCACAACTGGGCACCATCGAACACCCGGTGCTGCGCGAGGTGCTGGGGGAACTGAGGGCGCGGGCCGCGGAGCCGAGCGAGATGCTGTGGGGCTTCGACAACTCCTTCTGACCGGCGGCGGCGGCGGTCGTCCGGGCGCGTGAAGACATGTGAATAGGACAACTTTCGCGGAGCCGGGTTTTGCGCACCCGCCGCGCCGGGAATGCGGCTTCGTGCGGCACGGTGCCGTGGCGCCGACTCGGGGCGACGCCGGCGGACCGTCACGGCATGGGGGTGCTGGAGTGTCGGAACAGGCCATGACCGATCCGGCTCCGGCCGTACCCGGTGGGCGGACCGGACCCGAAGGACCCTTTCCCTTCCGGCAGTTCATCGTCAAGATGCACGGCCGCTGCAACCTCGCGTGCACCTACTGCTACCTCTACGAAGGCCCCGACAGCGGTTGGCGCGACCGTCCCGCCGCCGCCTCCGGCGCCGTCCTGGACCGCACCGCCACCCGCATCGCCGAACACGCCGAGCGGCACGCGCTGCGTGACCTCGCCCTGGTTCTGCACGGGGGTGAACCGCTGCTCGCCGGGGCCGGCCCGCTCGCCGAGGTCACCGGGCGGGTGCGGGAACTCGTGCCGCGAGGGTGTCAGGTCCACGCCACCGTGCAGACCAACGCCACCCTGCTCACCGAGGAACGCCTCGCCGTCCTGGCCGACGCCGGCCTCCGCGTCGGCATCAGCCTCGACGGCGGCACCGCCGCCCACAACCGACGGCGGGTGGACCACGCGGGCCGCCCGTCCTGGCCCGCCGCGGCACGGGGGGCCCGCCTGGTCGCCGAGCGCTTCCCCGAGTCGTACGCGGGGATCCTGACCGTCGTCGACCCGACGCTGGACCCGGTCGAGACGTACGAGTCGCTGCTCGGCCTGCGTCCGCCCGCGCTGGACCTGCTGCTGCCGCACGGCAACTGGACCGCGCCGCCGCCGGGCCGGACCGGCGTCCGGTACGGCGACTGGCTGTGCGCCGTCTTCGACCGCTGGTGGGCCGCAGGGCGGCGGGAGGTCCGGGTACGGCTCTTCGAGGAGTGCGTGGCGCTGCTGCTGGGTCTGCCCGCGGCCACCGAGGCGCTGGGGCTCACGCCGTTCGACGCGGTCGTGGTGGAGACCGACGGGTCGATCGAGCAGGTCGACTCCCTCAAGTCGGCGTACCCCGGGGCCGCGCGCACCGGCCTCGACGTGTTCCGCCACACCTTCGACGACGCGCTGCGGCACCCGGGCGTCGCCGCCCGGCAGGCCGGCACCGCGTCGCTCGCGGGGGAGTGCCGGGCCTGCCCGCTGCTGCGGGTCTGCGGGGGCGGGCACTACGCGCACCGCTACCGCGCCGGGCACGGCTTCCGGAACCCGTCCGTGTACTGCGCGGACCTCCAGCGCTTCATCCACCACGTGTCCTCACGGCTCACCGCCGCGACGAGGGGCCCGACTCCGGGCGGCCAGGTTGCGACCGGCCCGCCGGAGCACGGCCCGTCCGCGACCGGCCTGCCCGCGAGCGGTCTGCCCGCGAACGGTTCAGCCGCGACCGGCCCGTCCGCGATGGCCCCGGCGCAGGCTGGGCCGTTGGCCGTCGGTCCGGCGTCGGCTGGTGCTTGCGCGGCCGGTGGCGCAGCGCAGTCCGGGTCGGCTTCGGCGGGTCCGTCCGCGACCGGCTTGGTGTCGGTTGGCCCGTCCGTCGACGGCCCGGCGTCGGTCGATCCGTCGGTCGTCGGCCCGGCGTCGGCTGGTTCCTCCGCCGTCGGCCCAGCGCCGGCCGGGCTGACCGCGACCGCTCCGGCGCCCGCTGGGTCGGCTTCGGCTGGTTCGGGCGCCTCGGGAGGTCCCGCGTCGGCGGGTGTGGCCTCGGGGTGGCCGGTTGTCAGTGGTTCGGCTGCCGCCGGGACGGGCCCGGCCGGAGGGGGCGCTTCGTGATGTTTCCAGTCGTTCCCGAGCGGGCCCTTCTCGAACTCGCCCGGACCGAGGGCGGATCCGACACCCTGGCGCTCCTCGTGCGGGATCAGGACACGCGACGGCTGCTCCTGCTGCGTGCGGTGCTCGACGCGGCCGAGGCGGCGGAGCGGTCCGTCTGCACCGACGCGCAGAAGGCGAGGCTGCGCGCGGACTGGGCGCTGCTGACCGAGGCGGACCGGCTCCCGGCGCCGGGTGCGCCGACCTCGGAGCACCGGCCCGGCCGCGCGGCAACGCGCAGCGACCGCGAGGCCCTGCCCGGTGGGTGGAGTACCCGGGCCGCCGACGCCCCGCCCGGTGCGCGGGGTACCAGCGCCGTGGCCGACGCCCTGCCCGGTGCGTGGAGTACCCGGGCCGTCGGCGAGGCCCCGCCCGGTGCGGGGAGTACTCGGGCCGTCGGCGAGGCGCCGCCCGGTGCGTGGCGTGGTTGGGCGGGAGCCGGTGTGGCCCCGGCCGGTGTCGGCGCGCGGTTCGCGAACCCGGCACGTGACCGCCTGTTCCATCCCCTCACCGGCCCCTGGGCGCGCTCCTGTCTGCGTGGCCTCGACGCCGCCCCGGGGCCGGCGGGCGGCGAGCGCGAGCGGCGGCTGCGGCGCGACCTCGCGCACTTCAGCGCGATCGCCGCGGTGGTCGCCGCCGGTGCCGGCATCCCGTTCAGCACCCGCCTCACCGCCCGCGCCGGAGTCCTCGCCCTCCCCTCGCTCGGCGCCCTGCACACGGCCCGGTCCGGTGACGTACCCGTCGACGTCACCTGCACCGAAGGCCGACTGGTCCTGCGCCAGGCCGACGCCCCCGACGTGACCGTCCACCTGGAGAGCGGCGTCGGCGCCTGGTCCGGCGCCCTGGCCTGGACCCCCGCGCACGCGCTCCCCGGCCTCACCCCGACGGCACCGCCGCTGCCGCTCGACGACCTCGACCCGTACCGCGAACTGCCCGACGGCCCCGGCCACGGCGACCTGCGCACACCGCTCGCCCTAGACGACGCCGAACGTAAACGGTGGCTCCAGGCCTGGTCCGGCACGGCCCTCGCGCTCCGCGCTGGCGGCGCGCAACGCCTCGCCGAAGCGGGCGTGCTGCTGCGCTGCCTCGTCCCGCTGGAGACACCGCCCGACGTCGGCACCGGCCGCGGCAGTTGCAGCGCCACCCGCCGCGAGGCGTTCGGCGCCCTCCTCACCAGCACCCCGCCCGACCCCGTGACCCTCGCCGCCACCCTCGTCCACGAGCTGCAGCACGCCAAACTCGCCGCCCTCAGCGACCTGGTGACCCTGCACCGAGCAGGTCCCGCGGCCCGGTACTTCGCCCCCTGGCGCGCCGATCCCCGGCCCTACGACGGCCTGCTCCAGGGCACGTACTCGCACCTCGCGCTGGCCGCGTTCCACCAGCGCCGGGCACTCGTCGGCGGGCTGCCGGACCGGGACTGGGCGTGGGCCCAGCACGCGCGCTACCGCGCCCAGGTCGGGGCTGCCCTGCCCGCCCTCGTCGGCTCCCCCGACCTCACCGTGCGAGGGCGCCGGTTCGTCGACGAGATGGCCGCCACCCACGAACGGATGGCGGAACACCCCGCGCCCAGGGGCCACGTCGCACGCGCACAGGCGTACGTGGCCTCCGCGCGCACCCTGTGGACCCGGCGTCACGCCTCCGCGCTCCCGCCCTCTAACGGATGAATGCCCACGCGCGGCCGCCGGGTACGGAAAGATCGTCCGTACAGGGGGTGTTGCCGTAGGTCGGCGGACTTACGCGCGACGCTCCGGGGTCCTAGGATTTTGTGGTACTACGTGCTGGAGGCCACTGCATGTCTGGAGCTCGCAAGCCGGTCGAGACGGCCGAGAGGGGGACCGCCAGGCAGACGGTCACGATCCACTTCGCAGGCTTCAACCGCGCCTGGGCGGCCTGGATCGGGGACCGGCTGGAGCGGCGCGGCGTACGGGTGGTGCCCCTGCGCTGGGACTCCCCGGCCGATGTCCCGCTGGTGGACCTGCTGCGCGACCTGACGCTCGCCGAGGGCCGGGTGCTCATCATCGTCAGCGAGTGGTACTTCCAGCTCGGACCGCGCACCCACGAGGAGTGGAACGCGGCCCTGCGCGAGATCGTCGCCCCCGATCCCTCCCGGTTCGCGGCCGTGTCCGTCACCACGGCGGCGGTCCCGGCCGCCGCGGCCGTACTGGCACCGGTCGCCCTGACCAACATGGGCGCCGAGGAGGCGGAGCGCCGCCTGCTGGACCGGCTCGACCTGCCGTCCGAGGCGCTCGCCGAGACCCCGGCGGAGTCACGCCGCGCGCCGCGGTTCCCGGCCGCGATGCCGGACGTGTGGGGCGTGGTGCCGCGGCGCAACACCCGCTTCACCGGCCGCGAGCCGCTGTTCAACGAGGCCTACCACCTCCTGCAGAGCGCCGAGTCCGGCGCCGGCGTGCTGACCCTGCACGGCATGTCCGGGGTGGGCAAGACCCAGTTCGCCGCCGAGTACGCGCACCGTTTCGGGTCCGAGTACGACGTGGTCTGGTGGGTGAACGCGGAGAAGCGCGTCACCTACCGGCGGCAACTGGCCGAGCTGGCCCCGAAGCTGAACCTGCGGACCGGTCAGGAGTACGGCGAGCGGCTGCGCGCCGTACGCGACGCGCTCCGTCGCGGGGAGCCCTACTCGCGGTGGCTGCTGGTCCTCGACGGGGCGGACGAGCCGGACCAGATCTGGGACCTGCTGCCGACCGGGCCCGGACACGTCATCGTCACCTCGCGCAACCCCGAGTGGAGCGAGCACAACAGCAAGCTGCTCGAAGTCCGGGTCTATCCCCGCGACGAGTCGGTCGCGTTCATCCGCCGCCGCGCCCCCCGCCTGTCGGAGGCGGACGCCGACCAACTGGCCGAGGCGCTGGGCGACCTGCCGCTGCTGCTCGACCAGACGGCGGGCTGGCTGAACGACTCCGACCTGTCGGTCGACGAGTACATCGCCCTGCTGGAGGGCGGCATCGACAGCGACGTGGTGAAGGTGTCGGCGGACTTCCCGCTGGCCTTCCAGACCGCCTGGTCGATACTGCTGAACAAACTCCGGGAGACCGTCCCGGAGTCCGTCGACCTCCTGCGCCTGTGCACCTTCTTCGCGCCGGGTTTCATCCCCGTACGCCTGCTGAAGGAAATGCCCGTCGACGAACTGCCCGAGCAGCTCGCCGGACTGCTCAACGACCCGCTGCTGTGGAACAAGGCGATCAACCAGCTGCGCACCTACTCGGTGGTCCGGCTGGAGTCCCACGAGGCGTCCCTCGACGAACCGGTGTCCGCCGGAGAATCGCTCTACCTGCACCGCATGGTCCACCAGATCGTGCACAAGGACATGCCGGACGCCGACCGGGGCGAGTTCATCGACGTCGTACGGCGGGCCCTCGCCGCGGCCGATCCGGGCCGGCCGACCGAGACCCGGCTGTGGCCTGGTTACGCGGAGATCGTGCCGCACCTGAAGTACGCGGACGTCCTCAAGAGCAAGGACACGAAGGTCCAGCGCATGGTCCTGAACTGCCTGCGCTACATGTTGTTCTCCGGCGAGTACCGGGCCGGCATCAAGCTCGGCGAGCGGGCCCTCACCGCCTGGCGCCGCCTCCTCGGCCCGACCCACGCGCGGATCTGGGAGCTGACCCACCACTACACCAACCTGCTGCGCGCCATGGGCGACTACGCCCGCACCGAGGCCCTCAGCCGCGACGCGGTCGAGCACCTCAAAGAGGAACGCGGACCGCAGGACCTCGACCACCTGCGCGCCGCCGCGGGCCTGGGCGGCGACCTGCGCGGCCTCGCCCGCTACGACGAGGCCCTGGAACTCTCCCAGTGGGTCCTGGCGGCCTACCGCGAACTCCTCGGCGACCAGGACTCCAGGACCCTGAACGCGCAGAACAATCTGGGCGTCTCCCTGCGCCATCTCGGCCGCTACGAGGAGGCGCTGGAGACCGACCGGAGCACCATGGAGGCCCGCCGCCAACTGCTGCGCGCCCGCCATCCGTGGGCGCTCAACTCCGAGATCTCGTACGCCACCGACCTCCGCCTGCTGGGCCGCTACGCCGACGCCGAGTCCCTCCAGGCGAAGAACGTGCGCGAGAACCGCATCGTGATGGGCCCGGACAACCCGCAGACCCTCAAGGCCGAGTACAACCTGGCGCTGTGCCGGTACCGCCTCGGCGAGCGGGCACCTCGCGGCGAGGAGCCGGGAACGATGCTGAGCAGTGTTCTGGAGCGCGGAGAACGTGTACTGGGCGAGACCCATCCGCACACGCTGATCTTCGCGGCCGGACAGAGCTGCTACGCCCGCGAACACGGCGACATCGACCAGGCGCGCGAGCTGAGCGAGGCAGTCGTCGCCCGCTACGAGATGATGCTTCCCGCGGGACACCCGTTCATCGCCGGGGCCCGCGCCAACCAGGCACTGATCCTGCGCAACGTCGGGGAACGCGAGCACGGCCACGTCCTCGTCGAACAGGCGCTGGCCGAGATGGCGCAGGCCGTCGGCGACAGCCACCCCTGGACAGTCGCCTGCGCCCTGAACGCCTCCGCGCTGCGGAACCTGGTGGGCGACATCGAGGGGGCCGCCGAACTCAGCCGGGACACGGCGGCGCGGGCCATCGAGTCGCTCGGGCGGACGCACCCGCTCACGCTGTCGACCCGTATCGCGTACGCGGCGGACCTGCGCGGCCTGCGGGACCGCCGGCAGGCGGAGAAGGTCGAACAGGAGGCGCTGTCCGACCTCGACGCGACACTGGGCAGCAAGCACACGCACACCGTCTCCGCCCGTTCCCGCAACCGTCCGTACTGGGACTTCGAGCCCCAGACCCCCTGACCTCGCGAAGGACGAGACCGGTCGGTCACGTTCGTTGCCCCGGGGCGCATAACCCCCCGCGCCCCGGGGAAGAACACGGGTCCACTCAACACACCTGTAACACACACGAGTTGGGCCAGGGGGAGCGTGTGGTGATCTTGTTGGGACCCGTGCCGGAAGGCGCGGACGGGCCCATACCGGTCGAGGTCGACGCGCACCTCGACCCGTCCGGCGCCGACGGCCTCGACCTCGTCTTCGGCGACGAGAGGACCCGGGACGGCGCCGGACAGCGGGTCGTCCGGGTGGCCCGGGACGTCTACACCGACGGGCTGGACCTCGCCCGCAGATGCGCCGCCCAGGCCGTACGGCGCTTCGGCGAGCTGCAGGAGGGGCTGCGGCCGGACGAGATCGAGATGCAGCTCGCCATCAAGATCGACGCCGGGGTGGCCACCCTCGTCAAGAGCGGGGCCGAGGCCCAGCTCCAGATCACGCTCCGCTGGCAGACCGCCCCCGCCCCCGCCCCCGCCCCCGACGGCCCCGGACCCGGCGCGGCGGACGGGGCCGGTTCGTGAGCGGCGCGGCGCCGGGGCCGGGGCCGCGCATCCTGCCGTACTCCCGTGTCGTCGCCCAGGACGAGCTCAAGCTGGCACTGGAGCTCCACCACGTCGTCCCCCGCATCGGCGGCGTGCTGATGGCCGGACCGCGCGGCACCGCCAAGTCGACCCTCGTGCGGGCCTTCGCGCTGATGGCCCACGGCGAGCTGCCGGTCACCCTGCCCATCAACGCCACCGACGACCGCGTCGTCGGCGGCTGGGACCTGGACGCGCTCATCCGGGGCGAGCCCCGGCCGCAACCCGGGCTGCTGGAGGACGCGGCGGACAAGGGGCTGCTCTACGTCGACGAGGTCAACCTCCTCGACGACCACCTCGTGGACATCATCCTGGACGTCGCCGCCACCGGCGTCCTGTCCGTGCAGCGCGAGGGGCTGGACACCGCCAGGTACCTGTCGTTCGGGCTGGTCGGCACCATGAACCCGGAAGAGGGCGGGCTGCGGCCCCAACTGCTGGACCGCTTCGGACTGATGGTCACCGCCGAGACACTGGACGCGGCCGCCCGGCACCTGCTGCTGCGCACCGTGCTCGACTTCGAGCGGGAGCTCGGGCGCGAGGACTCCGCGTGGCTCTCCGACGCCCGGCGGGACGACGCGCGCACCCGGGACCGGCTGACGGCCGCCCGGCGCCGGGTCCGTGACGTCGATGTCCCCGACCAGGTGCTGGAGCTGTGCGCCCGGGCCGCGCAGCGGACCGAGGCGGTGGGCCAGCGGGGTGAGATCGTGGCCGTGCTGGCGGCCCGGGCACTCGCGGCCCTGGAGGACGCGGACCGGGTGACCCCCGGGCACCTGCGGCGGGTCCTGCCGATGGCCCTGCGGCACCGGCGGCCGGAAGCGGTGCACGGCGACAGCTTCGACTGGGAGCCGGACGACGAGGCCCGGCTCCGGGACCTCTTCGAGGTCTGACCGGGATGGCAGCCGCCCCGTACGACGACCCGGCGCACCGGCTCGGCCTCGCACTGGTCTGCGCGGCGGCCGATCCGGCCCTCTCCGGGGTCCTGCTCCTCGACCTGGATCCCCGGCTCGTCGACCCGGTCGCCCGGCTGTTCGGCGCCGTCCTCGCCGGAGCCGCCGAACCGGAGCGCCCGCCGCTCGTACTGGGCGCCTCGGACCGGGACGAGGACCTGTGGACCCGCACCAGGATCCGCGGCGGCGAGCACGGCATCACCGTCCGCACCGAGCCCGGCCCCCTGACCGAGGGGGACGACGCCGGCGGTGCGCCGCCGCTGGTCGTGGTGCCCGACCTCGCGCGGCTGAGCGTCGCCGGGATGCGCGCCGCTGTGCAGTTGCTCGGGGCCGACGTCGTGACCGTCGAACGCGGTGGACCGCGCCGGACGGTCCGGCCCCGGGCCCGCTGGCTGGCCGTCTGCCGCAGCGCCGACGTGGGGCGGGTCAGCCGGCACCTGCTGGACCGGTTCGCCGTACGGCTGTCGGCGGCGGGGCTGCGGCTGCCCGGTGTGCGCGAGGCACTCGTGGCGACGGGACCGGAGGCGGGCGAGGCGGGGGAGGCGGGCGAGGGGGAGGCACGGGAGGCATCGGAGGCGCTGTTCGCGGGGCTTCCGGCCGCCTGGCGTTCGGCGGCCGAAGGAGGCATCCGGCCCCTGCCCGTCGGCGACGCGGCGATCGGCCGGGCACGGGAGCTGCTCGGTCCCGACGCCGGGGTCCGCCGGGAGCTGGCCCTCCTGCGGCTCGCCCGCACCCTGGCGGCGCTGGACGGCCGCCCCTCGGTCTCGGCCGACGACAGCGACGCCGCGGCCCGGCTCATCGGTGTGGCCGTGCCGCAGAGCGCGCCGGGCCGCCCGCAGAGCGACCCGGAGCCGTCCGGTCCGGCGCCGGAACCGACGGGCCCGCCCGGCACCCTCCCGGAACGTCGCGCCGCCGACGGGGACGGACGACTCCGGACCCGCGAGGGCGACCGTGGGCTGCTGGACACCGGACCCGCCGAGGGAATCGGCACCGCATCCGGCGCCGCGGCCGCCCCGGCCGAGGGGAGCCCCTACCCGGAGGACGAACCGGCCGCGGCGTGGGACGCCGTGCCGTTGAGCGGTCCCCGGCGGCGCACCACCGGGCCGGTCTCCACCCGGGGCACCGTGATCGGCACCCGCCGTGCCACGGACCTGCGGGACATCGCCCACGTCCGCACGGTGCGCGAGGCCGCCGTGCACCAACGGGCCCGGGGCACCGCACGGTTCACCGTCTCGCCGGTCGATCTGCACAGCAACGTGCGCGCCGCCGCCCCCGAGCGGGTCCTGGTACTGCTCCTGGACCACACCTGCCGGGGCGGGACCGGGGACGGAAGCCGGCCGGAGGTGGTCCTCGCCCCCTTCCTGCAGTGGGCGTACACGAGCCGGGCCGCGGTCCAGGTGATCGAGGTCGGTGCGGCGGACGCGGCCGACGAGCTGCGCGCGGGGTCCTTCACGGCCCGCGGCGTCCTGGACCCCCGGGTGCCGGGTGCGCTGTACCGCCGGGCGGGCCGGGCGACGCCGCTCGCCCACGGCGTCGAACTCGCGGCGCAGGCGCTGCGCAGGCTGCTGCGCCGACAGGGCGCCGGCCCGGCGGAGGCGTGGCTGGTGGTCGTGACCGACGGCCGCGGCAACGTCCCGCTGCGGGCCAGCCACACCGGACGGCTCGCCGGGCCGGTGGCCGCCGCAGGGGTCGAGGACGCGGTGGAGGCCGCCGCCCGGATCGGGGCCATGGACCGGACGCGGCTGCACGTGGCGGTCGTCGACCCGGGCCGGGAACCGTACGGCGACCTGCCGTACGTCCTCGCCGACCGGCTCGGGGCGATCGTCGTCGACGGGCGCCACGCGCCCGGGGCGGAGGCCGCCGGTGAGTGATCCGCGCCGTGGGACCCCCGGACTCCCGGGCAACGGCACCGCCGGACTCCGGGCGGCCCTGCCGGGACTGAAGGCCGTGGCCCGCCGTCCCGCCGCTTCGGTGCTGAACCTGCGCCGCGCCGCGGAGCCGCCCGCCGGACTCGGCGGAACCGACGCACGGCCCGGCGCACGCCTGGAGGACGGCTTCGCCGTGCTGCGCGTCCTGCGCGCCGACGGGGCCGACGGACTGCCGGGCTACCGGCTGCAGGGCTGGTGCGGCGACCTGTCGGTGAACTGCGCGGCCGGACCCACCCGCAGGCCCGCTCCCGCCGTCAGCCTCGCCCGGCTGCGGCAGGACGGCGACGGGCACTACCCCTCGGAGGTGCTGCGGGGCATCCGCCTGTGGTCGGACAACCAGTACGAACTCGCCGGCTGGATCAACCGGATCCGCGCCCGGCACGGCGACGACCTGCGTCTGGTCGTGTGGGACGACACCGGATACGACCTGCCCTGGGAGCTGCTCCTGCTGCCCGGGGACGCCGCGGCCGGCCTGGCGGGCGGCCCGTTGGGGGCGCTGGTCGCCGTCGCCCGCTGGACCACCGTGCGCGACCTCGGCCAGGGCGGCCTGCCCGCCGAGACCGGGGACTGCCACGGCCGGGTGCTCGGCTACCTCCACCAGGACATGGCGGACGACGGCCGCGTCTTCACGTCGTACGCGCACCGGCTGCACCGGCGCATGACGCCCTTCCTCAGCGACCTCGACACCCAGGACGACCGCACCGGACTGGTCTACCTGGGCTGTCACGGCACCTACGGCGAGGCCGTGCCGGGCCTCACGCTCGGTGATCGCACCTGGGCCGAGCTGAACGGCGAGCGGATGTCGGCGCTGCGCCGGGACGGCTCGCTGGTCTGCCTCAACGCCTGCGACTCCGGCCGGTTCGTGGACAACCGGGCCCAGGGGGAGGAGGCGCTGCGCGGATTCGCGGAGCTGTTCCTGCGCAAGGGCGCGGGCGGCTGCATCGTCAGCTCCGGGAAGGTCGGTGACCTGGAGGCCCGGGCGATGGCGCGGCGTCTGGTGCGCGAGGTGGCCGAGCACCCCCGCCGTCCGGTGGTGCGGACGCTGCGGGACTTCCGGGTGCGGGCCCTGGAGGAGTTCGGACCCCTGGAGGAGTTCGGGTCCCTGGCACAGCTGCCCCGGGTCCGCAACGACGACGGACAGGTCGACGTCGTGGGCCAGAAACGGGTACTGCGGCTCCTGTACGCGTTCATGTTCCACTACTACGGGCATCCGAGGACGGCGCTGCGGCTCACCGCGGTGGACGCGCTCGGCACCGAGGGGGGAGGCGGCCGGTGAGCGCCGCCGGACGGCCGTCCGGGCAACCGCTGCTGATCGAGCCCGTCGTCGCGTGGCCCCGGCAGGCGGAGGCGGGGGGCGACTACCTCGTCACCGTCGATCTGCGCGGCCCCCTGCCCGCCCCGGACGGCACACCGGCCCAGTGGCCCCACCCCGAGGAGGAGTTCACCTTCACCGTCACCCTGGACGGCGCCCCGCACCTGGACTGCGCCGCCCTGGGCGAACCGAACGTCGTCCTGCACCGCTTCGGCGGCACCTACGGACCCGCCCGGTTCCGGGTCTCCGCGGGCACGGACCTCGGACCCGCCTCGCTCTGGCTGACCGTCAGCAACCAGTGGGGCGTGCCGGTCCGCAAGGCGGAGCTGCGCTGCGAGATCCAGGCGGCCACCGGCGCCGCGGCGGTACCGGCCCGGGGCGGACCGACGCCGCCGAACGTCCCGCGCACGCCCCTGCCCCACCCGTCCCCGGCCACCGTGCGGCCCGACCCGGACCGGCAGACGGTCACGATCAGCTTCGCCGGTCTCGACCGGGCCTGGGCGGCCTGGATCGGGCACCGGCTGGAGCGGCGCGGGGTGCGGGTGGTGCCGCTGCGCCGGGGCTCCCCGGCCGACGTCACCCCGGCGGCCCTGTTGCGCGACCTGACCCTGGCGCCCGGGCGGGCCCTGCTCGTCCTGAACGCCCCCTACTTCGGCGACGGCACCCATCCGCACGAGGAGTGGAACGCGGCCCTGCGCGAGGTCGTCGCCCCCGACCCGGCCCGGTTCGCGGCCGTGTCGGTCACCGGGGCCACGCTCCCGTCGGAGGTCTCCCTGCTGGCGCCCGCCGCACTGCACGGCCTGCGCGCCGAGGAGGCCGAGCGGCGCCTGCTGGAGCGGCTCGGCCTGCCGTCCGAGCCGGTGACCGAGGACGCGGCCGAGGCCGGGAACGGGCCGCGGTTCCCGGCGGACGCGCCGGGCGTGTGGGGCGCCGTGCCGCGTCGCAACACCCGTTTCACCGGCCGTGAGGCCCTGCTGGACGAGATCCACGACCTGCTGGGCGGTGCGCGGCCGGGCACCGGGACGCTGACGCTGCACGGCATGTCCGGGGTGGGCAAGACGCAGCTCGCCGCCGAGTACGCGCACCGGCTCGGCCCCGAGTACGACGTGGTCTGGTGGGTCAACGCGCAGGACCGGGCCGACTGCCGCCGCCAACTGGCCGAACTCGCCCCCAGGCTGGGCCTGCGGACCGGCCAGGAGTACGGGGAGCGGCTGCGCGCGGTGCGGGACGCGCTGCGCCGCGGCGAGCCCTGCTCCCGGTGGCTGCTGGTCCTGGACGGTGCCGACGAGCCCGAGGAGATCGAGGACCTGGTGCCGACCGGCCCGGGACACGTCCTGGTCTCCTCGCGGAACCCGGAGTGGGGCCGCCACGGCAGCGGACTGCTCGAAGTCCCCGTGTACACCCGTGACGAGTCGATCGCCTTCATCCGCCGTCGCGCGCCCGGCCCGACACCGGCCGAGGCCGACCGGCTCGCCGAGGCCCTGGGCGACCTGCCGCTGCTGCTCGCCCAGACGGCGGGCTGGCTGAACGACTCGGACCGCTCGGTGGACGAGTACCTGGCCCTGCTGGCGGACGGCGACGGCACCGAGGGCGAGGCGCGGAACGCGGCGGAGGACTTCCCGCCGGCCTTCCGGACGGCCTGGTCGATCCTGCTGGCCGAACTGCGCGAGAGAGCCCCGGAGTCCGTCGTCCTGCTCCGGCTGTGCACCTTCTTCGCCCCCGGCCTCGTCCCCGTCCACCTGCTGCGGAGCATGCCGCACGACGGGCTGCCCGACTCCGTGGCCGGACTGCTGAGCGACCCCCGGCGCTGGGACCGGGCCCTCGGCCACCTGCGCAGGCACTCCCTCGTCCGGGTGGAACCGGACCCGGCGGAACCGGAGCGCGAGAACCTGTACGTGCACCGGATCGTCCACCAGATGGCGCACAAGGCCATGCCGGCAGAGGTCCGGCGCGAACTCGTCGACGTCGTACGGCGGGCCCTGGCCGCGGCCGGCCGGGGCAGGCCCTCGGCCCCCGAGCAGTGGCCCAGGTACGCCGAGATCGTGCCGCACCTCAAGTACGCCGACGTTCTCGCGACCACCGACGAGGCCGTGCAGACGCTGGTCCTCGACAGCCTGCGCTACCTGTACCTGTCGGGCGAGTACGGACCGGGCGTCCGGCTCGGCGGCCACGCCACCAGGATCTGGCGTTCGCTCCTCGGCGACCAGCACCCCCGTGTCTGGGAACTGACCTACCACTACGCCAACCTGCTGCGCGCCGCCGGAGACTTCCACCGCACGATGGAGATCGAGCGGGCGGCCGTGAGGCACCTGAGCGAGCAGCGGGGGGAACGCGACCCCGACCTGCTGCGGGCCCTCGGCGGCCTCGCCGCGGACCTGCGCGGCCTCGGGCACTACGCGGAGGCGCTGGAGATCTCGCGGCGGGTGCACGGCACGTACCGCGAACTCCTCGGCGACCAGGACACCCGCACCCTGAACGCACGGAACAACCTGGCCGTCTCACTGCGGCTGCTGGGCCGCTACGAGGATGCCCTGAGCGTCGACCTGCCCACCCTGCGCGAGCGCCGCCGGTTGCTCGGGGACCGGCACCCGTGGACGCTGGGTTCGGACACCACGTGCGCCGTCGACCTCCGGCTGCTCGGCCGCCACGAGGAGGCCCTGTCGAGGCAGGACGCCAACTGGCGGCTGGTGCGCGAGACGCTGGGCGCCCACAACCGGCAGACCCTGCTCGCCGCGCACAACCTCGCGCTGTGCCACTACGCGGTGGGCGACAGCGACGAGGCGGCCCACCGCGTCGGCCGCGCACTGGAGCTGGGGGAGCGGGTGCTCGGCGACAGCGACCCGCTGGTGCTGATGCTCCTCGCCGGCCGGAGCTGCCTCGCCCGGGAGCAGGGGGACCTCGACCTGGCCCGGGAGCTGAGCGAGCGCGTCGTCGGCCGCTACGAGGAGACGCTCACCGCCGGCCACCCCTACGCCGCGGGCGCCCGCGCCAACCACGCCCTGCTGCTGCACCGGGCGGGCGAGCACGACCGCGCACGGCACCTCGCCGACGCCGCGCTGGCCGACATGGACGCCGCCGTGGGGCACGACCACCCCTGGACGCTGGGCTGCGCGCTCAACGCGGCGATCCTGCACGGGGACGCCGCAGACGCGGACCGTGCCCTCGCCCTGAGCCGGGACACGGCCGGCACGGCGGCGCGCGTCCTCGGCCCCACCCATCCGTTCACGCTCTTCGCGGGGGTGGCCCTCGCGGCCGGACTGCGCGTGCGGGGGCGGCACGGGCAGGCCGACGCGGTGCACAGTCAGGCCCTGGAGGGGCTGGACACCGCCCTCGGCCCCCGGCACCCGCGCACCCTGTCGGCCCGTGCCCGGCGCGCTCCGTTCTGGGACTTCGAACCCCAGCGCACCTGACCGGGCACCCGAGTGCGCCGGGGAACGCCGAAGGGCCCGGCCCCGGGAGTTGCGGAGTCGGGCCCTTCACGGCGCGGCGGTGGCCGGCGTCAGAGGCTCACGCCTCGAACACCTCACGCACCAGCTGCTCCTGCTCGGCCTGGTGCCGCTTGGCGGAACCGACGGCCGGGGACGAGCCGTGCGGCCGCGAGATGCGGCGCAGGCGCTCGCCGTGCGGGACGTCGGCGCCGACCGCCAGGTCCAGGTGGTCGATCAGGTTGAGCGCGATGAACGGCCAGGCGCCCTGGTTCGCCGGCTCCTCCTGGGTCCACAGGTACTTCTCGGCGTTCGGGTACTTGGCGATCTCCGCCTGGAGCTCGGCACCCGGCAGCGGGTACAGGCGCTCGATGCGGATGATGGCCGTGTCCGTGATGCCGCGCTTCTTCCGCTCGGCGTCGAGGTCGTAGTAGACCTTGCCGGCGCAGAAGACGACCTTCTTGACGGCGGCCGGGTCGACCGAGTCGTCGCCGATGACCGGGCGGAACTGGCCCGTCGTGAACTCCTCCGCCTTCGACGCCGCCGCCTTCAGGCGCAGCATCGACTTCGGGGTGAAGACCACCAGCGGCTTGTGGTGCGGGTTGTGCACCTGCCACCGCAGGAGGTGGAAGTAGTTCGACGGCAGGGTCGGCATCGCGACCGTCATGTTGTTCTGCGCGCACAGCTGCAGGAACCGCTCCGGGCGGGCCGAGGAGTGGTCCGGGCCCTGGCCCTCGTAGCCGTGCGGGAGCAGGAGCGTCACGCCGCTCGTCTGGTTCCACTTCTGCTCGGCCGAGGAGATGAACTCGTCCACGACCGTCTGCGCGCCGTTGACGAAGTCGCCGAACTGCGCCTCCCACATCACCAGCGCGTCCGGACGGGCCAGCGAGTAGCCGTACTCGAAGCCCATCACCGCGTACTCGGAGAGCAGGGAGTTGTAGACGTTGTACCGGGACTGGTCCTCGGACAGGTAGAGCAGCGGCGTGAACTCGTCGCCGGTCTCCCGGTCGATGACGACCGCGTGGCGCTGGCCGAAGGTGCCGCGCTGCGAGTCCTGGCCGGTCAGCCGGACCGGCACGCCGTCCAGGAGGAGGGAGCCGACGGCGAGGGTCTCGCCCATGCCCCAGTCGATCGTGCCGTCCTCGACCATCGCCGCGCGGCGCTGCAGCTGCGGCAGCAGCCGCGGGTGCACGGTGATGTGGTCGGGGATGTTGACCTGGGACTCGGCGATGCGCTTGACGGTCTCGGCGCTGATCGCGGTGTTCACGGCGACCGGGAACTCCGCCTGCGGCTCCGAGGGCTCCGCGGACGCCGGCTGGGAGACGGCCTCGCGGACCTCGGTGAAGACCTTCTCCAGCTGCCCCTGGTAGTCCTGCAGCGCCTGCTCGGCCTCCTCCAGGGTGATGTCGCCGCGACCGATGAGGGACTCGGTGTACAGCTTGCGCACCGAGCGCTTCTTGTCGATCAGGTCGTACATCAGCGGCTGGGTGAAGGCCGGGTTGTCGGTCTCGTTGTGACCGCGGCGGCGGTAGCAGATGAGGTCGATCACCACGTCCTTGTTGAACGCCTGGCGGAACTCGAAGGCGAGCCGTGCCACGCGGACGCAGGCCTCCGGGTCGTCGCCGTTCACGTGGAAGATCGGGGCCTCGATCATGCGGGCCACGTCGGTGGCGTACATCGAGGAGCGCGAGGACTCCGGGGCGGCGGTGAAGCCGACCTGGTTGTTGATGACGACGTGGACCGTGCCGCCGGTGCGGTAGCCGCGCAGCTGCGACATGTTCAGGGTCTCGGCCACCACGCCCTGGCCCGCGAAGGCCGCGTCGCCGTGGATCGCCACCGGCAGGACGGTGAAGTCCGTGCCGCCCTTGTTGATGATGTCCTGCTTGGCGCGCGAGACGCCCTCCAGGATCGGGTCGACCGCCTCCAGGTGCGAGGGGTTGGCGACCAGCGAGACGTTGATCTGCTCGCCGTCCAGGCCGGTGAAGGTGCCCTCGGCGCCCAGGTGGTACTTCACGTCGCCGGAGCCGTGCATCGACTTCGGGTCGAGATTGCCCTCGAACTCGCGGAAGATCTGCGCGTACGACTTGCCGACCACGTTGGCCAGCACGTTCAGCCGGCCGCGGTGGGCCATGCCGATGACGACCTCGTCCAGGCGGGACTCGGCGGCCGAGTCGATGACCGCGTCGAGCAGCGGGATGACGGACTCGCCGCCCTCCAGGGAGAACCGCTTCTGGCCGACGTACTTGGTCTGCAGGAACGTCTCGAACGCCTCGGCGGCGTTCAGGCGGCGCAGGATGCGCAGCTGCTCCTCGCGCTCCGGCTTGGTGTGCGAGCGCTCGATGCGGTCCTGGATCCACTTGCGCTGCTTCGGGTCCTGGATGTGCATGAACTCGATGCCGGTGGTGCGGCAGTACGAGTCGCGCAGCACGCCGAGGATGTCGCGCAGCTTCATCAGGGACTTGCCGGCGAAGCCGCCGACCGCGAACTCGCGCTCCAGGTCCCACAGGGTGAGCCCGTGCTCGGTGATGTCCAGGTCGGGGTGCTTGCGCTGCTGGTACTCCAGCGGGTCGGTGTCGGCCATGACGTGGCCGCGGACCCGGTAGGAGTGGATCAGCTCGAAGACGCGGGCGGCCTTGGTGACGTCGTCGTCGTGCGAGGCGTCGATGTCCTTGAGCCAGCGGACCGGCTCGTAGGGGATGCGCAGCGCCTTGAAGATCTCGTCGTAGAAGCCGTTCTCGCCGAGTAGCAGGTTGGCGACCTGGCGCAGGAACTCGCCGGAGGCGGCACCCTGGATGACCCGGTGGTCGTAGGTCGACGTGAGCGTCATGACCTTCGAGATGCCGAGCTTGTTCAGGGTGTCCTGGCTGGTGCCCTGGAACTCCGCCGGGTAGTCCATGGAGCCGACGCCCAGGATGACCGACTGGCCGGGCATCAGGCGCGGCACGGAGTGGACGGTGCCGAGGCCGCCGGGGTTGGTCAGGGAGACGGTGACGCCGGTGAAGTCGTCCATCGTCAGCTTGTTGTCGCGGGCGCGACGGACGATGTCCTCGTAGGCCTGCCAGAACTCGAAGAAGTTCAGCGTCTCGGCCTTCTTGATCGCCGCGACGACCAGCTGGCGGTCGCCGTTGGGCTTGACCAGGTCGATGGCGAGGCCGAGGTTGATGTGGGCCGGCTTGACCAGGGTCGGCTTGCCGTCCTTCTCGCCGAACGAGTGGTTCATCGTCGGCATGGCCTTGATGGCCTGCACCATCGCGTAGCCGATCAGGTGCGTGAAGGAGATCTTCCCGCCCCGGGCGCGCTTGAGGTGGTTGTTGATGACGATGCGGTTGTCGAACAGCAGCTTCACCGGGACCGCGCGCACGGACGTGGCCGTGGGCAGCTCCAGCGAGGCGTTCATGTTCTTCGCGACCGCGGCGGCCGGGCCGCGCAGGGTCACCAGCTCGGGGCCCTCGGGGGCGGCGCCGGCGTCCTTGGCGGGCGCGGCGGCCTTCGCCTGCGGCTTGGCGGCCGGCTTGGCCGGCGCGGCGGCGGGCTTGGTGGCCGGAGCGGCCGGAGCCGCGGGGGCGGCAGCGGCGGGCTTCGCGGGAGCGGGCGCCGGGGCGGCGGCCTGCGGCTGCGCCGGGGCCTGCGCCTGCGGGGCGGGGGCGGCCGGTGGCGTGCTGCCGGCGTCCGTGGTCACGGTGCCGGCGGCGGCCGGGGTGGCCGCCGCGCCGGGCTTGTAGTCGGCGAAGAAGTCCCACCAGGCTCGGTCCACGGAGTTCGGGTCCTGGAGGTACTGCTGATAGATCTCGTCGACGAGCCACTCATTGGCACCGAACGCGGCCGCGGGGTTCTTTCCCGCGGTGCCCGCTTGGTCGGTGTCGGTCGAGATGCTCGAGTTACTGGGGGACTGTGGCGACACGGCGAGAACCGCCCTCTTCCGCTTCACAAGATGGTGGACAGCGGGAATCAAGGCTACGCCTACCGGCCCCGGAAGGTCAGGCTGGGCCCGTTCATCGTCGCGTAAGTCACATTGCAGACCGCGTTTCGGCGCTGGAAATGGCGGGAAACAACCGAGGTTCTGCCGCGTGCGGGATCGGGAGAC
This sequence comes from Streptomyces sp. NPDC059906, assembly GCF_042730645.1. NCBI lineage: Bacteria > Bacillati > Actinomycetota > Actinomycetes > Kitasatosporales > Streptomycetaceae > Streptomyces > Streptomyces sp. NPDC059906. Next base: position 53,548 of record NZ_JBHWKU010000028.1, read on the forward strand.
CGGGACCCGGCGCCTCGAAAACGCGGGCCCGTGCCTGATCACACGTGTCTGCCAGGGCGGACGCAGTGGATCTTGACGCTCCGCTTCGAACCCTACGTCAACCGGACGTCGACGGCAGGCCCGGAAGAGTGATGAGGATGCGGCAGCCCCGCTCGGATTCGGCCACCCCGATCCGGCCGCCGTGCAGATCCACCGCCCAGCGCGCGATCGCGAGGCCCAGACCGGTGCCCCCGTCGCTGCCCGGCCCGTGCGGCCGCGACACCGAACCCCGGTTGAACCGCTCGAACACCCGGCGCCACTCCGAGCGCGGAATGCCGGGGCCCTCGTCGAGAACCTCCAGCTCCAGCGACTCCGGCAGCTCCCCGCGCCGCGCCCGGACCGTCACCCGGCCGTGCGGCGGGCTGTGCTTGACGGCGTTGTCGATCAGGTTGGCGACGACCTGGTGGATGCGCTCGGGGTCGGCGTGCGCGGTCAGCTCCGGCGGGAAGACGTCCAGGGCCAGGTGCACGTCGGTGCGGGAGTGGCTGCCGGACCCCGAGGCGATGCCCGCGCGCGCGGAGGCGACCATGTTGGCCTCCTTCAGCACGCCCGACAGGTACGGCCACACCTCGAAGCGGCGCTTGCGCAGCGGTATGACGCCGTTGTCCAGGCGGGAGAGGTCGAGCAGCGTCTCCACCAGCCGGCCGAGCCGCTCGGTCTGCCCGAGCGCCGTGCGCATGGTCTCCGGGTCGGCCTCGGTGACGCCGTCGACGATGTTCTCCAGCACCGCGCGCAGGCCCGCGATCGGGGTGCGCAGCTCGTGCGAGACGTTCGCCACCAGTTCCTTGCGCTGGAGGTCCTGGGCCTCCAGGTCGTCGGCCATGCGGTTGATCGTGACGGCCAGGTCGCCCAGCTCGTCGCGGCGGTTCTCCCGCACCCGGCGGGTGTAGTCGCCGTGCGAGATGGACCGGGCCACCGCGTTCATCTCGTCCAGCGGCGCGGTCAGCGAGTGCGCCACGAACTGCGTGATCAGCAGCGTGGCGATCATCGAGAAGACCGTGATGAACCGCAGCTCCGTCTTGGTGTGCACCGCTATCACCGACAGGCCGGTGGTGATCAGCACCGACGTGACGACCAGCGCGCCCAGCTTGGTCTTGATCGAGAACGGGCGCACGCCGCCCCAGGGCTCCCCGGTGGTCCGAGGGCCGGGGCTCCTCCGCGCGGCTTCCCGTCCTCCGCTGCTCATGGCGTCGGCGTCTCCAACGCGTAGCCCACGCCGTGCACGGTACGGATGCGCTCGGCGCCGATCTTCCGGCGCAGCGCCTTGATGTGGCTGTCCACGGTCCGGGTGCCCGAGGCGTCGGCCCAGTCCCACACCTCGGCGAGCAGCTGCTCGCGGGAGAGCACCGCGCGCGGGGTGTTCGCCAGGCAGACCAGCAGGTCGAACTCGGTGGGCGTGAGGTGGACGTCCTCGCTGCGCACCCGCACCCGGCGCTGCGCGTGGTCGATCTCCAGCTCGCCCAGGCGCAGGATGCCGCTGCGCGGCGTGGAGGCGGCCACCACGGCCCGCTCCACCCGCCGCAGCAGTACGTGCACGCGGGCGGCCAGCTCGCGCATCGAGAACGGCTTGGTCATGTAGTCGTCGGCGCCCACGCCGAGGCCGACCAGCATGTCCGTCTCGTCGTCGCGCGCGGTGAGCATCAGCACCGGCACCGGCCGCTGGGCCTGCACGCGCCGGCAGACCTCCAGACCGTCGAAGCCGGGCAGCATGATGTCGAGGATCAGCAGGTCGGGCTGCCAAGCCTCGGCCGTGTCGACGGCGGACGGACCGTCGCCCGCCGTTTGCACCAGGAACCCCTCGGCGCGCAGCCGGGTCGCGATGGCGTCCACGATCGTCTGATCGTCCTCGACCACCAGCACCCGGCGCTGGGCGCCCTGGGTGGCCGTGCCGTTGTGGGAGGTCTGTGTCTGCTCCATCGCCCGCCCCTGAGGTGTGCTTTCCGGAATCCGTGGGGTGATCCCATGACTGCGCTTGACGCTTGAATGATCCGCGTCAGGGCAGCAGCGTACGGGGAGTCACCGCGCCTTTGCTATCCAGGCCCGACGCCGATGTGCACGACGTCCGGAACGCCCCGGGCAACGGGGATCTCTTCGGTACGCACCTGCTGGAAACCGGCATTACGCAAGGTTTCTTCGAATTCCGGAGAGGGCTGCGCGGACCATACGGCAAGCACCCCGCCGGGCCTCAACAGCCGTGCGCAGCCCGCGAGTCCGGACGGCGCGTAGAGCCCGTCGTTGCCCTCGGTGACGGTCCAGCCGGGGCCGTTGTCGATGTCCAGACACAGGGCGTCGTACGTGTCGGATGTCTCATTGACGTAACCGACCAGGTCCGCCTCGACGATCTCCGCGCGCGGGTCGGCCAGCGCGTCGGCGGAGAGCGCGGCCAGCGGTCCGGCGCGGTGCCAGTCGATGACGGCGCCCTCGCGCTCGACGACCGCGATCCGGCCCCAGCGGGGGTCGGCGGCCGCGTGTGCGAGGGAGAAGCCGACCCCGAGACCGCCGATGAGCAGGTGCGGAGCGGTCCGCGGACCGGAGGCGGCCAGCGCGTCGGCCGCCGCGTCGACCAGGCGCCGCTCCGACCGCCCGTCGGAGGTGTCCATCAGGAAGCAGCCGTTCGCGATGATCTGCAGCAACGTCCCGTGCCGGCGCAGGACCACCTCGCCGTACGGACCCTCGCGGCGGTCCAGCACCTCGGGCGCCTCGGAGGACGCCTCGGAGGACTCGGGGGAGTCGTGGGTAGTGAGGGGCATCGGCCCATCCTGGCACCCGCCCCGGCGCAGGAATGCCGACCGGTACGACGGTGCTGTCCCCAGAGGCGGGCTGTGGCCCCGCGGAGCTTGATCGCTCAGAGCGAACACGGCCCGGGGAACAATCAGGGGCTCCCTTTCATTGAGTCGATGTAACTCAACTTGACTGCCGAAGGGGAGATCATGGCTGCTGAGTCCGCCGCCTTCACACCGCTCACCCTGCCCGTGCTGCCGCTCGACGACGAAGTGGTCCTGCCCGGCATGGTCGTCCCCCTGGACCTGAGCGACGCCGAGGTACGGGCCGCGGTGGAGGCCGCCCAGGCCGCCGCCAGGTCCGAGCCCGGCAAGCCCCGCGTCCTCCTCGTCCCGCGCATCGACGGCGCCCACGCCGCCACCGGCGTGCTCGGCACGGTCGAGCAGGTCGGCCGCCTGGCCGACGGCGACCCCGGCGCCCTGATCCGCGGCCGGGGCCGGGTGCGCGTCGGCGCCGGCACCTCCGGCCCGGGCGCCGCGCTCTGGGTCGAGGGCACCCGGGTCGACGAGACCGTGCCCGAGCCCCTGCCCGGCCAGGTCGCCGAGCTGGTGAAGGAGTACAAGGCGCTCGCCACCGCCTGGCTGCGCAAGCGCGGCGCCTGGCAGGTCGTCGACCGGGTCCAGGCCATCGACGACGTGTCCGCGCTGGCCGACAACTCCGGCTACTCGCCGTTCCTCACCACCGAGCAGAAGGTCGAGCTGCTGGAGACCGCCGACCCGGTGGCCCGGCTGAAGCTCGCCACGCAGCAGCTGCGCGACCACCTCGCCGAGCAGGACGTCGCCGAGACCATCGCCAAGGACGTCCAGGAGGGCGTCGACAAGCAGCAGCGGGAGTTCCTGCTGCGCCGCCAGCTCGAAGCCGTACGCAAGGAACTGCGCGAGATCAACGGCGAGCAGGACGGTGAGGAGTCCGACGACTACCGCGCCCGCGTGGAGGCCGCCGACCTGCCCGAGAAGGTCCGCGAGGCCGCGCTCAAGGAGGTCGACAAGCTGGAGCGGTCCTCCGACCAGTCGCCCGAGGGCTCCTGGATCCGCACCTGGCTCGACACGGTCCTGGAGATGCCGTGGAGCGAGCGCACCGAGGACGCCTACGACATCCAGGGCGCCCAGGCCGTGCTCGACGCCGAGCACGCGGGCCTGGAGGACGTGAAGGAGCGCATCACCGAGTACCTCGCCGTGCGCAAGCGGCGCGGCGACCGGGGCCTCGGCGTCGTCGGCGGCCGGCGCGGCGGTGCCGTGCTCGCCCTGGTCGGCCCGCCCGGCGTCGGCAAGACCAGCCTCGGCGAGTCCGTCGCCCACGCGATGGGCCGCAAGTTCGTCCGCGTCGCCCTCGGCGGCGTCCGCGACGAGGCCGAGATCCGCGGCCACCGGCGTACGTACGTCGGCGCGCTGCCCGGCCGGATCGTGCGGGCGATCAAGGAGGCGGGGTCCATGAACCCGGTCGTCCTGCTCGACGAGATCGACAAGGTGGGCTCCGACTTCCGGGGCGACCCGGCCGCCGCCCTCCTCGAAGTCCTCGACCCGGCCCAGAACCACACCTTCCGGGACCACTACCTGGAGGTCGAGCTGGACCTGTCCGACGTGGTCTTCCTGGCCACCGCCAACGTCCTGGAGGCCATCCCGGAGGCCCTGCTCGACCGCATGGAGCTGGTCCGCCTGGACGGCTACACGGAGGACGAGAAGGTCGTCATCGCCCGGGACCATTTGCTCCCGCGCCAGCTGGAGCGGGCCGGACTGGACGCGGACGAGGTCACCGTCGACGAGGGCGCGCTGCGCAAGCTGGCGGGCGAGTACACCCGCGAGGCGGGCGTGCGCACCCTGGAGCGGTCCATCGCGCGGCTGCTGCGCAAGGTGGCGGCCCAGCACGAGCTGGGCGAGCGGGAACTGCCGTTCACCGTCACCGAGACCGACCTGCGCGGTCTGATCGGGCGGCCGCACCACGTGCCCGAGTCCGCCCAGGACCCGGCCGAGCGGCGCACCGCGGTGCCCGGCGTGGCCACCGGCCTCGCGGTCACCGGCGCCGGCGGCGACGTCCTGTACGTCGAGGCCTCGCTGGCCGACCCGGAGACCGGCGCGGCGGGGCTGACCCTGACCGGTCAGCTGGGCGACGTGATGAAGGAGTCGGCGCAGATCGCGCTGAGCTTCCTGCGCAGCCACGGCGCCGAGCTGGAGCTGCCGGTGGGCGACCTCAAGGACCGGGGAGCGCACATCCACTTCCCGGCGGGCGCGGTCCCCAAGGACGGCCCGAGCGCCGGCGTCACCATGACCACGGCCCTCGCCTCGCTGCTCTCCGGCCGGCTGGTCCGCACCGACGTGGCGATGACCGGCGAGGTCTCGCTGACCGGGCGGGTGCTGCCGATCGGCGGGGTCAAGCAGAAGCTGCTCGCCGCGCACCGGGCGGGGATCACCACGGTGATCATCCCCAAGCGCAACGAGCCCGACCTGGACGACGTCCCGGCCCAGGTGCTGGACAAGCTCGACGTCCACGCCGTCACCGACGTCCGCCAGGTCCTGGAACTGGCGCTCGCACCGGCGAACAGCGGTGCGCGGCGTGAGGTTCCGGTCGCGGCGATGGGGGTACCTCCCAGGCTTTCGGCACTGGGGGAGGACGCGGCCGGATGAGGAAAGGGGACGGCCCGGACTCCCTGCGGAGTCCGGGCCGTCGCCGTACGCGTCGTGCGTCAGCCGTTGGCGAGCGCCCGGACGCGGTCCAGCGCGCCGTTGAACTTGTTGTGGTCACCGACCGTCGGACCGGACGACGTGTACTGCCACATCGTGTAGTAGCCCCAGCCGGCCGGCAGCGTGCCCACCGTCGAGGCGTACCGGGCGATCCACAGCGGGTTGTTGGCGGCGAAGCCGCCGTAGTTGCCGGTGCACTGGGTCCACCAGCTGGTGGCCGTGTAGATCACGGCGTCCCGGCCGGTACGGGCCTTGTACGTGTTGAGGAAGTCGCGGATCCAGGAGACCATCCCGCTCTGCGACTTGCCGTAGCAGGTGGCACCGTACGGGTTCCACTCGATGTCGAGCGCGCCCGGCAGCGTCTTGCCGTCCCTGGACCAGCCGCCGCCGTGGTCGACGAAGTAGTTGGCCTGGGTGGCGCCGCTCGTCGTGTCCGGCGTGGCGAAGTGGTAGGCGCCCCGGATCATGCCGACGTTGTAGGAGCCGTTGTACTGCTGGGCGAAGTAGGGGTTCGTGTAGTACGTCCCCTCGGTGGCCTTGGCGTAGGCCCATTTGACGCCGCTGTTCCACAGGGTCGACCAGGCGACGTTGCCCTGGTGGCTGGAGACGTCGACGCCCTCCGTCTGGACCGCGCGGCCCGGGACGGGGGTGCCGTGTTCGCCGTCGTGGGCCGCGACGCCCATGCCCATGTGGGCGGAGCCGCGGGCCGGGACGTCCGCGGAGGACGCGGCGTCGGCGGGAAGGGTGAACACGAGGGAGAACGCGGCGAGCAGGATCCCGGTGACGGCGAACCGCCGTCCGCGGGCCGATCCGGATCTGTGCACGAGCATGACGTGCCTCCGATGGCTCGGTGGTGCTCGGTGGGGGATGCGCGAGTGGGGAGAACCCCTGGATGGTGTACGGATGGCGTGCGCATGCCATCCGGAGGTCCGGTGAAGACTCTACGCACGTAGAAACGGCGGGTGGAAGAGGACCGGGAGCCGCCGTTGGTCTAAGCCTGCGAAATACTTGGCGAGCTGCGGCGATGGCGGCCCGTGGCGGAAACTTTCAGGACCGGAAAATCGAGGCAGGGGCTGACGTGCACGAAGACGGGAACGGCGGCGGTCGCGGGGGCAAATCCCACCTGTCCGGCAGTGGTGTGAACCAACCTGAGTTCCTGGCCCTGGAGCGGGAGTTGACCGTCCTGCTGCGGCGGGCCCGGGCCAACCAGGGCGAGATGGCCCGGGAGGTCCACCCCGACCTGGAGTCGTCCGCGTACGGCCTGCTCGTGCGGCTCGGCGAGTGCGGCGGCCAGCGCGCCACCGACCTCGCCGCCTTCATCGGCGTCGGCAAGGCCACCATGTCCCGCCAGCTGCGGGCCCTGGAGGAACTCGGGCTCGTCGCCCGCGAGCCCGACCCCGCCGACGGCCGGGCCTGGCTGGTCACCCTGACCCCGGAGGGCCAGGAACGCGTCGGCCGGGTCCGGGAGGCCCGCCGCGCCCGGTACGCCCGCCGGCTCGCCGACTGGGACCCGCGCGAGGTGACGGAACTGGCCCGGCTGCTGCACGAACTCAACCGGGGGATGGAGAAGTAGTACCGGCGCCCGTCCGTCTCACAAGTCGTCTCACAAGTCGTCTCACAAGTCGCCTCGCAAGTCGTCACACAAGCCGTCGCACAAGTCGTCTCACAACTCGGCGTAGACCACCGTCGCGTCGTCGTGCGTCTTGCTGCGTCCGAGGAACGCCCGGCCGTCGGCGGCGTCCGCGCGCTCCAGCTCCCGCACCCGGTCCACCAGTGCCTGCGCGCCCTGCTTGCGGACCAGCGCCAGGCAGTCCCCCCAGTCGCCCTCCCCGAACTTCTCCACCCACCGCGCGGCCCCGTCCGTGAGCGCCGCCAGCGTCCGCACCGCACCGCGCGGGAGCACCCCCGTCACGGCGCGCGCCGCCACGGCGGGGTCGGCCGCGGCCGTGAAGAAGCCGCCCTCCTTGTTGCGCAGCCCGGCGTCGATCACCGCGTCGCTCACGAGGGCCGAGCGGGGCAGCCGGGCCAGCCGGTCGTCCAGGACGGGGGTGAGGGTGCCGTCGGGAGCCTCCAGCAGGAGGGCGGAGTCGGACAGGACCAGGTACTCGACGGCGGCCGCGGACCAGCGCGCGAGGACCACGGTTGCCTGCGGCGTGCGCGGGTGAGAAAGGTCACAGGTTTCCGCGTGAGCCGCCGCGGTACGCGCGATGCCGCGGGACAGGGCCTCGGCGAGAGGAAGATCCGGGAGTGAAACGGTCAGTTCGGTCAGCGCCCCACCGAGGCGCGCCGTGAACCAGGGCACGGAATGCAGACAGCCCGTCGCCGTCCGTGGCGGCGTCACACCGTCAAGGACGACGAGTGAACCACCCTGTCCCGAGGCGGGCAGTCCGACGCTCGCGAAGTCCTCGTTGGGCTGGTCGGCGAGGCCTGGTTCCGAGACGAGTTCCGTACGCATCCGGCCAGTCTGCACGACCCCTTCACAGCGTTCGCAAAAGGCTGGCACCTTCCTCGGGTTCTCCCGGAATCGAGGCGGCGACGCAGGTCAGGCGCCGGATTTGGGGTGGAATTCCAAGCTCCGGCGGCGCGTGGCGGCACATAGTGCCACCGCCTATCGCAGACGTCCAACCGGCTCGCCGGGCTGCCGTGCGGCACGCGCCAGCGGAACTTGCTCCCCAACTCCCCTCCGGGGTTCACTCCTTCGGGTGGCGGGTCGGATGATGCGCGCTCACCGCCCACCGGCACTGGGAGGGTCGGGAACCGGTGGGGGGACTGCCCCGCTCACGCGGTCTCCCCGCCCGACGCGCGGCCGGCGGCCGGGGAACAGCCCAGCGCCCGGCTGTGGGCGCACGCGCCCCCGGCCGGCCAGTTGACGGAGCGCCACCCGGGCCCACGGGTACACGAGTCAGGAATGCGAGCACCGGTGCAGAAGACGCGGCCTCGTCGCACAGGCAAGCAGACGGCCCCCGTGGGGAGCGCCGAGCGCACCCCCGGTACCTCCACCCCTCCGCAGCCGCCGGAGGCTCCCGTCGGCAAGGGCCGTGCCACCCACGTGCGCAACCGCCTCATCGTCGCGGTGGCCGTCGTGGCAGCCGCCGTCGCCGGGGCCGGAGCCCCCTCGGTCGTGGCCGCCTCCGGGCAACTGCACGACTCCCAGGAACTGGTGACGCTCGCCGAGCAGACCCAGGGCGCGCTGACCCTCGCCCACTCCCTGGCCGACGAGCGCGACGAGGTCACCCCCTACATCGCGGCCGGCCGCCCCAAGTCGAAGGCGCCCTCCGAGCAGCGCAGCGCCCGCGTCGACCGCCAGGTGGAGGAGCTGCGCGCCGACACCGACACGCCCGCCTCCCTGCGCGAGGACCTCGACGCCGTCGCCGCGCTGCGCCGCGCGGCCCTCACCGGCAAGAGCACCGCGCTCCAGGCCCACCAGGCGTACTCGGAGGCGATCACCGAACTCCACGCCCTGGCCGAGGAGCTGGGCGAGGAGATGCCGCCCCGCGCGGGCTCCGGCGCGTACGCGCTGGCCGAGCTGGACACCGCCGTCCAGCAGGCCGCCGCCACCCGCGGCCTGCTGCTGGCGGCCCTGAACGTGCCGAGCACCACCGAGACCGTCATCGACCCGGTCACCGGCCTGCCGACCGAGACGACCACCTCCTCGGACGCCGACGCCGAGCAGCGCGACGCCCTCGCCGCCGCCGCCCAGCAGGCCCGGGTGCGCTCCGACGCGGCCCTCGCCGACTTCCGCGAGGGCGCTCCCAAGGAGGCGCGCGGCAGCTTCGACGCCACGGTCGCCGGTCCCGAGGTCAACTCCGCCGAGAAGTACCTCGCCGGCCTCACCGACGAGCCGACGCTCTCCGACCGCGACCTCGGCACCAGTACCAAGCGGCTGGACGCGGCGCTCTCCGCCCGCGTCGACGCGATGCGCGGTGCCGAGTCCGCCCTGTACGAGAAGCGCGTCGAGGCCCTGGAGCAGTTGCGCGACGACGACGTCACCGCGCTGGAGATCCGGATCGCCGTCCTCGGCGCCCTGATCCTGCTCGCCGTCGGTGTCGCCACCGCCCTGGCCCGCACCCTCACCCGCCCGCTGTCGGTGCTGCGCCGCGGCTCGGCCCGCCTCGCCGGCGCGGCGGACCCGACGACCGAGGAGCCGGTCGCCTTCACCGGCCGCAACGACGAGTTCGCGCAGGTCGTCCGCTCCGTCAACGCCCTGCACACGCACGCCGCCACGCTCGCCGGGCGGGTCGCCACGCTGGAGTCCGACCGCAAGCACCTGGTCGGCCAGCGGCAGAAGATGGCCGACGCCCGCGAGGAACTGCGCACCGAACTCGCCGAGTCCGCCGCCCAGCTGGAGGTGGTGCGCAAGAGCATCGGCTCCACCTTCGTCAACCTCGCGCTGCGCACCCTCGGCCTGGTCGAGCGGCAACTCGCCGTCATCGAGGGCCTGGAGGAGCGCGAGCAGGACCCGGACCGCCTCGCCACCCTGTTCAAGCTCGACCACTTCGCCACGGTCATGCGCCGGCACAGCGAGAACCTCCTCGTCCTCGCCGGCACCGAGCACGTCCAGCACAGCGCCTCGCCGGTGCCGCTGGTCGACGTGGTCCGGGCCGCGGTCAGCGAGATCGAGCGGTACGAGCGGGTGCGCATCGCCGCGCTGCCGCCGCACGCCCACGTGGCCGGGTTCGCCGCCGACGACCTCTCCCACCTGCTGGCCGAGCTGATGGAGAACGCCACCTCCTTCTCGCCGCCGGACCTGCCCGTCGAGGTCTCCGGCTGGCTCCTGGAGAACGGCGAGGTGATGCTCTCCGTCCAGGACGAGGGCATCGGCATGGCCACCGAACGCCTCCAGCGGCTCAACGCCCGCCTCACCGACTTCGACCCGGACGCGCCGTACGACCAGGAGGGCGAGGACGGTCTGGGGCTCGGCCTCTACGTCGTCGCCCGGCTCGCCCACCGGCACGGGGCGCGGGTACGGCTGCGGGAGCAGAAGCAGGGCGGCGTCGCGGCCGTCGTCGTCCTCCCGAGCCCCCTGCTCGCCGCGGCCCCGCCGGCCGCGCTGGCCCCGACCGTGCCGGTGTCCGACGGCACCGGCTCCTTCTCCCTGCCCGGCGCGGACGCGGAGGCCAACTCCAACGTCCTGCACGGGCGGACGGAGAAGGCCCTTCCGGCGGAGCAGCCGGAGCAGCCGGAGCAGCCGGAGCAGCCGGAGCAGACCGAGCAGGGCGCCGGGGAGGAAGCCGGCCCGGACCCCGAGCCCGGCATCGACCCGCTGGTCGCCTCGGCGGAGGAAGCCGTACGCCGTGCCGAGGCGGAGGCGGAGGCGGAGGCGGGGGCGGACGCGGAGGCGCCCGGCGCCGACACGCCGCACGCCCCGGAACCGGACGAGCGCGAAGACCCGGCCGGGCCGGCCGCCCCGGAACCCGAGAGGGAGACGGAGTCCTCCCAGGACGGCCCCGCCCCCGGCAGCGACCTCCCCGACGACGCCACGATGGCCCTGTTCCTGCCGGACCTCGCGGAACCGGAGCCCCGGCCGGAGACGGTCCCCGACCCGTACGCCATCGGACCCGACGCCCACGACCGCGCGCCGGACGAGGGAGCCGGGGGGACCGAGGACGGCTCCGAGGCCGCCGAACCCGTCACCGACAAGGGCCTGCCCAAGCGGACCCCGAAGCTCACCACCCCCGCCGCGGTGCCGCGTCCGCGCACCGCGGGTTCCGTCGACGCCGACGCGCTCCGTCGGCGCCTGGGCGGATTCCGCCGCGGGGCGGAGGCCGGCCGCCGGGACGTCGAGGCGGAGATCGCCGACCGCACCGGGCAGAACCAGGCGCCGGACGCCGGGGCGGACACAACCGAAGAAGCCACGGGGGGCACCGTCGAGGAGGCAAGCAGTTGACCGCGCCCAGTACGTTCGGACTGAGCAGTGAAGCCCGCAATCTCCACTGGCTGCTGACCAACCTCGTCGAGGAGGTGCCCGGCATCCGGTCGGTCGCCGTGGTCTCCTCCGACGGGCTCCTGCTCCTGTCCTCGGACCCCGGCCGCAACGAGGAGGCCCGGCAGGCCCGCGAGACGCCCCGGGCGGGCCCGCGCGGCTCGGCCGCCGACCTCGCCACCGTCGTCTCCGGCGTGGGCAGCCTGACCGTCGGCGCCGCCCGGCTGATGGACTTCGGCCCGGTGAAGCACACGATGGTCGCCATGGACGAGGGCAGCCTGTTCGTGATGTCGATCAGCGACGGCTCGCTGCTCGGTGTACACGGCTCGGCGGAGTGCGACATGAGCGTCGTGGCGTACCACATGGCCCTCTTCGTCGGCCGTGCCGGCCACGTCCTGACCCCCGAACTCCGCAGCGAACTGCGCAAGTCGCTGGAGCCCGAGTCGTCCGTGTCGTCCGTGTCGTCCGAGCCGACGGGGAGCGCCCGATGAGCAGCAGTCCCGAGAAGCCGGGAAAGAACGGCCGGGGGCACCTCCCCGTCCGCGGCGCCGACCGCAAACCGGCCCGCGTACGCCCCTACTCGCTCACCGGCGGCCGCACCCGCTTCGGTCACGTCCTGCTCGTCGAGACCTTCGTCGGCGCCACCGCCGGCACCGCCGCGCTCGAAGCCGCCGAGGAGCGCAAGGAACTGACGAAGGGCGGCCTCACCTCCCGCGTGATGCCGGAGATGCGGGCCATCGTCGAACTGTGCCGCCGCATGCGTACGGTGGCCGAGATCGCCGCGCTGCTGAAGATGCCGCTCGGCGTCGTCCGGGTGCTCCTCAGCGACCTGGCGGACCAGGGAAAGATCCGTGTGTACGGCACCGGTACCGGCCACGGCACGGGCCGCCCGGACCGCGCTCTGCTCGAAAGGGTGCTCAGTGGACTCCGTCGTCTCTGACGCCGCCGCGTTCGGCGTCCCCCCGCTCGTCGACACCGACGGGCCCGTACAGCCCTGGCAGACGGATCCCACCCGTGCGCCGGTCGCCACGAAGATCGTCGTCGCGGGAGGTTTCGGTGTCGGCAAGACCACGCTGGTCACCGCCGTATCGGAGATCACGCCCCTGCAGACCGAGGCGCTGATGACCGAGGCGAGCGAGGAGACCGACGACCTCACCGCCACCCCGGGCAAGCTCACCACCACCGTGGCCATGGACTTCGGCCGCATCACGCTCGACGACGACCTGGTGCTCTACCTGTTCGGCACCCCGGGCCAGCAGCGGTTCTGGTTCATGTGGGACGACCTGGTGCGCGGCGCGATCGGCGCCGTCGTGCTGGCCGACACCCGGCGCCTGAAGGACTGCTGGCCGGCCCTCGACTACTTCGAGAGCTGCGGACTGCCCTACGTCGTCGCGGTCAACCACTTCGACGGCAGCGAGCTGTTCGAGGCGGACGACGTGCGGGAGGCGCTGACGATCCCGGCGCACATACCTGTCATGATCATGGACGCGCGCCGTCGGATCTCGGCCATCGAGACCCTCTTGTCCCTCGTGGGCCACGCGCTCGACGAAACACCCGAGTAGACGACCCCCCGACCAGACGCCCTCGACCAGGAGACGGAAACCGCATGCGGAAGATACTCGTCGTCGGAGCCGGCCAGTCCGGCCTCCAGCTCGCCCTCGGCCTGCAGTCGCACGGCTACGAGGTCACCCTGATGTCCAACCGGACCGCGGACGAGATCCGCACCGGCCGGGTCATGTCGACGCAGTGCATGTTCCACACGGCACTCCAGCACGAGCGCGATCTCCAGCTGAACTTCTGGGAGTCCCAGGCCCCGAAGATCGAGGGACTCGGTGTCTCGGTGGCGGCCCCCGGCTCCTTCGACCCGGGTCCCTCGCAGCGCGCGATCGACTGGCTCGGACACCTCGACGGCTTCGCGCAGTCGGTCGACCAGCGGGTGAAGATGGCCGGCTGGATGGAGACCTTCGCCCAGCGCGGCGGCCAGCTGGTCATCCACGGCGCGGCCGTCGGCGACCTCGACTACTTCTCCCGCGCCTACGACCTCGTCCTGGTCTCGGCGGGCAAGGGCGAGCTGGTCCAGATGTTCGGCCGGGACCCGGAGCGGTCGCCGTACGGCGAGCCGCAGCGCGCCCTCGCCGTCGCCTATGTCCACGGGATGGGCCCGCGCCCCGAGCACCCGGAGACGGAGGCCGTGCGCTGCAACCTGGTGCCGGGTGTCGGCGAGCTGTTCGTCATGCCGACCTTCACCACCTCGGGCCGTGCCGACATCCTGTTCCTGGAGGGCATACCCGGCGGCCCGCTCGACGTCTTCAAGGACGTCAAGGACCCGGCGGAGCACCTCTCCCTGACCCTGGAACTCATGGAGAAGTTCGTCCCCTGGGAGTACGCGCGGGCCACCAAGGTCGAACTGACCGACGCCGGCGGCACCCTCGCCGGGCGTTACGCCCCCACCGTCCGCAACCCGGTCGGCCGCCTCCCCGGCGGCGGTCTCGTCCTCGGTGTGGCCGACGTGGTCGTCGCCAACGACCCGATCACCGGCCAGGGCTCCAACTCCGCGTCCAAGTGCGCCGCCTCCTACCTCGCCTCGATCGTCGAGCACGGGGACCAGGAGTTCGACGAGGCCTGGATGCGGCAGACCTTCGACCGCTACTGGGAGACCGCCCAGCACGTGACCAAGTGGACCAACACCATGCTGGCCCCGCCGCCGGAGCACATCCTCAACCTGTTCGGCGCGGCGACGCAGCTCCAGCCCATCGCCGACCGCGTCGCCAACGGCTTCAACGACCCGTCGGACTTCGAGAACTTCTTCTACGACCCGGCGAAGACCGAGGGCTACCTGGCCGAGCTGTCCGGCGCCGCGGGCGCGTAGGGCCTCCGGCGGCCGGGCGGGTGACCATCCGGCGGGCACGTGGCACGGCGGCACCGGCGCGCGGTTTCCCCCGCCTCCCGCGGACGCGGACACACCCGCGGAGCGCCCGGGCGGCCGTCGTTCCGGCGTCCGCCGTGCGCGGCGCCCGTAGGTCACCGGGTGGGCCCCGCGGCCGCGTACCCCGCGTCCGACCCGTCCGTCGCCCCCGCCGGGAGCCGCGGCGGCGTGTAGCGCCGTACGGGCTCCCCGCCGGGGTCGGGGCGTACGGCGCCCAGGACCGGGTTGGCGGCGATCGGCGACACCTTGACGTCGGCGCCGGGGCGGGGGGCCTGGACGACCATGCCGTCGCCGAGGTACATCGCCACGTGGGTGGCCTCGGGGAAGTACACGACCAGGTCACCGGGGCGCAGTTCGTCCAGCGGCACGTGGTCGAGGCGCGCCCACTGCTCCTGGCTGGTGCGCGGGATCGGCGTCCCGGCCCGCTCCCAGGCCACCGAGGTCAGCCCCGAGCAGTCGTACGACGCCGGGCCCTCGGCGCCCCACTCGTACGGCTTGCCGAGCTGCTCCACCGCGAAGCGCACCGCGCTCTCGCCCCCGGCGGACGGCTTGGCGTCGTCGCCGAGCGTGCCGGACGCCAGGAACCGCTCCTGGTCCTCGGCGATCCCGCTCTTCTCCAGCTCCGCCAGGGCGGCCAGCTGCTCGGGGGTGAGGGAGGCGAGCAGCTCCTCGACGGCGCGCAGGCGTTCGCGCACGCCGTCCCGTTCCCGCTCCTCCCGCTCGGCGAGGGCGGCCTGCCGGGCCAGGGCCGCGCGGGCCCGCCCGGCCAGCTCGTCGGCCTTCCTCGTGTCGCCGGTCAGCCGCCCCACCGTCTCGGCCCGCTCCTCGGACAGCCTGCCGATCACATGTCCCTGGTCGAGGGCGTGCTGCGGGTCGCGGGCGAGCAGCAGCCGCAGATAGGGCGAGAAGTCGCTGCTGTTCTGGTACTGCTGCCGGGCCAGCCGCCCGGCCGCGCCGCGGCTGTCCCGCAGCGACAGCCGGGTCCGGGTCAGCTCCGCGTTCAGCCGCAGCACCCGGGCGCGCTGCCGCTTCAGCCGCTCCTCGGTGCCGTTGTAGGTCTCGGTGGCCCGCTCCGCCTCCCGGTACAGCCGCTGGAGGTCCGTCAGCAGTCCGGCCACGGTGCGGTCGCCCGCCGCCCCCTCGGCGGGGCCGGGTGCGGGTTCGGGTTCGGCCGTGGCGGGCACGGGCGCGAGGACGATCCCGGCCGTGAGCGCCGCCGTACACACCAGACGCAGAAGCCTTCCTGACACGCCATCACCTCCGCTGCGGGGCGGCGGGTCCGCTCCGCACGGTGAGCATGTGGCGGGTCGGCGGGCTTCGCGCGCCGAGTGTGCGCGGATCGGCGCAACGGGGTCACCCGTCCGCGTCGTCCGGCTTGCCGCCCGGCGTGGCGTCTGGATCGGCGGCCGCCGGACGCTCCGGTTTCGACCAGGGCCACTTCCGGCCGGAGCCCTTCGCCCCCTCGGGGGCGTACGCGTACTTCCAGCGGGCGAACCGCAGCCCGCCCCGGGAGTCCCGGGGCACGCGCCGGTAGACGAGCACCGTGGGCGGGCCGCCGTCCGGGTCCGGGACGGGGATGCGGTACGTCTTCGGGGGGTGCCCGGTCATGCCGACCAGGACGGGCAGCACGCGTCCGTCCATGGGGCCGCCCTCGAAGGGGGTGTCTTCGCTCTTCACGGCTCCAGTGTCGGTGATCGGGGCTCGGGCGCCGGAAGCCGTCGCCCCCGGTCGGGCCGCCGTCCGGTCAGAGGTCCGCGGCCAGCGTCTCGACCAGCGCCGCGGTCTGCGGGTCGCGGCGGGCGGTGACCGTCAGTACGGCGAGGAACTGCTCCACCAGCCAGTCCCGCAGCTCGCCGAAGGGCGGCTGCTTGTCCTCGTCCAGCCAGATCAGCGAGGCCGCCTCCACCGCCGTGATCCACATCCGGACGGTCATCCGCAGCCGGGGGCCGGGCTCGGCGACGTCCAGGTGGCGCATGATGTGGTCGGCGGCGGCCCGGCGTACGCCGTCCACGATGCCCGAGGTCTGCGAGGTCTCGACCACGCTGCCGCCGCGCAGCAGGGCGCTGAAGCCGGTGTCGTGCTCGTCGACGAAGGTGAGATAGCGGTCCAGGGCGCGGGAGAGCCGGGCCAGCAGGGCGCCCTCGCGGGGTTCGTCGAAGCAGAGCCGCAGTTCGTCGGCGGCGGAGCTGAGCGCGGCCTCGTACAGCTGCTGCTTGCCGCCGGGGAAGTACCGGTACACCAGCGGCCGCGAGACCCCCGCCTGCTCGGCGACGTCGTCCAGGGAGACCTCCTCCGGGGGCCGGTGCGCGAAGAGGGCGAGCGCCGCGTCCAGCAACTGGACGCGGCGCTCCTCCACGCTGAGGCGGCGGTAGGCGGGGGTGGGGGCCTGCGGGGTCATGAACCGCAGCGTAACCCGCACGACCGGGCGCTCACCCACGTCGGCGAGGCGGACCGGCCGGACTACGCCAGCAGGCCCGAGGACCGCCACAGCCTGCGGCCGGCGCCGCGCGGGACGCCGGTGTCGTCCAGGCTGTGTTCGATGTGCGGCTCCGCCGGGCGGCGGTCAGGTGGTCGGGGGTGTGGTCGGGGTGTCAGGCCAGCGGGCCCGAGGATCGCCACAGCTTGCGGCCGGTGCCGCGCGGGACGCCGGTGTCGTCCAGGCTGTGTTCGATGTGCGGCTCCGCCGGGCGGCGGTCAGGCGGTCGGGGCTGTGGTCGGGGTGTCAGGCCAGCAGGCCCGAGGACCGCCACAGCTTGCGGCCGGCGCCGCGCAGGACGCCGATGTCGTCCAGGAAGTCGGTCAGGCGCTTCGCGCCGGTCTGCATGATCTCCTTGCGGTGGCCGCTGGCCTGGACCTGGGCCAGGGCCTCCCGCTTGTCCAGGCCGACGTTCGAGTAGACCTCGGGGTTGACGAAGGCCTTGGAGAAGACGCGGGCGAACTCGCCGGAGGTGACCCGGGTGAACTCCTGCGACCACTTCGGGGCCGTCACCATCTGCCGGCGCAGCTCCTCACGGGCGTACCGCACGTGCCGGGCCTCCTCCACGACGTGGATGCGCGTGACGCCCCGGATCAGCGGCTGGACCCGCTCGTCCGGGAAGGTCAGGCGCTGCATCCAGTCCAGGACCTCCTCGCCGAGCAGCGTGGCGGTGAAGGAACCGGGCGTGGTGGAGATCGTCTTGAACAGGCGCCCCAGGTGCTGGTGGACCGGGCTCACCGGGTACCACGGGGTCTCCCCGCGCGATATCAGCCGGGCGAACATCTTCGAGTGCCGGCACTCGTCCTCGATCTCGGTGAGCGCGTAGCGCACGTGGGCGCTCGTCGCCGACTTGTCGTAGATGTGCCGGACCAGGAGCTGCATCAGGATCAGCTCGAACCAGATGCCGAGCGAGGCGAGCGCGGCGGCCTCGTGCTGGGAGAGCGCGATGCGCTGCTCCTCGCTCATCCGCTGCCACATCGGCGTGTCGTACAGCGACACCAGCTCCGGCGGCCAGAACCACTTGCCGTCCTCGAACGGCGCGTCCCAGTCCAGCTCCTTGTCCGGGTCGAAGGAGTGCTTGGCGGACGAGTCGAGCAGCCGTTCGGCCACCTGCTCCCGGTCCTTGAGCAGGCCGAGCGCGTCGCGCAGGCCCTCGAGCGCGTCGGCTTCCGTCAGGGTCGTCATGGCTGTGTCCCACCTCGTCGAACGGATCGTGTTACCCGCGGTCACTCCAGCGTGCCGATTCTTATGAGACTGCGTGTCAGTAAGCTCGTCAATCCCCTGCGCGGAACTTGTTGACCGCGAGTAAAGGTGGACTGGTCGTCAACCGTCCGGCGTGGGTTCGCTCGAGGGGCGCTCCGTCGTCGTTCCTCCTGGGTACGCTGGCCAGGTCAGCCAGACTCCGGCACATGGGAGCGATCATGAGCGCCGCACGCGACTACGGACTGGACGACGACTACCAGTGGCCCCGTCCGCCGGAGGGCGGCTGGACGGCGGACGACCTCGACGAGCTTCCCAACCTGCCTCCGCACACGGAGCTGATCGACGGGAGCCTTGTCTTCGTGAGTCCGCAGACCCGCTTTCACCTGCGCACCATCCGGCTGCTGGAGTACGCGCTGCTCAGCCAGGCGCCGGACGCGTACGACGTCGACCGAGAGTTCAGTGTCAGGCTCGACCGACGCAATCGACCGGAACCGGACGTGTTGGTGTATCGGGCGGATGCCGACACCGGACCACGGCAGACCTGGCACCACTCCGATTCCGTTGTCCTTGCCATCGAGGTGGTGTCCGAGGACTCCCTGGAACGGGACCGGGAAGTGAAGCCGCTGAAGTACGCGGGCGCGGGCATTCCGTACTACTGGAGGGTGGAGGAGAACGAAGGGCTGCCCGTCGTCTATACCTACGAACTCGACCCAGCCACAGGTGGCTACAGCCTTACCGGCATCCATCATGACCGGATGAAGCTCAACGTTCCGTTCCCCGTCACTATCGATCTCACCGCCATCAACCGCCGACCGCCAGTTCTGCCCCCCTCCTGAACGCAGCGGCTCGGAGGGGCGCTGCCTCACCCCCCGAGAACCGCCTCCATCACCCCCCGCGCGATCGGCGCCGCAAGGCCGCCCCCGCTGATGCGGTCCCGGTCGGTCGCCGAACCCTCGACCACCACCGCGACCGCGACCTTCGGTTCCACGTCGCCGTCGCCCCGCGCCCAGGAGATGAACCAGGCGTACGGCGTGCCCGAGTTGCCCACGCCGTGCTGGGCGGTGCCGGTCTTGCCGCCGACGGTGGCGCCCGGGATCGCCGCCTTCGCGCCGGTGCCCTTGTCCACCACGCCGGTCATCAACTCCTTGAGCAGCGCGGCCGTCGAGGGGCGCATCACCTCGCGGGAGGGGCGTGACCCGGCCGCCGCCACCAGGCTGCCGCCCGCCCGCAGCGTCCGTTCCACCAGGTACGGCGAGCGCGCCAGGCCGCCGCCCGCCACCGCCGCCGCCACCGTCGCCATCTGCAGCGGCGTCGCCCGGGTGTTGTACTGGCCGATCGACGACAGGCCGAGCTGCGCCCGGTCCACGCTGGTGTCGAAGGTGCTGCGCGCGACGGGGAAGGGGACCCGCAGCCCGTCGTCGTTGAAGCCGAAGGCCTCCGCCATCGCCGTCATGCCGCGCACGCCCACGTCCACGCCGAGCTTGGCGAACACCGTGTTGCAGGACCACTCGAACGCCTCCCGCAGCGAGGCGTTCCGGCACCCGTCGGCCTCGTTCGTGAGCTTCGTCCGCGTCCCGGGCAGGGTGTACGGGTCGGGGGAGCGGGTCGGCGCGTCCAGGTCGCGGATCACGCCCGCGTCCAGCGCCGCCGCCGCGGTGACCACCTTGAACGTCGAACCCGGCGGATAGGTCCGGCTCACCGCCCGGTTGAGCATCGGCTTGTCCGGGTCGGCGTTCAGCCGGTTCCAGGTGCGGGTGGCGGCCGCGCTGTTGCCGGAGAGCAGTTGCGGGTCGTAGGAGGGGGTGGAGACCAGGGCCAGGATGCGGCCCGTGGCCGGCTCGATCGCGGCCACCGCCCCCTTGCGCCCGCCCAGCCCCTCGTACGCCGCCCGCTGCGCGGCCCCGTCGATCGTCGTCACGACGTCGCCGCCCGGGTTGTGGGCCCCCGTCACGTCGTTCCACAGCGGCAGCGGCGCGAGCGTCGGGTCGGCGCCGGACAGCAGGCCGTCCTCGGCGTGTTCGAGCAGCGTCGTCCCGTACGCCTGGGAGGCGAAGCCGGTGATCGGCGCGTACATCGGCCCGTTCGCGTAGGTCCGCTCGAAGCGCAGGTGCTCACCGGTGTCCCGGGAGCCGGTGACCGCCCTGCCGCCGACCAGGATGTCGCCGCGCGGCTGCTGGTAGCGGGCGATGTCGGGGCGGCGGTTGGCCGGGTTGTCGTCGTACTCCGGCTTCTGGACGATCTGCACCCGGGCCGCGTTGACCACCAGGGCGACCAGCAGCAGGGCGCAGAAGACGGCGGCGTGCCGGATGTTCCGGGTCATCCGAGGTGCTCCCCGCTCACGGCTCCGCCCGCCCGCCGGCCTGGCTGCGGGCCGCGTGGCTGACCCGGATCAGCAGCGCCACGATCGCCCAGTTGGTGACGACCGAGGACCCGCCCTGCGCCAGGAACGGCATCGCCATGCCGGTCAGCGGGATCAGCCCCGTCACCCCGCCCGCGATGACGAACACCTGGAGCGCGACGATCGAGGAGAGTCCGACCGCGAGCAGCCGGCCGAAGGGGTCGCGGGCGCCGAGTCCCGCCCGGTAGCCGCGCTCCACCAGCAGCCCGTACAGCAGGAAGACGGCACTCAGGCCGACGAAGCCCAGCTCCTCACCGGCGGTCGCCAGGATGAAGTCCGACTTGACGGCGAAGCCGATCAGGACCGAGTGGCCGAGGCCGAGACCGGTGCCGGTCACCCCGCCCGCCGCGAAGGCGAAGAGGGACTGGGCCAGCTGGTTCGGGCCGTGGCCCGCCTCGATGGACGCGAAGGGGTGCAGCCAGTCCTCCACCCTGCTGTGCACGTGCGGCTCCAGCCAGCCCACGGCGACCGCGCCCAGCGAGGCCAGCAGCAGCCCGACGGCGATCCAGCCGGTGCGGCCGGTGGCGACGTAGAGCAGGACCACGAACAGGCCGAAGAAGAGGAGCGAGGTGCCCAGGTCCCGCTCCAGGACCAGGACGCCGACGCTGACCAGCCACACCGCCAGGATCGGGCCGAGCACCCGGCCGGTGGGCAGTTGCAGCCGCCACACGCGGCGGCCCGCGTAGGCCAGCGCGTTGCGGTTGGCGGCCAGGTAGGCGGCGAAGAACACCGCGAGCAGCACCTTCGCGAACTCGCCGGGCTGGATGGAGAAGTCCTCGACCCGGATCCAGATGCGGGCGCCGTTCACCGCCGGGAAGAAGATCGGCACGGTGAGCAGGGCGAGCGCCGCCGCGACGCACACGTAGGCGTAGCGCTGCAGGACCCGGTGGTCGCGCAGGAGCAGGACGACCACGATGAACAGCGCGACACCCAGCGTCGACCACACCAGCTGGGCCGGGGCCGCCCGGTCGTCCGGCGTCTCCAGGTCGAGCCGGTAGATCAGCACCAGGCCGAGGCCGTTGAGCAGCACCCCGATGGGCAGCAGCAGCGGATCGGCGTACGGGGCGCGCAGCCGTACCGCCAGGTGGGCGAGGAGCGCGAGCACCCCGAGCCCGGCGCCGTATCCGGCGGCGCCGGGGGGAAGCGCGTCGTGCTGGGCGAGGCCGACGTTGCAGTAGCCGAAGACCGACAGCAGGACGGCCATGACGATGAGCGCGAGTTCGATGCCCCGGCGCCGGGGGAGCCGGGCGACGGGTGCGGGGGTGTCCGCCTGTGCCACGGTGATCCCGGTTCCGGTTCCGGCCTTGGTCATGTCCGGAACTTAACCAAATGATGCGGTGTGCACGGCGTCCGGCTCAGCACCAGCGCGGCGCGGGGCCGATGTTGTCGATGTACCGGGCCGCGCCCCAGGCCCAGGTGCCGTCCGTGAGGAGGTACCACAGCGGGTTGCCCTTGACCTTGGAGCCGGGCGTCTTGCAGTAGATGGAGACGACCTCGCCCCGGCGGGCGTACCGGATGACGTCCGAACCGCGGCTCGGCGAGGTGCGCAGGGCGAGGCGCTGGGCCGTCACGACACCCCGGTAGCGGCCCTGCTCCTGGCGGCCGTCGCTCCCGCCCCACGCGTCGCCGCCGCTTCCTCCTCCGCTTCCTCCCCCGTTTCCTCCGCTGCTTCCACCGCCGTTCCCGCCGCCGGTGACGGCGGAGGTGGAGCCGGTGTCGCCGCCCCACTCGTCGTTCGCGGCGGCGGGCGTGACGGCGACGGCGGTGGCGAGCGCGCCGGCCGCGAGGGCGGTGGCGAGGCCGCGGGCCAGGGGTGAACGCGAGGCCGGTGCGGACAGTGGCGACATGGGAGTACCTCCCGGGAGCGAACGGGTCTTCAGGTGACTAACCGCCACATTAGGAGCGCTCCGCAGGCCCCGCCCGCCGCACTGAGCCATCGGGGAAGACGCCGTGGTCAGGGCTGCTGAGGCAGCGTCAGCCGGGCCAGCGCACCGCCGCCCGGCGGATTGGTGAACTCCAGCCGCGCCCCGAGCACCTCGGCCTGCCCCAGCGCGATCGTCAGCCCCAGGCCGTGCCCCTTCGTCCCGCCCTCGGTGCGAAAGCGCTGCGGCCCGTGCGCGAGCAGGTACTCCGGATAGCCGTCCCCGTGGTCCCGCACGGTGATCACCGCACCGTCCACGGTCAGCACCACCGGCGCCCGCCCGTGCCGGTGGGCGTTCGCGACCAGGTTGCCCAGCACCCGCTCCAGCCGCCGCCGGTCGGTCTCCACCCGCGCGTCCCGTACGACGTCCACGCGCGTGTCGGTGCCCGAGCCCCGCAGGACCCGCCGGACCAGCGCGCCCAGCTCCTCCGGCTCCGTCGCCGGCCGCTCCCGCCCGCTCTCCAGCCGGGAGATCTCCAGCAGGTCCTCGGTGAGCGTGCGCAGCGCCGCCACCCGGTCCCGCACCAGCTCGGTGGGGCGGCCCGGCGGCAGCAGCTCGGCCGCCGCGTGCAGTCCGGTGAGCGGGGTGCGCAGCTCGTGCGCCACGTCCGCGGTGAACCGCTGCTCGGCGAGCAGCTTGCCCTGCAGCGACGACGCCATGGAGTCCAGCGCGGCGGCGACCGACGCCACCTCGTCCTGCGGGCGCGTCGGATGCTGCGCGCGCGGATCGCCGACCCGCGCGTCGAGGTCGCCCGCGCTGATCCGCCGCGCCACCCGCGCCGTCGTGTGCAGCCGCCGCGTCACCCGCGTCACCGCGAACGCGCCGACCAGCAGCGTCGCCCCGATCGCCAGCGCCGAGGACCACACGAGCGTGCCGTCCAGGCCGTCGATGGTGGCCTGGCCCTGGGAGTGGTCGACCCGCACCGCCAGCACCCGGCCGCCGTCGGCGGGCCCCGCCGCCCACATCGTGGGGCGCCCCGCGTACTCGGCGAGCATCGTGCCGCGCCGGCCCGAGGCGGCCAGTTCGCGCAGCGGCCGCGGCAGCCCCGCCGGGTCGATGCGGGCCCCGCGCCGCAGCGGGTCCCCCGCCTCGTAGGACTCCGTCGCCTCGCCCAGCCGGGACAGGGCCGCGTCACGCGCCTGGCCGACGGTCCGGTTGGTCACCGAGACGTGCACCAGGACGCCGAGCAGCGCGGCGAGCCCGCAGCACATCACGGTGATGAAGACGGCCGCCTTCACGGCCAGCGGTCCGGTCCACCGGGGGAGGGCGAGCCTCACCGGGCGCTCGCCGAGCGCGACACGGAGGGCGACGGCGAGGCGGGAGGACGCTTGGTGTGCCGTCCGCCGTCGTCGGTGCGCAGCATCTCGTCGCTGGTCAGCAGCATGGCCCGCTGGTCGGCGTCCCAGGTCCACTGCAGGCGGTACTCGTACCCGGCGACCTCCGAGGGCGAGCGGACGATCACCGTCCGCCCGGCCAGCTCGACCGCGCTCACGGCATCCTCGTAGGACATGACCCGCACGAGCCGGTCCTTCTCGACGGTGTAGACCCGCACGGCGGTCAGCCGGTCCGGCAGCAGCCGGAAACCCAGCGTCATCTCGGGACGCCCGTCACCGGTCAGGTCGCGGTAGTACGGCCGCAGCACCGGGCAGCCGCCGGGCTCGTCCCCGGCGCCGTCCGCGCCGCAGTCCGCCATCCGCACCGACGTCTCGTGGTACCGCGCCTTCGCGCCCGCGTAGTCGTCCGGGTGCGCGGCGATCTCGGCCCGCACCGCGGCCACCGGGTCCGCCCTGCGGATGTCGCCACCAGGCACGGCGACGCCCTTCACCGGAGCGTGCTCCACCTCGCCGATGTCGTACGCCGGACTGGACGCCGGGGTCAGGCCGGGCCACAGCCGGGCCGGATTGTGCGCGGCGGGCGTCGCCCCGGCACTCTCCAGGCCGCCGGTGTCCCCGCAGGCCGCCAGCACACCGGTCGCGGCGGTCGCCAGGAGCAGCGCGAGGGCGGCGGGGACGCGGGCGGGGCGCCCGCGGCGGCTCGGGAGCACTGCACTCCTGGGGTTCGGTGATCGGCGTCGGCGGTCCCGCACGGCCGCGGGCGGCACCGCGGGCATCGCGGCACCGCACGCGACGCCGTACGGAAGGCCATTTTGCGTGCGTACGGGCCCGCCGGGCTACTCGGCCAGATCCTCCAGCAGCCGCACGGTGGCCAGGCCGGTGCGGAGATAGGCCACGAACAGGTCGTTGTGCAGCGCCCACGGCGAGCGCCGGGCCCGGATCAGCCGGATCGCCTCCTCGGCGCCGCTGCCCCGGCGCATCAGGGTGTGCGCGACGACGAGACCGGAGCGGTTGTACCCGTGGTGGCAGCGGACGAGGACCTTGCGGCCCCCGTCCAGCGCCTCGTCCGCGGCCCGGGCCAGCCGGATCACCCCGGCGAGCTGCGTGCCGTCCAGGGGCCCGTCCGGGATCGGCCACACATGGTGCTCGACACCCTCGTCCGGCCCGTGCCCGGGCAGCCGCAGCAGTGTCTGCACGAGGTCGAACTCGTCCCGCACCACGGCGAACTCCAGCCGCCCCGCCGTCCGCCGGAACTCGTGCCCGCCCATCCACAGGCCCGGCACGATCTCGTCCCACGGCCGGTCCGGGGCCGGCACGTCCGGACCTCTCCCACGGGTACGCACAGCCACCTCCCCGGTCTCGCCCAGGGTCTGCCCAACTCATCCCGAAAGCAACCGGCTTCTTGCCCCGGCGGCACCCCGCCTGGTCCCATGGACGGGGGTGGTGATGGGCATGGACGGACTGCGCGTCGTGCCGACCCGGCGCCACGGCCGGGAACGGCTCTACGTCTGCCTCCCGGACGGCGGGAACGTCGCCTGGTACGACCGCGAGGAGGCCCGCGTCAACCTGCTGAGCGACGACCGCAGGGCCGAGGTGCTCCAGGCCCTCGGCCCCTTCGTCGCCGGCCCGGTCACGGTCGGTCCGCCGCCGGTCCCGACCCCGGCCGAGCTGGCCCGGCTCTCCCTGCACCCGGACGACGACCTGGCCCCCAACCGGCCCGGCGAGGCACTCCTGGTCGCCCTGGAGCGCGAGCCGGGGCCGGCACACCGGCTGCGCCCCGACCCGCGCCGCCGGGCGCTGGCCGCCGAGCAGGCGACCGGGACCGCCCTCGACCGCCTCGACGGCGCCGGTCCGCGCACCCTGCACTCCCTCCCGCTGCCCGGCGGCGACCGCGTCCACCACCTGCTGATCGGGCCCGGTGGGCTCTTCGCCCTGCACGTGCTGCCCGCCCGCGGACAACGGGTGCGGGTCACCGACCCGCTGGTGGCGCTGGGCCGCCGGACTCCCCGCCCCCTGCTGGACCGGGTCCGCGCCGACGCCGACCGGGCCTCCTACGCCCTGACCGCGGAGGTCCGCCCGGTGCTCGTCCTCGTCGGGCCGGCGCAGGTGACCGTCACCGCCCCGCCCCGCTCGGTGCGCGTCCTCACGGACCGGGAGCTGCCGGACCTGGCCCGGACGGGCGGGGTGCTGAAACCGGCGGACGTGGAGGCCCTGCACGCCACGGCCAGGGACCGGGCCACCTGGCAGCGCGTCTGAGGACCCGCCCGCGTCCGAGGGCCGTCCGAGGGCCGTCCCCGCCCGAGGGCCGCCTGCGTTCGATGGCCGTCCGATGGCCGTCCGAGGGCCCGGCTCAGGGCAGCGCCGCCGCCCGCCGCCGCTCGAACAGCGGTGCCAGCAGGTCGCCGTGGTCCCGCACCCGCGGCCCGACGTCCGGCGTCAGGAAGACGAACTGCTCCGCCCGCCCGCACCCGGCGACCTCCTCCCACGTCACCGGCGTGGAGACCGCGGGCACGTCGCGGGCGCGCACGGTGTAAGGGGCGGCCGTGGTCTTGCGCGCGGCGTTCTGACTCCAGTCCACGAACACCTTCCCCGGCCGCAGGCTGCGCGTCATCCGGTGCACCACCAGCTTCGGCAGCGCCCGCTCCGCCTCCACGGCGAGCCCCTTCGCGTACTCCGACACCCGCTCCGAGGACGCGCCCCGCACCCCCGCCAGCAGGTGCAGCCCCTTGGCCCCGGAGGTCTTGGCGTACGCCTCGATCCCGTCCGCCGCCAGCCGCTCCCGCAGCCACAGCGCGACCTCGCAGCACTGCACCACGGTCGCGGGCGGCCCCGGGTCCAGGTCGAACACCAGCCGGTCGGCCTCGCCGGGGTCGTCCACCGTCCACTGGTGGGTGTGGAACTCGGTCACCAGGTTCGCCGCCCACATCAGGCTCGCCAGGTCCTGCACCAGCACCATCCGGGCCGGGCCCTCCGAGCGGGGCACCTCGGCCGTGGTGACCCAGTCGGGCGTACCAGGCGGCACGTTCTTGGTGAAGAACACCTGGCCGTCCGGGCCGTCCGGATACCGCAGGAAGGAGACCGCGCGGTCCCGCAGGTGCGGCAGCAGCACCTCGGCGGTCGTCGCGTAGTAGTGCAGCAGCTCGCCCTTGGTGAGGCCGGCCGCGGGATACAGCACCTTGTCCAGGTTGCTGAGGGCCACCCGCCGCCCCTCCACTTCCGTCATCGGCGCCATACCATGAGAATCTCATGAAACAGTCACAAAACGCCCGAAAGGAACGGTGCTGCACGTGCGATCCATCTGGAACGGCGCCATCTCCTTCGGCCTGGTCAGCATCCCGATCAAGCTGGTGAACGCCACCGAGAGCCACTCGGTCTCCTTCCGGCAGATCCACACGGAGGACGGCGGCCGGATCCGCTACCGCAAGGTGTGCGAACTGGAGGACCGCGAGGTCACCCAGGCCGAGATCGGCAAGGCCTACGAGGACGCCGACGGCTCGATGATCCCGATCACCGACGAGGACCTGTCCCAGCTGCCGATCCCGACGGCCCGCACGATCGAGATCGTCGCCTTCGTGCCCGAGGACCGCATCGATCCGCTCCAGATGGGCTCCGCCTACTACCTCGCGGCGAGCGGCGCCCCGGCCGCCAAGCCGTACACGCTGCTGCGCGAGGCGCTCAAGCGCAGCAACCGGGTGGCGATCGCCAAGTTCGCGCTGCGCGGCCGGGAGCGCCTGGGCATGCTCCGGGTCGTCGGCGACGCCATCGCGATGCACGGCCTGCTGTGGCCGGACGAGGTGCGGGCCCCCGAGGGCGTCGCCCCGGAGGCCGGCGTCACCGTGCGCGACCAGGAACTGGACCTCGCGGACGCCCTCATGGACACCCTCGGCGAGATCGACCTGGCCGACCTGCACGACGAGTACCAGGAGGCCGTCGAGGAGGTCATCGCCGCCAAGGCCGCCGGTGAGAAGCCCCCGGAGGCCCGCGAGGAGGCGGCGCCCGGGAAGGTGCTCGACCTGATGGCGGCACTGGAGAGCAGCGTGCGGGCGGCGCGGGAGTCCCGGGACGGCGAGGAGGCGGGCGGCCCGGCCGAGGAGGCGGAGGTCAGACCCCTGCCGCGGCGCAAGACCTCGTCCCGGGCCCCGAAGGAGACCGGCGGCAAGAAGTCGACGTCGACGGCCGCGAAGAAGACGGCGGCGAAGAAGGCGGAGCCGAAGAAGTCGACGGCCAAGTCCGCCGGGGCCGCGAAGAAGACGGCGGCCAGGAGTCCCGCCAAGGGCGGCGACAAGAAGGCCACGGCCAGAAGCACGGCCCGGGGCGGCGACAAGGGCGCGGCCAAGAGCACCCCCAAGAAGACGGCGTCCCGCAGGCGCAGCGCCTGACCGGGAGCCGGCCGCCGCGCGGTCAGTCGAAGGTCCGGGTCGACGCGGGCGCCCGGGGTATCGCGGACGGGGCGGGTTCGAAGGCGGCGGGGCTCGCGGTGGCGGACTCCGTGGGCGCCGACGTGTCCGCGACCGAGGCCGGCGAGGACAGGGCGGGGCTTTCCTCCAGGCGCTGCCCGATCGTTTCGGCGGGGCCGCCGCCCGGGGTGGCCGGGCCGGTGGTCAGCTGCGACCACGCGGTCACGGCGAGCGCTACCGCGGCCGCCGTGCCGAGCACGCGGCCCGTCCGCCGCAGCCGGGCCCGCCCGTCCAGCTCGCGCCAGGCCGGTCCGGCCCACGCGTCCTCCCGGCGCCACGGCTCGCCGACCGTGTCGTGGGCGCGGCCGGGGTGGCCGGGGCCGTCGGCGGGAGGCTCCGGCTGTCCGCCGGGGACCCGGTCCCGGGCGGCGGGTTCCCGTGGGGCGGAGGCGTGGATGGCGCGCTCGTCGTCCTCCAGGAACAGTCGCCAGACGTACTCGGGCACGGCCGGCGCGTCGTCCGGTCCATCCGGGGTGTCGCCGCCGCCCGGTCCGGAAGCGGTCATGGTCCCGCTCCTCCTGTCGTCGGCCCCGGACGGACGCGGGCGGGAGCAGGGGAACGGCCGCCCACCACCGGCTCCGGCGCCGGATGGTCATGGCCCGGCGGACACCGTCGGCCGCCACCTGCAGAGAACGTGCGCGACCGGCGGCCCGTTCCCCGTGCCGCCGGTCGTGACTGGGTCGTAATCGTGCCCGCGTCAGGTTCGCGCGCCGCGCACCGCGCCCGGGCGGCCCCCGCCCCCGGGTCCTCAGGGAGCCGCCGGGGACGGAGTGGGCGTCGGGGAGGCGGTGTTCACGTTCAGGTCGGGGCGCGGCTTGAGCACCAGCACCCGCTCACCCGGCTGCGGCGGGGGCGGGGTGACCTTCTCCCTCGGCAGCTTCGCCGGGCCGGTCTGCTTGAAGGTGACGTCGTCGTACTCGACCAGCCCGGTCTTCTCCAGCACCGTGATGTGGTCCAGGACGGTGTCGTTGGCCAGGTCCGCCAGCTGCCGCACGAGGGTGTTCTTGGTGGAGGCCCGGATCTTGGCGATCGCCGGGAAGATCTGACCGTGGGTCACCCGCATGATGTTGACCGCCGAGGAGTCGAACTCCCCGCCGCTCTTGGCGTCCACGGCGGCCACGAAGCCCTCCTGCTGCGGGGAGGCCCGGTTGGGCAGCGTGATGCCCAACTCGGGGGAGATCTCGCGGCACATCGCGTCGAGTCCGGCGTGCCCGACGACCAGGTGCTCCCCGGCCGTCTTCATCGCCTTCGTCGTACCGCGCTCCATCACCATCTCGCCCAGCGGGTACTCCCACAGTCCGGCGGCGCGGACCTTCACCACGAAGTCGCGGTCGGCCTCGGTGAGCGGACCGAACTTCGTACTGGCCACCACCCGGTTCTGGTTGCCGTCGGCCTTGTCCAGACCGAGCACGGCGGGGAAGGCCAGCGCGGTGAGGGTCAGCGTCATCGCACCGAACAGGACGACGACTCCGATCCTGCTGCGGGACAGGCGCATGGTGCCTCCAGGGGCGACGCGATACGGGTACGCCAGGAGGTACGGAAGCGGCGGGCGGATCCTTCACCGCTCCGGTACAAATCTTCCGGGGTCGGTGAGGGACCCGCTCCCGGGGCGCCGCCGCGCCAGTCAGCCGATGTCGGCGCCGTACACGCGCTCGACCGTGATGGTGAGCAGCACCCGGCGCTCGGACACCATCGTCGACCGGTACTCGTCCCAGTCCGGGTGCTCCCCGGCCGCGGCGCGGTAGTACTCCACCAGCGCCTCGACCTCCGGTCCGTGCGGGTCGGCACCCGGACCGGTGAGGGTGGTGACGCCCTCGGCGGTGGCCCAGGACCTGCCGTCCGGGGCGGTCACCTCAAGTGTGGCCCGCGGGTCCCGGCGCAGGTTCGCCGTCTTGGCGAGGCCCTCGCGGGTGGAGACCCGGATGACGCCCGCCCCGGGGTCGTAGGCGGGCATGACGGGCGAGAGCTGCGGGCGGCCGTCCGACTTGATCGTCGCCAGTACGCCGAGCCGGCTCTCGGCCAGCAGGGCACGGGGATCGAAGCGCGGTGTGGTGGTCATGGACCGATCATCACCCCCCACCCCGGGGCCTGTCCCGCGAACCGTCCGCCGAACGCGCCGCGCCGGCCGGGGGGGGAGGGACGGCTCAGGGCACCGCCGGGCCGCCCAGGTAGTCGCCCGCCTCGTCGTAGGGCCAGGCGTTGGCCACGCACCCCTTGAGGCCCTTGATCTGCTGCATCATCGCCGGCGCGGGCCGGCCCGCTCCGGGGCACGTCTCGTGGCCGTGGCCGATGCGGTGACCGACCTCGTGGTTCACGATCAGCGCCCGGTACTCGTGGATCGGCCCGTCGAACTCCGGGGAGCCCAGCACCCAGCGCTTGAGGTTCACCACGACGTCCGTTCCGACGCTGCAGTTGACCTCGCCCCGGGTGAGCAGGCCCGCCGCGCCGCAGATCCGGTCGACGGTGCCCGGCGTGGCGATCTTCACCACGAAGTCGTAGGAGCCGCTGCTGACCAGCCGGAAGGCGTTGGTCCCGTCCCGCGTCCAGCCGCGGCGGTCGGCGAGCACCTCGGATATCTCGGCGGCGGCGGCGCTCGGCCGGACGTCGATGCCCTCCTCGACCAGGACCTTGTAGCGGCGCACCCGGCTGCCGGTGCCCACGGTCGTGCCGTCGGCCCGGGCGGTGACGAAGGTGCCGGGACCGGTCGCCGGAATGGCGATGGTGGTGGCGGAGGGCGAGGACGAGGGTGAGGCCGAGGGCGACGCGGAGGCCTTCGGCGACGGTGACGCCGACGGGGAGGGGGAAGCCGAAGGCGTCCGGGGCGAGGCGTCCAGCGCGTCCGTGACGTCGGCCACCCGGTCGTCCGTCACCGGCGGCCGGGTCTCCCGCCAGTACGCGACGGCCACCCCCGCGGTGAGCAGGACCCCACCGAGGGCGAGGCAGGCCGGCACCGCTCGGGCGGGTCCGCGGCGTCTGCGCCTGCGGGGGCGGGAACTGCGTCCGGCACCGTCCGGCCCGGTTCTTCGGCCGGCTCGGCGGGCGGTGGATCGGCCCACGGTGTGCGTCCTCTCTGCTGGTCGGCGGGGCTGGGCCCGGTCGGCCTGGCACAGCGGACTGCGGTGCTGTCGTGCCCCGAAGATCCAAGCGGACGGACGTGCGAAAACGTCCCGGTTTCCGAAGTGTCCCTTCTCACGCGGACGTTCGGTCCGTGCGGGCAACCGTTCGATCCCCCGGAACGTCTTCACCCGGAACGACTGCGTCGGGCCGCAACGACTGCGTCGGGGGGGGCCCGGGGGGATACGGGCGCGCCCCCCCCCAGGGGGGGGGGGGGGGGGGGAGCCGGGCCTGGTGCGGACCCACCGGGTGGAGACACCCGCCCAGCC
>NZ_JBHWKU010000028.1:85077-107533 GCF_042730645.1 Streptomyces sp. NPDC059906
GCCCCCAACGCCGGCGTCGGGGTCGCCGGGTGGTAATCCGGGCGACCCCGACGCATGCGGGGACGGAGTGCCGTCAGCCGGCAGTGGTCCGCTCCCAGCGGTAGAAGCAGCGCGCCATCGCGTCCTTCGGACCGCGCCACGTCGCCGGGTCGTACGCCGAGACGTACGGTTCGAGCCGCTCGCTGACCTGGCGGAACTCCGGGTGCCCGGTCAGCCTGCCGATGGTGGGGGCCGGGTCCTCGTCGCTCTCGATGAGGTGCAGGTACACGCCGTCACCGAACTCGAACAGGCTGCGCCGGTTGACGCCCACCAGGTGCGGCAGCTCGCCGCTGTCGGACTCCGCGAACACCTTCGCGATGTCCGGTGCCGCGCCGGGTGCCATCCGGGCGACGATCAGTGTGTGGTGCATGAGGGTGCTGCCCTTCGCCGATGTCCGTACGTGTCAGTCGGCGAGCACCGACGCGGTCCGCCGCTCGCCCGCCGCCTGCTCGATCCGGTCCCGGATCAGCGCCATCTGCGTACGCGAGTTGCGGTTGATGTTGTCCGTCATCCAGGCGTCGTCCACGGGCGCGTCCGGCTTCATCGCGAAGTCCTGCGTCCAGCGCATCACGGTGCCCTCGGCGGTCTCCGCGTACTCCCAGACGATGTTCATGTACTGGAAGGGCCCGGTCTCGACCCGCTGGGCGCGGACCGTGCGGGTGACCGGGTCCGCGACCCGCTCGGAGACCCAGCTCCACACCTTGCCGTCGGCGTCCGGGTGCATGGTGAGCCGGAAGGTGACCTTGTCGTCGTCGCGCCCGAGTACCTCCACGGAGGCGTACTCGCTGAACAGCCCGGGCCACTTCTCGATGTCGTTGGTCATGTTCCAGACCAGCTCCATCGGGGCGGCGATGGTGATCTCGTTGTCGGTGTGCCCTGCCATGTCACACTCCCGTCTTGAGGGCGCCGTTGACCAGCGCGAGGAAATCCGCGGGCGTCTTGCAGCGCTCGGCCTGCTCGGGCAGGCCCAGGCCGTACCGCTTCTCCAGCTCGGCCACGATGCCCAGCAGGCCGAGGGAGTCCAGGCCGAAGGTGTCAAAACCGTCGTCGGCCTGCTGCCGGAGGGTGACCGGGTCGACGTGCACGCCGGCGGTGCGCTTCATCAGCGCCGACAGCTCCTCGACGGTCACCTGGTAGTCCAGCTGCTGGTCGGTCATGGGTGTCCTCCTTGACTCGGGTTGGCCGGCCACGGGCCTCGCCCGTGGCCGTCGGTCGTCGTTCGGCCGTCAGCGGCCCTCGGGCGGTACCGCGCCCCGGCGCAGGACGAGCGCCGAGTTGGACCCCATCAGGCCGCGCGCCAGGACCAGGGCCGTGCGCGGCTCGGCGGGGCGGGCCCGGCCGGTCACCAGGTCCAGGTCGTGGCACACGTCCAGCACGTGCGGGGTCGGCGGGATCAGCCCGTGCTCCATCGCGAGCACCGCCGTCGCCACGTCGAGCACCGGCGCCGCGCAGTACGCCCGCCCGGTACCGGTCTTGGGCGCGGTGACCGGCACCCGTGCGGCGTGCGGGCCCAGCGTGTCGGCCAGCGCCAGCGCCTCGGCCCGGTCGGCCTCCGGGACCCCGAGGGCGTCCGCGAAGACCACGTCGACCTCCTCGGGCCGGCAGCCCGCCTCGGCCAGGGCGCCCTGGATCGCGCGGGCCAGCCCCTCCCGGGACTCGGCCCAGCGGCCGGGCCCGGTGAAGGTCGCCGCGTGCCCGGCCACCGTCGCCCGCACGTCCGCCCCGCGCTCCCGGGCCGCCGTCTCCTCCTCCACGACGAGTACGGCACCGCCCTCGGCCGGTGCGAAACCGCAGGCCGCCTCGGTGAACGGGCGGTAGGCGCGGTCGGGTTCGGCGGCCCGGCTCAGCTCGGGGTAGCCCAGCTGGCAGACGATCGAGTACGGGGCCAGCGGCGCCTCCGTCGCGCCGCAGACCACCGTGTCGGTGCCGCCCCGCACGGCCAGCGCCGCGTGCGCCAGGGCGTCCAGGCCGCCCGCCTCGTCGGCGGCCACGACCCCGCAGGGGCCCTTGAAGTCGTTGCGTATGGAGACCTGGCCGGTGCTGGCCGCGTAGAACCAGGCGATCGACTGGTACGGGCCGACGTGGCGCGAGCCGTGCCCCCACAGGTTCTGCAGCTCCCGCTGCCCGAACTCGCCGCCGCCCGAACCCGCCGCGGTGACCACGCCGACCGAGTACGGCGAGTCGACGTCGGCCCGGCCGAACCGGGCGTCGGTCAGCGCGTGCTGGGTCGCGGACAGCGCGAAGTGCGTGAACCGGTCGGTCTGGACGAGGAAGCGGTCCTCGACCGTCTCGGCCGCGTCGAAGCCGTGCACCTCGCCCGCGACCCGCAGCGGCAGGTGCGCGCAGCCCTCCCGGGTGACGGGACCGAGACTGCTGGTGCCGTCGGCGACCGCCTTCCAGTGCGCCTCGACGCCGGTGCCGTGCGGCGACACCACGCCGAGTCCGGTGACGACCGCTCGCCGGCTTCCACCGCCGGTGCCGGTCCGTTGTGGTCCGCTCATCGCAGCCCTCCTTCACTGCCGCTCAGTACGACCGCGGATTGGAAGCCGCCGAAGCCGCTGCCCACCGACAGCACGTGCCGCAGCGTCCGCTCCCGTGCCTCGCGCGGCACGTAGTCCAGGTCGCACTCGGGGTCGGGGGTCGTGTAGTTGGCCGTGGGCGGCACCACCTGGTGGGCCATCGCCAGGACGCACGCGGCCAGTTCGATGGAGCCGATCGCGCCGAGCGAGTGGCCCACCATGGACTTGATGGAGCTCATCGGCGTCGCGTAGGCGTGCTCGCCCAGCGAGCGCTTGACGGCCGCGGTCTCGTGCCGGTCGTTCTGCTGGGTGCCGGAGCCGTGCGCGTTGACGTAGTCGATCGCCGAGCCGTCGAGGTGCGCCATGTCCAGCGCCGTGTCGATGGCCCGCGCCATCTCCAGGCCCTCCTTGGTGAGCCCGGTCATGTGGTAGGCGTTGCCGAAGGTGGCGTAGCCGGAGATCTCGCAGTACACGTCCGCGCCCCGGGCCCGGGCGTGCTCCAGGTCCTCCAGGACCAGCACCGCCGCGCCCTCGCCCATCACGAAGCCGTTGCGGTCCGCGTCGAAGGGCCGGGAGGCGTGCGCGGGGTCGTCGTTGTTCGGCGAGGTCGCCTTGATGGCGTCGAAGCAGGCCATGGTGATCGGCGATATCGGCGAGTCCGCCGCGCCCGCCAGGCACACGTCGACGCGTCCCTCGGCGACCGCGTGGTAGGCGTACCCGACGGCGTCCAGGCCGGACGTGCACCCGGTGGAGACGGTCTGCACCGGCCCGCGCACCCCGAACTCCTCGGCGACCGCGGAGGAGAGGGTGGCCGGGGTGAACGCGCGCTCCAGGTGCGGTTCGGAGCGCCGGTCGTCGACGTCCCAGCGCGAGCCGCGCTCGCTCACCAGGACGTAGTCGTGCTCCAGCCGGGTGGTGCCGCCGACCGCCGTGCCGAGCGTGGCACCGGTCCGCCAGGGGTCCTCGCGGTTCATGTCGAGGTTCGCGTCCCGGACCGCCTCCGAGGCGGCCACCAGCGCGAACTGCACGTACCTGTCGCAGCGCTGGGCGGTGGCGAGACCGAGCCCGTGGTCGGACGGCTCGAAGTCGCACTCGGCGGCGATCTGCGAGCGCAGCCCGGCCGGGTCGAACAGGGAGATGCGGCGCGTCGCCGTACGGCCTTCGGACAGCAGCCCCCAGAACCGGGGCACGCCGATCCCGCCCGGGGCGACGACGCCTATGCCCGTGACGGCGACCCGGCGCCGGGTCATGACACCACCTCGGCCGCGGGGGCGGACCGCTCGTGCCCGGCGTGGCCCGTCTGGCCCGTCTGGCCCGTCTGGCCCGCGTGCGCCCCGTCGCAGGGGAGCGCGTTGCCCTCGGCGTCCTCCGTGTCGACGTGGCCCAGCTCCGGACGCGGGGCCAGCGGCCCCAGGTGGAACACGAGCCGCGCCTCGACGTCCCCCGCGTTGCGGAAGCGGTGGCGCATGTCCTGCGGGATCAGCAGCCCCTGCCCGGTGCCGAGCGAGTGCGGCACCCCGTCCAGGTCCACCTCGAGGGCGCCCTCCGTGACGTACACGAACTCCTCGGAGTACGGGTGGTAGTGCTCGGCGATGCGGTCGCCGGGCTCCACGATGGCCACGCCCATGAAGCCGCTGGTCGACCCGGCGGTGGTGGGCGTGAGGAGGGCGCGGAGGTCTCCGCCGCGGCGGCGGTTCGGGGCGATGTCGCCGAGGGAGACGATGCGTACCTGCTGGTCTGTCATGTCGTTCACTCCGGGGTGACGGGAGGAAGGAGGGGGGAGAAGAAGGAGAAGCGGGAGAAGCGGGGGAAGCGGGGGAAGCGGGGAGAGAGCGGGAGCGGGGGAGCAGGGGGCGGCGCGGAAGGTCGCGCGGTCCGGCGGGCACGCCGTCGGGCCCGGCCGGCCGCGCGGTCGGGGGGCGTGCTTCAGGAACCGGCCGAACGCCGGTCGGTCAGGGGCGTCATACGGACCCGGCGCAGCAGCCGGGACAGCGTCGCGGCCTCGGCCGGCGACCCGTCGACGCCGACCGCGGCGGCGTCCAGCAGCCGCTCGGCATCCGCGGCACCCCGGCCGTGCAGGCCGAGGACCTCGGCGGGCGCGTCCTCGGGGTCGCCGTCCACGTCGACGAGCCGTACGACGAGGTCGTCGCGGTGGAAGACGGTGGCCGCCAGCACCGGGCCGTCCGGGTTCCGGGCGGCGGACGCGTCCTGACGGGCCAGCAGCCGGGCCAGTTCCGGACCGGCGCCGTCGCGCACCGGGTAGAGCAGCGCGAGCCGTTCCCGGCGGGCGCCCGCCCGGTCGGGGTACGTCGCGTGGTGGACGGCCGGCATGGCGGCCCGGGTGAAGAACCGCCGGGCGGACCCCGGGTCGCCGAGGTCCCGGTCCTGCTCCAGATACGGGTTCAGCGCCTCCTCGACGGCCCGCACCCCGGGCTGCCGGGCGACGTGGCGCAACGCGGTCTGCAGGTCGCCGCGCACCTCCACGGCCCGCACGATCCGGTTGCCGGACATGAAGAGCGAGGTGCGCAGCAGCCGCGTGGAGCCGTCCACGTGGGCGTCGGGCGACACGTACCCGGACAGCAGCCGGGCGGTCTCGGCCTCGGTGCCGGGCCGTACGGTGAAGGTGAGGGCGTGCCGTACGACGTTGTCCCCGATCCGGGGCGCGGAGCGCGGCTCACCGGGTGCCGGGCGCCCGCCGTCGGTCTCCCGCAGGACGCTGTAGCGCAGCGAATGGGTGTCACGGACGCAGGTCGCCAGCGGCTCGACGGTGTCCAGGTGCTCGTCGCTGTTGACCCAGGCCAGGAAGGGCGCGGCGCTCTCCCACTCACTGGTGAGGAGCCACTGGGTCGGGTTCTCCAGGGACTGGCACAGCTGGTCGCTGACGTGTCCGGGGACGGCGGCGACCCGGTCGCGGATGCGCTCGTAGGCGTCCAGGAACTCCTGCTGCATTCCGTCGTGGACGTCCAGCATCAGGACGACCCGCACGCGGGAGCCGTCGAACGCGGATATCGACACGCCGCCGGCGTCCGTCGCCACGGCGGGCGACGTCGCCGACGTCGCCGACCTTGCTGTGGCCTGCGTCGCGTCCGTGGTCGGGGCATCCGTCGCTACGACGGGAGAGACCGTCATCCGGCCCACCTCTTCTCCGGTCTTCCTCGTGGACTGGGGCGATCGTCGGCGGCGCCCGCCAGGCCGGCGGGGTGCGACGGTCGCGTAAGCACGATCGTGGGCCGTGCCCGCGGGGTCCGCGAACCAGGAGGGTTAAGCGGGTGAAGCCTGCGCCGTCGCGGGCCCCGACGGGCCGTACGGGGCATGCATGAAGGCCCCGGCGCACCTCGGTCGGACCCCTCTCGCACCCCTGACGCATCCCCGACGCGCACCTGAACGCGCGTCCGACGCACTCCCGCCCCACTCCCGACGCACCACCCCTGTCGTACAACGGAGGACGAATCATGAACGAAAGAGCCGACCGGTCCGGCGGCGCCGCCCCCGGGGGCGACCGGACCCACCGCGTTCCGGTCCTGGTCGTCGGCGGGTCCCTGGTGGGCCTGTCGACCTCGGTGTTCCTGGGCCGGCTGGGCGTCCGGCACACCCTGGTGGAGCGGCACGCCGGCACCTCCATCCACCCCCGCGGGCGCGGCAACAACGTCCGCACGATGGAGATCTTCCGGGTGGCCGGCACCGAGCCGGACATCCGCAGGGCCGCCGCCACGCTGGCCGACAACCACGGCATCCTCCAGGCGCCGACCCTGGCGGGCGACGCGGGGGAGTGGCTGTTCAAGCAGATCGACCCGGGCGGCGGACTGGCCCGCTTCAGCCCCAGCTCCTGGTGCCTGTGCAGCCAGAACGACCTGGAGCCCGAACTCCTCACGCACGCCGTGAACCTCGGCGGCGACCTGCGCTTCGGCACCGAACTGCTCTCCTTCGAGGCCGACACCGAGGGCGTCACGGCGATCGTGAAGAGCCGGGAGACCGGCGAGCACACCACCATCCGCGCGGACTACCTGGTCGCCGCCGACGGCCCCCGCAGCCCCGTCCGCGAACAGCTCGGCATCGGCCAGAGCGGACCCGGCGACCTCTTCCACAACGTCAGCATCACCTTCCGCTCGCGCCGTCTCGCCGACGTCGTGGGCGACCGCCGGTTCATCGTCTGCTACCTGACGGACGAGAACGCCGACGGAGCCCTGCTGCCCGTCGACAACCGCGAGAACTGGGTCTTCCACGCCCCCTGGCACCCCGAACAGGGCGAAACCGTCGAGGACTTCACCGACGAGCGCTGCGCCGCCCACATCCGCCGCGCGATCGGCGATCCCGGCCTCGACGTCGAGATCACCGGCAAGGCCCCCTGGCACGCCGCCCAGCGCGTCGCCCGCAGCTACCGCTCCGGCCGCGTCCTGCTGGCCGGCGACTCGGCCCACGAGATGTCCCCCACCGGCGCCTTCGGCTCCAACACCGGCATCCAGGACGCCCACAACCTCGCCTGGAAGCTGGCCGCGGTCCTCGAGGGCTGGGCGGGCGAGGCACTGCTGGACACGTACGACACGGAACGGCGCCCGGTCGCGGAGGCCACCAGCGCCCGCGCCGCCCATCGCTCGGTCGAGCACAGCCACCCGGGCTTCGCACCGCCGCCGGTCGTGGGGGGTGGCGGTCCGGGCGCGGGGGCTCCCGGCGGTGCGGGCCTTGGCACCGGTGGTCCTGGCGGCCCCGGTGGTGCTGGCGGTACCGGCGGCCGCGGTGGTCCTGGCGGTGCGGGCCTTGGCACCGGTGGTCCTGGTGGCCCCGGTGGTGCTGGCGGTACCGGCGGCCGCGGTGGTCCTGGCGGTGCGGGCCTTGGCACCGGCGGTCCTGGCGGCCCTGGCGGCCCC
Organism: Streptomyces sp. NPDC059906; assembly: GCF_042730645.1. Classification (NCBI taxonomy): domain Bacteria; kingdom Bacillati; phylum Actinomycetota; class Actinomycetes; order Kitasatosporales; family Streptomycetaceae; genus Streptomyces; species Streptomyces sp. NPDC059906. The sequence goes on from NZ_JBHWKU010000028.1 coordinate 92,501, forward strand.
GGTGGTCCTGGCGGACCCGGCAGTCCTCGTGGTGCGGGTGGCGGCCCCGGTGGCGGCGGCCCGCAGCGCGGGATCCTCAACGTCGCCCTCGGCTACCGCTACCCGCGGGGCGCGGTGGTCGGCGCCGACCCGGCGACCCCGGTGGTCCCGGAGGGCCTCGACCTCACCGGAGCGCCCGGCAGCCGGGCTCCCCACCTCTGGGTGCGCCGGGGCCAGGACCGGTTGTCCACCCTGGACCTCTACGAGGGCTCCCTCGTCCTGCTCAGCGACGCCGCCCAGCCCACCGGCTGGCACGAGGCGGCCGCCGGGGTGGCCGCCGGGATGCGGGTCCCGCTGGAGTCGTACCGGGTGGGCGGAACGCCCGGGGCCGACCTGGTCCCGGACGACGAGGAGACCGACTGGGCGCGCGCCCACGGGGTGACCCGCGGCGGCGCGGTCCTGGTCCGCCCCGACGGCTTCGTGGCCTGGCGCTCCCCGGGCCCCGCCCCCGACCCGGAGTCGATGCTGCGCCAGGTGGTGGGGACCGTACTGGCCCGCAGCTGAGTGAGGCACGGGCGACCCCAAACGTGGACCACTCCCCGTTTACCTGCTAGCGTCGCGCTCGGCAGCGAAACGGGGAGTGGTCCCCGTTATGGGAGGGGTGAAGGACGTGGCGGACACGGCGCTGGTGCTGGGCGGGGGCGGTCTGACCGCGTACGGATGGCAGATCGGCGTCCTGGCGGGGCTGGCCGACGCGGGGGTGGACCTCGCGGAAGCCGACGTCCTCGCGGGCACCTCGGCGGGTTCGCTGCTGGCGCTCGACCTGGCCGGGGGCTCGGCCCCGGCCGACCTCTACAAGGAGCAGCTCGACGGCGCACGCGCCATGATGGACGTGGACTTCACCCTCGGCATGACGGTCAGGTACCTGTGGGCCGCGCTGGGCTCGCGCGACCCGGAGACGGTGGTCAGGCGCCTCGGCCGGCTGGCGCTCTCCGTGCGCGACGTGTCGCAGACCGCCGTCTTCGACGCCATCGGCGCCCAGCTGCCCGTCCGGGACTGGCCGGACAGGACCGTCCGGATGTTCGCCGTCGACGCGCTCACCGGTGAACCGACCGCCTTCGACGCCGACAGCGGGGTCGACCTGCTGCACGCCATGTCGGCGACCTGCGCACTGCCGCCCCTCTTCCCGCCGATCGGCATCGGCGCGGGCCGCTGGATGGACGGCGGCGTCCGCTCCACGACCAACGCCGACCTGGTCGACGACTGCGCGCGCGTCGTCGTACTGGCCCCGATCCCCAAGGGCGCGGGAGCGAGCCCGAGCGCGCGGACCCAGGCCGAGACCCTCGCCTCGCGCGGGGCCCGGGTCGCCCTGCTGACCCCCGACCGGGCGGCCCGCCGCGCCTTCGGCCGCAACGCCCTGGACGCCTCCCGCATCCCCGGGGCGGCGCGGGAGGGCCGGCGCCAGGGCGCGGCCCACGCGGGACGCATCGGGGAGATCTGGCAGGGCTGAACCCCGCTCGGCCGCCGGGCGTCCCGGTGGCGTACCGCGCCCGCTGACGGGGCCTCGGCGACGGTGCCGTCGAGGTCCGCGACGACCCGTCCGTTGCTCGGGCCGGCTCCGTGTCAACCCGCCCGAACAGGGGATGCGGGCCTGCCGCCCGTTCCTTGACGCCTCATCACTCCCTCCGTGATCATTCACATGATCTGCACACAAGTGGGTGTCACTCGTACCGGTGCCACCCGTACCCGAGAAATCAGGAACGTACGGGAATGCCCGTTCCCATGCGTGCGCGGCGGCGTTCCGACCAAGACGCCCCCGTCCCGTCGTTCCTGCCGGACCGTGCGAGGGGGAGCAATTCCATGGACGAGCTCTACGGGCAGCTCCGTTCTGCCGTGGCCCGGTTGTCCGGGCTGACGGAGGCGCTCGACGGGGCCGCACCCGCCGTCGGGCGGGGCGCGCCGCGGACCGCCACGGCCGAGCAGATCGACGGCGTCTTCGCCACCGTCGCCGGCTCGGCCCGCCTCGAACTGCTGGAAGTGCGGCCCGAGGTGAGGTGCGACCGGGGCCCCGGCGGCCCGCGCTCCGGGGTGCGCCACCGGGCGATCGTCGACTCCGGGGTGGCGCACGCCGCCCGCGGGGCGCTCGGGACGGTCGCCGAGATCCGGACCGCCGCGCTGCTGCCGGTCCGCGTCGCGATCGCCGACCGGGACGTGCTGGCGCTCGCGGTGGGGCTGACCGACACCACCGGCTGGCTGGTGACCGACCGCCACACCGACGCCGCGGCCCGCACCGCCGTCCGGTTCGCCGACAGCTGGTGGCCGCGCGCCCACCGCTACGCACCCGTCGCCGCCGCCGAGTCCGGCACCGAGGCCGCCGTGATCGACGGACTGCTCCAGGGCCTCACCGACGAGTCCGTCGCCCTCCGGCTCGGCGTGACCCCGCGCACCGTGCGCCGGCACGTCGCCGCGGTGTCCGCCCGGCTGGGCGCCGTGTCCCGGTTCCAGCTCGGGGTGCTGATCGGCCAGCGGGCCGCCCGCGGCGGGAGCCCGGCGGCGGCGGGCGCCGCCGCGACGGCCCCGGCGGCACCGGAGCCGGACGCGGTCGGTCACGGATAGGGCAGCGGCCGCACGTTCAGGTCGGCGAACTCCAGCGGCCGCTCCCGGCGCCCCGACTCGTGGGGGACCGTGCCGTAACGGGGGTTGCCCAGCCCCGGGGCCTGGGGCGGGTAGGGCGGGCTCAGTTCCGGCATCACCACCTTCATCAGGCTGGTGTGCCGGAACTGCGGCAGCGAGAAGTCGAAGACGACCGGGTCCCAGCCGCGCTCCGTGAGCAGCGCCGTCAGCCGGTCCCAGCGCTGCTCGGGCCCGGCCCCGGCCGGACGCCGCGGCAGCTCCGACAGCGGGATCTCCTCGCCGCCGTCGTAGAACCAGGACACCTTCTCCCGGTTCTCCTCGAAGCCGTAGTACGGGATGACCTGGATGTAGTTGGAGAAGTCGGCGGCCTCCGCGTCCTTGTCGATGGCGAACTGCCGGCCGAACGCCTCGGTGAACTCCCAGTCCGGCGTGGCCAGCGAGATGCGCAGACTGCGCTCGGCCTGCGCGTACTCCGTGAGCGCCGACAGCATCGCCTCCTCGGTGTCGTCGGACACCCCGCCGCCCGCGAAGTAGCCGTAGCGGCGCAGCCAGCCGTCCCGCTCGATCGCCGTGATCACCGGGTAGTCGAACAGATCGAGGTTGTGGTGGTGGAAGGTGATCTCGCCGGGCTGCACCCCGGTCGTCTCCAGCAGCCGGCGCAGGACCGGGTCGCGGACCGGCCGGTCGACGACGACCCGGTCCAGCGGCACGCCGCCGTACCAGCGCAGATTGACCGCATCGCGTTCGAACAGCTCCAGCACGCCGTGCCACAGGGCGTCGCGGCGGCTGATGTGGCTGGCCAGGCCGCCGCTGGGGGCCAGGCCCACGAGCGGCTCGTCGGGGCCGTGCAGGTAGAAGAGCATGACCAGTTGCGCGGGGAGGTGGACCTCCTCCCCGGACAGCAGCCGGCGCCCGGCGATCCACCCCAGCTCGGTGTCCTCCGTCCACGGCTCGTACAGCGGGTCCTCGGCCAGCTGCTCGGGCGCGAACACCGGGAAGAGTTCCGGGTGCAGACAGGGGACACCCTGAGCCGTCAGGGTGCGGTACGAGCCGTGCACGATCCGCTCCATGTGGGTGAGGTAGGCGAGCGAGCCCAGCACCCGCTCCACCGCCTCGCCCACCGACGACGCGGTGGTGCCGAACAGGTCGTGGCCCTTTCCGCCGCCGTACACCTGGCCGCCGAACCCGGTGTTGAGCCCCGGCAGGCCCAGCAGCCGGCCCATCGCGTGGTCGAGGTCGAAGTACTGCCCGTGCGCCACGTACATGGGCTTGCCGAGCCCGGAACGGAAGTAGGTGGTGAAGGAGCGCAGCGGACCGAGCGGGTGGTAGTAGTCGAGCACCTCCCTGATGGCCCCGAACTCGGTGTCGTTCAGCACCGGCTTCAGCAGCCGGTCCCGGTGGTTGAGCCACTCGCTGTGCAGCGTGCTCATCGGTTTCCTTCCCAGGTGGACTTGGAACGGGCGATCAGGACGAGGACCACGGAGGCGGCCAGCACCGCGGCCAGCTCGGGCAGTTCGGAGACCATGGAGCGGCCCAGGTAGGAGTCGACGGACGCGTCGATGACCGGCGTCATCGGGTTGAACGCGGTGAGGGTCCGCAGCCAGTCGGGGAACGAGTCGCGCGGGACCGCCGCCCCGGAACCGAGGAACATCACGAAGAACAGCCCCGTGCCGGTGATCTGCACGCTGCGGGTCGGCAGGTCGAGGCTGCCCAGCAGCACCCCGGCGGCGAAGGTGAACACCAGCCCGGTCAGCACCGCCAGCGCGAACTGCGCGGGCGCCGCCAGCACCACGCCGTACGCCACCGCGACCACCGCGAGCAGCGCGGCCACCGCCAGCGCGAACATCAGCAGCCCCACGGCGACCTGCGAGAACCAGAACCACCACATCGGCACCGGCGCCAGCCGGTAGCGGCGCAGCACCCCGCTGGTCCGGCACTCGGAGATGTTGATGGCCACCCCGAGCACCCCCAGGTTGACGGCGATGGTGACCACGATGTGCGGCACGTACTCGTCGATGAAGCGCACCCCGTCGTCCCCGCTGCCGGTGGGCTCGGTGCCGTAGGCGACGCCCAGGAACAGCAGCATCGCCAGCGGGAAGACCAGCACGAAGAACACGGCGGCCGGCTCCCGCAGGAACAGCAGCAGCTCCACGCGGCACAGCCGGACCAGACCGCGCGGGGAGCGGCGGGCGGGCGGGGAGATCGGTGCGGGCGGTTCAGTCATGCGCGGGGCGGGACTCGGGGCGGGGTTCGGGGCGGGGTTCGTGGCGGGGTTCGTGGCGGGGTTCATAGGGGGTTCCCGTTCTCGTCAGATAGAGGTCCTCTAGGTCGGTCGGGCCGGTGGCCGCGGCGGCCAGCACCGGCCGCGGATCGTCGCCCGCCACCGCGTGGGCGCGCAGCGCCGCCACCGCCTTCTCGGCGAACCCGGCCTCGCCGTAGGCGTAGAGGGTCCCGGCCACCACCCGCGAGGTGGTCCAGCCGGGCACCCCGCGCACCAGCTCCCGCACCCACGCCCGGTCCGGCAGCCGCAGCCGGGTGCTGATCCCGGCCGCGCCGAGCAGTTCGGCGACCGGGCCGTCGGCGGCGATCCGGCCCCCGTCGAGCACGTACACGCGGTGGCAGCGGCTCTGCGCCTCGTGCAGGTCGTGGGTGGCCAGCAGCACGGCGGTACGGCTGCCGGTGAGCTGCTCAAGGAGCCCCCACAACTCCAGCCGGGCGTGCGGGTCCAGGCCCGTGGTCGGCTCGTCCAGGAGCAGGACCGGCGGGCGGCCGAGCAGCGCGAGGGCCAGGGTCAGCCGGCGCTTCTGCCCGCCGGACAGCTTGCGGTAGAACATCCGGCGGTGCTCGCTCAGCCCGATCTGCTCCAGCAGGTCGCCGACGTCCCACGGGTCGTCGTAGAAACCGGCGAACAGCTCCATCGCCTCGGCCACCCGCAGCCGCTCGGCGAGGCTGGACTCCTGCAACTGCGCGCCGAACGCCAGGTGGTAGACGGCGGGACCGGCGCCCCGGCCCATCCCGGCGATCTCGACGGACCCCCGGTCGGGCCGCCGGATGCCCTCCACGCATTCCAGGAACGTGGTCTTCCCGGCGCCGTTGGGCCCCACCAGCCCGACGATCTCCCCCGCGTGCACCCGCACGGACACCCCGGCGAGCACCACGGTGCCGTCGTAACTCTTGTGCAGGTCCTCGGCCCGCAGCACCACGGGGGCACCCGACTGAGCCGGCCGCCTCCCCTTCTCGGTCACGGTCATGGTCGCGTCTCCTGAGGTCCGACGGCGTGCGCGGGTACGGAGGTGAGGGGCACGGCCGGGACGAGGGTCCGGGCGGCCGCCGGCAGGGCGCCCAGGCCGGGCAGCTCGTCCGGCGCGGTGGTCAGGGCGAGCACACCGCTCACCCACGGCGTGGCGGCGGAGCCCAGCAGCACGGCCGGCGTGCCGCCGGTCGCCGCGGCCAGGACCGTACGCCGGGACAGCCCCGCCCGCTCCCACCACGACAGCTCGTCGTACAGGCCGTATCCCGGCACCAGGGACAGCCCGAGCGCGTCGCTGCCCGCCACCAGCGCGACCCCCAGCTCCCGGGCCCGCGCCAGCGCGTCCAGCAGGAACGCCCAGCCGTCGTCGAACTCCCGGCGCGCCGCCCCCTTGAGATGCTCGTAGCCGAAGTGCTCCCGGGCGTACTTGCGGCCGAACACCAGCCCCGGGCCGCGCATGTCGAGCAGATACCGGTGGAACGGCGCCATCGGCAGGGTCCGTTCGAGGCGCGGCTCGGACACCGCCTCCTCCAGCAGCGCGGCGCGCCGCCAGGAGTGCAGCAGCGGCACCAGCGCCGTGCCCTGCCCCGCCAGCACCCGCAGCGGCTCGTCCGCCGCGGCGCGCACCCCCGGATCGGCGAAGGCGCGTACGGTCGCCGCCGCCGAGCGGGGCGAGGCCGCCGGGGGCAGCAGACAGCGGGGCAGGTCCTGCACCAGCGCCGCGCCTTCCCTCGCCGCGGCACGGGCGTCGGTGCGGCCCGGCTGGTGCAGCACCGGCAGGCCGTACTCCCGCGCCGCCGCCACCACCTCCCCGAGCGCCCCGGGCTCCAGCGACGGCCCGGTGCACACCACCCGGGCCCCGTCGGCGGCGACCGCGGCCAGGGCCCGGCGGGCGGACGGGGCGTCCCGCACCAGCCGGGTGGCCGTGGTGGTGGCGGGCGGGCCGTCCAGCACCGGCCCGCTCCACAGCAGCGCCGGATCGCCCGGCGCGGGATCCGCGGCGAGGGCGAGCGGCGGCTCGGTGTGTCCGGCGGCGCTCAGTACGACGGTGACACCGGCCTCCGCGCACAGGGCGAGGCCCGCCCGGTGCGGGGCCAGCGCGTCGCCCTCCACCGCCCGGTTGAAGTAGCCGGTGACGTGGGCGAGGCCGTCCACCAGGCCCGGCAGCAGCGCACCGTGCCACCGCACCGGCCCGGCGTCGCCGCCCGGCGGGTCCGTACCGGCGCCCCAGTCCGTCACCCGGCCGTCGCCGCCGACCCGGACCCAGCCGTCAGCGAGCCATCGGCGGCCGTCGCACAGCAGCGGAGCCCTGTGCACGGTCGTGGTCGTGCTCGTGCTCGTGGTCATCGGGCGAACCTCCAACCTGTCTCGTGTCGGTGGGCCGGGCGGCGCGGGTCAGGCGGCGGCACACCAGGACCTGGAAGACGGTGTGCGCGGCCACCGCAGGCAGCAGCGACCCGGAGCCGAGCGTCAGCGCGCCCCACAGCAGCCCGTGCACCGCCTTCGCCGGCACCGCGCGCAGCCCGAACGAGGCATGGTGGACGCCGAACAGCGCCGCCTGGACCACCAGCGCGGCCCACGGCACCAGCGCCTCGCGCAGCCCGGTCAGCAGATAGCCGCGGAACAGCACCTCCTCGCCCACCCCCGTGAGCAGCCCCAGGGCGAGCAGGGCACGGGGGGTGCCCGCCCAGGCGCCCACGGAACGGGTGCCGGTCGCGGGCCCTTTCCGGTGCCCTTTCGTGGGCCCTCTCGGGTGCCCTCTCGGGTGCCCGTCGGTCCCGGACGCGCCGCCCGGGACGGCCGCCGCCCGGTGGGCGAGCAGCAGTTCGGCGAAGTAGCCCAGGGCCCCGGCCAGCACACCGGCGGCCGTGGCCGCCGCGACCACCGCCCACCCCTCCGGGCCGGTACGGTCCGGCCCCGCGGACAGTCCGAGGCGTACCGGGTCGAAGCCGGTGAGCACCGCGGACAGGAACGCCGCCGCGCACACCGTCCCCGTGTACAGCACCGGCGCCAGCCGCTCGACCGCCGCCCGACCGCCCGCGCCGCCGACCCGGAACCGCACGGCTGCCGCGATCACCGCGCCGAGCAGCAGGGCGAACGCGGGGGCCACCGCGACGACCAGCAGCAGCCGGTTCACGCCGTCACCGTCCGGCGGGCGGGCCGCACGCGAACATCAGCGAGACGAACGTGTCCCGGCCGTCCAGCCGCAGCAACTCGTTCGCGGTGTCGTCGTCGAAGGCGGCCACCGCGGTGCAGCCCAGCCCGAGGGCGGTCGCCACCAGGTAGAGGTTCTGCGTCAGGACGCCGAGGTCGACGTGGGCGAACCGGTAGGAGCGGATGCCGTACTTCCACTCCACCCGGGCCATGTCGAGGGTCAGCACGAGCACGGCCGGCGCGTGGAACAGCCAGTCGGCGGCGATACCGGCCTCGGCGACCTTGCCGCGCATGTTCCCGGAGTCGACGACCGTCAGCTCCGGCCCCGCCGGACGGTAGTAGTACAGGCCCTGGTCCAGCCCGCCCACGTCGTTGGCGACGACATAGACGTCGACCGGACTGAGCCCGCCGGCCGAGGGCGCCCGCCGCACCGGGAAGTCCCGCACGTTGTAGCCGGGCCGGTGGTCGTGGATGCCCGCCGCGCTCTCCAGCAGCCCGGCGAGGGTGGTCAACGGCAGCGGGCCGGGCGCGAAGACGGTGGACGAGTGCCGCTGCTCGATGGCGTCCGCCAGGGACGTCGAGGGCAGCGGCTCCGGCTCGGGCAGCGGGACCGACGGCAGGTCGGCGGGCAGGGCGGGCTCGGCCGGGCGGGGGCGGGCCGCCTGGAGTTCGCGCGGGTCGATCATGTCGTCGCAGACGGCGGCGCGCAGCCGGCGGTGCAGCAGGTCGCGCGGGCGCAGCGGGGGAGCGTCCGCGCCCACGGCGACCCTCGCGGCGAGCCCGCGCAGCGCGGGCAGGTCGCAGACCCGCAGCCCGAGCGCGTGCGCGAGCTGCTCGTCGGTGACGCCGGTGACGCCGGTGACGCCGGTGACGTCGGTGGTGTGGGTGGTCATGCCGGGTCCTCCTCCCCCTGCTCCGCGGCGTCGGCGTCGGCGTCGGCGTCGGTGGGGCGCAGGGCGACCACCGCCAGGGCGGACCGCTCCAGGCCGTCGCAGTGCAGCAGCGTGTCGAGTTCGTCGTCGTAGAAGTCCCGTACCGGGTGGGCCGCGTAGCCCGACCGTCCGGCCAGCCCGCACACCACGTCGAGCAGCACGCCCGCGTCCATGAGCATGTGCCGGTAGCCGCGGGGCCCCCAGGCGAGCATGGTGCGCCAGGGCACGCCGGTCAGCACGAGCGCGGCCTCGGCACCGCGCAGCGCCTCGGCGGCCTCCGGGTCGGCCATCGCGTCGGCGAGCGCCGCGGGGCCCTCGTCGAGACGGCGCTCCACCCACAGGGCGCTCTCACCGGGCTGCTGGCGGCACAGGGCACCGTCGGCGACGACCATCAGGTCGCAGCCGTAGAGGAGTTCCGCGAGCGGGCCGTCGTCGCCGAAGGGCGCGCACAGACCGGCCAGCGGCTCCGGCAGGGTGCCGTGCGGGCGGCGTACGGGATTGGCCTCGGCGGTGAAGTCCTCGGCCCGGTGCCGGCCGCAGGTGGCGAAGAACCAGCGCCGCACCCCCTCGCGTTCGGCGGCGGAGAGCCGGTCGTCGGGGCGGTGCCGGGAGAGCCGGGTGTTGAGGTGGAACAGCTCCGCCACGTCGTCCTGCGCGGGAGCGACCCGGTTGACGAACCCGGAGGCCTTGCCGGGGGCGAGTTCGACGACGTTGGGGGAGGGGAGGAGGGTCTGCTCCAGGGTGCGGCGGAGCAGGTGGTCGAGGCCGGGGAAGTCGGTCCGGGTGGTCCGGGTCCCGTTGGGCGAGGACGCGGGAGGGGTCATGGCAGGGGCCTCCTACAGGAAGGGGTGCCGGAAGGAGGGCCGCTGCTCCGTGCAGACCGGGCAGCGCGGGAGCCGCAGCACGTGCTCCTGGGTGACCTCCAGGCGCTCCATGTCGATCCGCAGCGCCCGGCCCACCAGGAAGCTCGCGCCGTCCACGAGGTAGCGGACGGCGCCGATCGCGGCCCACGAGGCGGCGATCGCCGCGTAGGGGGCGAGCAGCGGGGGGAGGTCGTCGGCGGTGCGGCGGGAGAGTTCCTCGCTGTACAGCTGGTACTCGTGACGCAGCGCGCGGGACGACTCGTGCTGGATCTCGTGCTCGTTGTAGCAGGCCGACTCGCCGGGCACCACGAGCGGCCCGACGATCAGTTCGCTGCCGTCGGCGTAGACCGGCAGCCAGGACCGGCCCGCGGCGACGGCCGCCCGGTTGAGCCGGTGCAGCAGCGCGGGACGCAGTCCGTCGAGGGCCAGGACGAGCAGGTCGGTGCCGTCCAGCAGGCCGGCGAGCTGCTCGTCGCCGTCCGCGCCCTCCAGCCCGGCGGTGCCGGCCGCCGGCGCGGACACCCCGCCGACGCCGAGTTCGGTGAGCTGGGTGCGCAGCTGCGCCGCGACGGAGCCGCCGCCGACGAGACCCACCGTGGTCTGCTCCAGGCCGCGCACGGGGCTGCCGTCACGCAGGCTGTCGTGCATCGCGAGCAGGCCCGCGTCCTCGGGTACGAGCACGCCGTCGTCGGCGAGTTGGCCGACGAGCCCGGCCAGCTGCTCCTTGTCGGCGCGGTCGGCGAAGCGGCCGACGACGTCGTCGGGCAGCCGGGGCTCGGCGAAGGCGCGCAGCAGCGGACCGAGCACCCGGTGCCGGCCGTCGTCACGCAGCACGCGCGAGTAGCGGGAACGGGCCCCGTGCCGCAGCAGCACCTCGTCGTCGGTGCACTGCACCACGGTGAGATAGGGGTTCCGCACGAGCCGGGTGCCGGAGCGGTCGGTCACGGACGCGCCGGGCACGGCGGAGTCGGGGGGTGGGGACAGGGTCACGGGTTCTCCTCGGGGGAGGCGCGATGGGAGGTGCGGCAGGGGAGGCGCGATGAAAGGTGCGGCAGGGTGCGGCAGGGTGCGGCACGGGTTCGCGGGCAGGGCGCGACAGGAGCGCGCAGACGCGGCGCGAGAAGGCGCACCCCGGAGGTGCCGTGCGGGGGCCGGGCCCGGTACCGAAGAGGACCGGGCCCGGCCGCGGCGTCACATCATCACCTTCTTGGAGACGGTGCAGTGACAGTGGCAGCACCAACCGCCGGGCGCGACGGTGGCGTCGGCGGAGAAGTACTTCTCCTCGACCTTGTCGATGATCCGCAGCATGAGACACCTCCTCTCCCACTCGTGAGGACGGGGCAACGAGCGGGATCAACCTAGGAAGCGGTGCGAAAGGCGGGCAATGCCCGCGGACGTTCCGGAAGCGGACATGACCTGAGGGGGACGAGCGGGCCTCCGACGGCCCCGGGACGGCTACCGTCGGTCGTCGTCGGACCCGAGACCGTCCTCGCGCACCCGCACCGCGAGGTCGATCTTCGTGTACGCCGGCCGTCCCGCCCGCCGGTACTTGTCCTTGACGCGGTCGAGGTGGTGCTTGGCGGTGTGCGGGCTGATGCCGACCCGCCGCGCGGTGGCCTTCAGGGTGAGCCCGGAGGCGTAGTGGCGCAGGACCTCCAGCTCCTTGGGGGAGAGCCGGGGCCGGAGGCGGCCGGTGTGGTGCGCCCAGGCGAAGGCGAGTTCGGGGGAGTGGACGGTGCCCCCGGCGGCCACCGTCACGACGGCCTCGACGAGGGTGTCCAGGTCGTTGTCCTTGGTGAGGTAGCCGTCGGCGCCCGCGGCGACGGCCTCGACGACCCCTGCGCGGTCGGTCGCCGTACTGATGATCAGTACCCGGCTGCCGGCGGCCCGCAGCCGACGGATGTTGGCGACGGCTTCGGAGCCGTCCTTGAGGAGGAGATCGAGCAGCACGACGTCGACGACCGGGCCCTTGGGAAGCCCGCCGTCCGGGAGCCCGGCGTTTGGGAGGGCGGGGTTTGGGGGTCCGGCGTTCGGGAGGGCGGCGTTTGGGAGGGCGGGGTTCGGGGGTCCGGCGTTTGGGAGGCCAGGGTTCGGAGGCCCGGCGTTTGGGAGGCCAGGGTTCGGAGGCCCGGCGTCCGGGAGCGCGGCGTTCGGGAGGGCGGTGTTCGGGGGCTCGGTGTTCGGGGGCCCGCCGTCCGGGAGCGCGGCGTTTGGGAGGGCGGGGTTCGGGAGGGCGGGGTTCTGGAGGGCGGCGAGCAGCGCGTCGACCGTGGCCACGGCCGCGACGAGCCGCAGCTCCGCCCGGCCGGACAGCCAGGAGGTCAGGCCCTCCAGGAGCATCCGGTCGTCGTCGACCACGGCGACCCTGATCATCCCGGCCAGCGCAGCGTGACGCAGGTGCCCTCGCCCGGGGCACTGTCGACCTCGGCGGCACCACCGATGTCCCGCATCCGGGCGTGCACGGAGCGGCGCAGGCCCAGCCCGGACGTGGCGGACGGCCGCTCGGGACCGAAACCGGTGCCCCGGTCCACGACGGTCACCTGCAGATGACCGTCGTCGCCGGTGGCGGTGAGGTACGCGCGGCCCGTACCGGCGTGCCGGAGCACGTTGTTGAGCGCCTCCCGGACGGCGTCGCCGAAGCCGGTGGCCACGTCGGAGGGCAGGGCGGGAAGCGCGTGGTACCGGGTGGTGACCCGCAGCCCCAGGTCCTCGGCGTCGCGTACGGCGTCCTCCAGAGCGGTGCCCGCCGGCAGCCGCCCCGGCGCCGGATCGCCCTCGGCCTCGGCTTCGGCGTCGTTCTGCTGCACGAGCCTGCGCAGGTAGTCGGCCTCGCGGGCGCAACGGCTGCGCACGCCCGCGCTGTTGGCGTCGACGCCGCCCTGGGCGATGGCGGTGAGGGTGGCCAGGACGGTGTCGTGCAGGGCCCGGTGGTGGGCGATCCGTTCCGCGTACCGGGCACTCTCGGCCTCGGCGCGCACGGCCTGGGCGGTCGCGGCGTCCAGCAGCCTGCCCTGGCGGCGCAGGTACCACCAGAAGACCAGGGCGATGGCGGCCGACGAGGCGACGGCGTTGAGATGGCCGACGGTGACGGCGACCTGCGCGTCGGCCATGCCGTAGCCCACGAGGTGCGCGGCGCCGACGGCCAGCACCGAGGCGAGCGCGGCCCAGCGCCGCAGGGCGATGGCGGCGACGGCGCTCGACGAGCCGCCCAGCAGCATGACCCAGGCGATGGACGGCGCGTCCCTGGTGTCCGCCCAGGCGTAGGCGGCGAAGGGCAGGGCGCACCCGGTGACGAGCACGTCCAGGACGACCGCCCGCCGATCGAACCAGCCGCGCCTGCGGGCGGCGCCGTGGACGAGCACGCTGCAGCCCAGCGCGGCCGCGAGCACGGCCCAGGACACCGGCCGGCCGGCCTGGTGCCGGGCGACGGCGGCGACCCCGACCAGCAGATGGCTGGCGCGGTACAGCAGCGTGGCGAGCACCAGGAACGCCTGCGCCCGTTGCACCCCCGACCCGAGGCCGCCCGTACCGTCGGGTCCCCCCTCCGCCACCGCCCCGGCACCGCGCCGCGATATGCCTCCGGCAGCGCGCCACGGTACGCCTCCGGCACCGCGCCGCGATATGCCCCCGTCGTCGCCCCGCCCCATGTCCCCTCCGCAGCAGCGCACACCCCGTCGGACGCGAGGCACCGGGCCGGGCGCCGCACCGTCCGCGGAGACGTGTCATCGCGGGGTGTACGGTCTTCCGGCCGCACGGGTCGCCCAGTTCCCCAACTGGCCCGCGCCGCAACGCCCTTGGCACCCCGACTTGGTCGAGCGCCAGGCTACTCGTCCGTGCCCGGCCCCCGGACAGGACGGGCCACCCGGTCCGCGGGCTCCGAGAGGCCGGACACCTCGTCGACCAAGGGCTGGACGCGGTACGGGACGACGGTGCTCAGGGCGATGACCGTCGTGCTGCGCCGCACGCCCGGTACCTCGAGCACGTGGTCGATCACCTGCTGCACGTGCTGGTTGCTGGTGCCCGCGATCCGGCACCAGATGTCGCCGGGGCCGGTCACGACGTGCGCCTCCAGGATCTGCGGAACGGCCCGCAGGCGCGCCGCGATGGCCTCGCGGGCCGGCTGGTCCACCTCGAACGTCGTGAACGCCTGGACCACGTGCCCGAGGGCGGCGACGTCCATGTCCGGTCCGTAACCGGTCACCACGCCGGAGCCGGTCAGCCGGTCGAGCCGGGCCTGCAAGGTGCCGCGGGCGACACCGAGCCGGCGGGCGATCTCCAGCAGGCCCTCACGCGGACGCTCCCGGAGCAGCCGCAGCATCCGGCCGTCGAGCTGGTCGAGCCCCTGTCGTGCCACCGTACCTGCCGATCTGCCACCCGAAGGGCAGCCCGATCCCGCTTCGGCTGCCAAATCGGCAGCCAGCGGACGCCTCTGTTGCCCATTGGGCACTCCCCGTCCCACCCTATGGGCTCCCGTCCAGGAGGAGACCCGTTCCGTGAGGCAGCACACGCACCCGTTCGTCCCCTACCGCCCCGACCGGTACGACGAGGCCGAAATGATCCGGCGGGGGCGGGACTTCGTGTCGTTCGTCGACCGCAGGCGCAGCGTGCGGTTCTTCAGCGACGAGCCGGTCCCGCGCGAGTGCGTCGACCTCGCCGTCGCCGCCGCCAACACCGCACCCTCCGGCGCCCACTTCCAGCCGTGGAAGTTCGCCGTGATCGGCGACGCCGCGACCAAGCACCGCATCCGGGTCGCCGCCGAGGAGGAGGAACGGGTCAACTACGAGGGCGGGCGCATCCCGCCCGAGTGGCGCGCCGCACTCGCCCGCCTCGAAACGGACTCCGACAAGGGCTTCCTCGACGTCGTACCGTGGATCGTGGTCTGCTTCGCCGAGAAGAGCACCGCGATGCCGGACGGTTCGCTGCGCAAGAACTACTACGTGAACGAGAGCGTGGGCATCGCCTGCGGCCTCTTCATCACCGCCCTGCACGCGATGGGCCTGAGCACCCTCACCCACACACCCAACCCGATGGCCTTCCTCACCAGGATCTGCGAACGCCCCGGCAACGAACGCCCCTACATCCTCTTCCCCGTCGGCTACGCGGCGCCCGACTGCGAGGTCCCGGACCTGGCCCGGAAGCCCCTGGCGGAGGCGATCACCGAGCCCCCGCGCTGACGGATCCCCGACGGCCCCCGACCGCCGTGGGCGTCGTCGGGGGCCTG
>NZ_JBHWKU010000029.1:0-103807 GCF_042730645.1 Streptomyces sp. NPDC059906
ATCTCGACCTGCTGCGCCCGATCTACGCCCAGACCGCGGCGTACGGTCACTTCGGCCGTGAGCTGCCCGACTTCACCTGGGAGCGCACCGACCGCCTGGACGCGCTGCGCGAGGCCGCGGGCCTGTAAGGATCCGGGGCGCACCGCGCCCCACGGCATGTGACGAGGTCCGGCGCTCCCCGAGGGGGCGCCGGGCCTCGCCACATGTGCCGGTCCCGGCGGTGTTGTCAGTGGCCTTTGCGAGAATGCAGGCGTGAGCAGCGAGAACGGACCGGAGCAGGGCGGCGCGCAGGACGCGCCGCCCGAGCAGCTCGCGCTCATCCGGGAGACGGTGCGCAGGACGGCGGCCCCGAGGGCCAAGCCGCGCACCTGGCGCGGGGCCGCGCTCGCCAAGGAGCTGCCGGTCGCCAGGGTCCTCGTCGACAAGGGCGTGCTGCACCTCGACCGGTACTTCGACTACGCCGTACCCGAGGAGCTGGACGCCGACGCCCAGCCGGGTGTCCGGGTGCGGGTGCGGTTCGGCGCCGGACGGCACCGGGTGCGGGACGGGCGGCGCGAGGGCGGCGGGCTCATCGACGGCTACCTGGTCGAGCGGCTGGCGGAGTCCGACTACGCGGGGCCGCTGGCCGCGCTGGCCCAGGTCGTCTCGCCCGAGCGGATCCTCGACGAAGAGCTGCTCGGCGTCGTCCGGGCGGTCGCCGACCGGTACGCGGGCAGCGTCGCCGACGTCCTCCAGCTCGCCGTGCCCCCGCGCAACGCGCGCGCCGAGAAGCGGGCCTCGCCGCAGCCACTGCCCGCGCCGCCGGTCCCCGAGCCGGGGTCGTGGGCGCGATACGAGCAGGGGGCCGCGTTCGTGGCCGCCCTCGCGTCCGGCGGCGCGCCCCGCGCGGTGTGGAACGCGCTGCCCGGTCCGCAGTGGACGGACGAGCTGGCGCGGGCCGTCGCGGCGACGCTGGCCTCCGGCCGGGGCGCCCTGGTGGTCCTGCCGGACGGGCGGGCGGTCGCCCGCGCCGACGCCGCGCTCACCGCGCTCCTGGGCGAGGGGCGGCACGCGGTGCTCACCGCCGACGCCGGTCCCGAGAAGCGGTACGCGCAGTGGCTCGCGGTGCGCCGGGGGGCCGTACGGGCCGTGATCGGGACCAGGGCCGCCATGTTCGCGCCGGTTCGGGACCTCGGTCTGGTCGCCCTGTGGGACGACGGCGACGACAGCCACAGCGAGCCGCACGCTCCGCAGCCGCACGCGCGCGAGGTGCTGCTGCTGCGCGCCGCCCAGGACCGGTGCGCCTTCCTGCTGGGCGGCTGGAGCTGCACCGTGGAGGCGGCCCAGCTCGTGGAGACCGGCTGGGCCCGGCCGCTGATCGCCGCGCGGGAGCAGGTACGGGCCGCCGTGCCGCTGGTGCGGACCGTGGGGGACCAGGACCTGGCCCGGGACGAGGCCGCCCGCGCCGCGCGGCTGCCCACCCTGGCCTGGCAGGCCGTCCGGGACGGGCTGCGGCACGGACCGGTACTCGTACAGGTGCCCAGGCGGGGTTACGTACCCCGGATGGCCTGCGCGGCGTGCCGGACGCCCGCGCGGTGCCGGCACTGTTCGGGCCCCCTGGAGGGGCAGGAGTCCGGATCCGCACTGCGGTGCGGCTGGTGCGGGCGCGAGGAGAACGCCTGGCACTGCCCGGAGTGCGGGGCGTTCCGGCTGCGGGCGCAGATCGTGGGCGCCCGGCGGACCGCGGAGGAGCTGGGGCGGGCCTTCCCCGCCGTGCCCGTGCGCACCTCCGGGCGGGAGCACGTGCTGGACACCGTGTCCGAAACCCCGGCGCTGGTGGTGAGCACCCCGGGGGCCGAACCCGTCGCGGAGGGCGGCTACGCGGCGGCGCTGCTGCTCGACGGCTGGGCGATGCTCGGCCGCCCCGATCTGCGCGCCGGGGAGGACGCGCTGCGGCGCTGGCTGGCAGCCGCCGCCCTGGTGCGCCCGCAGAGCGCCGGGGGCACCGTCGTCGCGGTCGCCGAGCCGACGCTGCGGCCGGTGCAGGCGCTGGTGCGCTGGGACCCGGCCGGACACGCGCTGCGAGAGCTGGCGGAACGGGCCGAGCTGGGCTTTCCGCCGGTGTCGCGGATGGCGGCCGTGGCGGGGCCGCCGGAGGCCGTGACCGGCTTCCTCGACGCGGTGGAACTGCCCCGGGAGGCGGAGGTGCTCGGCCCGGTGCCCCTGCCGGTCACGCCGGCGGGGCGGCCGCGGCGGGTGGGGGCGCCCCCGCCCGGGGAGCACTGGGAGCGTGCGCTGGTCCGGGTCCCGCCGGGGCGCGGGGCGGCGCTGGCCGGTGCGCTCAAGGCGGCTCAGGCGGCACGGACGGCCCGGGGGAGCGACACGGCGGTGTGGGTGCGGATCGATCCGCCCGACATCGGATGAGGCGCGGAATCGGATGAGGCGCGGAATCGGGTGAGGCACGGACACGCCGTGGCCCCGCCGTCCCCGGGGAGCCGGGCGGGCGGGGCCGGTGTGACGTCTTGAGCGGCCGGCACGAGCGGCCGGCGCGGGCGGTCGCCCGGTGTGGGGCGGGCCGGTGCGGATCAGCCGTTGCGCGGGCCGGGGAAGGCGGTCGGACGGACCTCGTCGCGCAGGGACGGGCTGCCGGACGTCGGCTGGGTCGGCATGGAGCGGGCCGCCGGGACCGTGGGCACCGGGGGGAGGCCCGAGCCCACGTTGACCGGGCGCGTACCCGTCGGCTCCTGGGTGTGCTCGTCGGCCTCGGGGGCGGCCACCGTCTGGGCGGCGGCGCGGCGGGAGCCGTAGCGCCGGTGCACCGCCTGCTTGGTGACGCCGAGGGCGGAGCCCACCGCGTCCCACGAGAAGCCGAGCGAGCGGTCGAAGTCGACGGCGGCGGTGACCAGGGTCTCGACGCTGTCCCGCAGCTCCTGGGCGAGGCGGACGGTCGGGGCGGGGGCACGTCCGTAGACGACGAAGCCCGTGGAGGGGCCGGAGCGGCGCGGGCGGTAGACGTTGCCCAACTGGGCGGTGAGGGTGCGCAGTGCGTCCACCTGCCGGCGGACCCGCTCGATGTCCCGCACCAGCAAGTGCAGGCTGGCCCGAGCCTGGGCGTCGTGGGTTGCGTGGTCGGCCATGAACAAGCCTCTCGAACCGGCGTTGAAAGGAATCGGGCCGCGCGGGCGGCCCGGTGTGTCAACTCTTTCTTGACCAACGTGTGGGTGCGGAGTTGGTCACGGGGCGGGGCGTGGGGGTTTTGTCGTGCGCCCCTTCGGCCTTCGGCCTCGGGGGTCTCCCACCCGCGCACCACCCGTTCGCCGTCGGTCGAGAGGTGGGCGTGTGCCGTCGTGGTGCCGCGCCGTCGGCGGCTTTCCGTGACCTTGGGGGCTCGTAGACTGGTGCGTCGCCCGCAACAACAGCCCCCGCCCGAGAGGCCCGTCCCACCCATGAAGCTCGTCTTCGCCGGTACCCCCGAGGTCGCCGTTCCCGCCCTGGACGCCCTGATCGCCTCCGGGCGGCACGAGGTGGCCGCCGTCGTCACGCGGCCCGACGCTCCGGCCGGGCGGGGGCGCCGGCTGGTCGCCTCTCCCGTGGCCGAGCGGGCCGAGGAGGCGGGCATCGAGGTGCTCAAGCCGGCGAAGCCGCGCGACCCGGACTTCCTGGAGCGGCTGCGCGAGATCGCGCCCGACTGCTGCCCCGTCGTCGCCTACGGCGCCCTGCTGCCCCGCGTCGCCCTGGACGTGCCCGCCCGCGGCTGGGTCAACCTGCACTTCTCGCTGCTGCCCGCCTGGCGCGGCGCCGCCCCCGTGCAGCACGCGCTGATGGCGGGCGACGAGATCACCGGCGCGTCCACCTTCCTGATCGAGGAGGGCCTGGACTCCGGCCCCGTCTACGGCACGGTCACCGAGACCGTCCGCCCCACCGACACCAGCGGCGACCTGCTGACCCGGCTGGCCTTCGCCGGTGCCGGCCTGCTCGCGGCCACCATGGACGGCATCGAGGACGGCAGCCTGGAGGCCGTACCGCAGCCCGGCGAGGGCGTCACCCTGGCCCCGAAGATCACCGTCGAGGACGCGCGGGTCGACTGGACCGCCCCGGCGCTGCGCGTGGACCGGGTGGTGCGCGGCTGCACCCCGGCCCCCGGCGCCTGGACCACCTTCCGGGGCGAGCGGCTCAAGCTCGTGCAGGCCGTTGTCCTGCCCGACCGGAGCGACCTGGCCCCGGGGCAGCTCGCCGCCGGGAAGAACACCGTGTACGTCGGCACCGGCTCGCACGCCGTCGAGCTGCTGTGGGTGCAGGCGCAGGGCAAGAAGCCGATGCGGGCCGCGGACTGGGCGCGCGGGGCGCGGATCACCGAGGGCGAGCGGGTCGGCGACTGACCCGCGCCGCAGCGTCTCCGCATCACCGTTCACCTGCCCGGCGTACGCTGGGGAGCGCACTTCACCCCACACCCGGAGCACCTTTTTCGTGAGCGAGCAGCCTCGTCGTCCCCGCAAACCCGGCAAGCCCTACCGCAGGCCCCAGAAGGACCCCGTCCGCATGCTCGCCTTCGAGGCGATCAGGGCCGTGGACGAGCGGGACGCGTACGCCAACCTCGTCCTGCCGCCCCTGCTGCGCAAGGCACGGGAGAAGGAGGGCCCCGAGAAGTTCGACGCCCGGGACGCGGCCCTCGCGACCGAGCTGGTGTACGGGACGCTGCGGCGGCAGGGGACGTACGACGCGATCATCGCGGACTGCGTGGACCGGCCGCTGCGCGAGGTCGACCCGCCGGTGCTCGACGTCCTCAGCCTGGGCGTGCACCAGCTGCTCGGGACGCGCATCCCGAGCCACGCCGCCGTCTCCGCCTCCGTGGAGCTGGCGCGGGTCGTGCTCGGGGACGGACGGGCCAAGTTCGTCAACGCCGTGCTGCGCAAGGTCGCGCGGGACGACCTGGACGGCTGGCTGGAGCGGGTCGCCCCGCCCTACGACGAGGACCCCGAGGACCACCTGGCCGTCGTGCACTCGCACCCGCGCTGGGTCGTCTCGGCGCTGTGGGACTCGCTGGGCGGCGGCCGGGCGGGCATCGAGGAACTGCTGGCCGCCGACAACGAACGCCCCGAGGTCACCCTCGTCGCGCGGCCGGGCCGGGCCACCCGCGAGGAGCTCCTCGGCGAGGAGGCCGCCGTACCGGGGCGCTGGTCGCCGTACGCGGTGCGGCTGAGCGAGGGCGGCGAACCCGGGGCCGTCGAGGCCGTGCGGGAGGGCCGCGCCGGGGTGCAGGACGAGGGCAGCCAGCTGGTCGCCCTGGCCCTCGCCAACGCGCCCCTGGACGGACCGGACCGGCGCTGGCTGGACGGGTGCGCGGGCCCGGGCGGCAAGGCCGCGCTGCTCGGAGCCCTGGCCGCCGAGCGGGGTGCCTTCCTGCTGGCCTCCGAGAAGCAGCCGCACCGCGCCGGGCTCGTGGCCAGGGCCCTGGACGGAAATCCCGGCCCCTACCAGGTGATCGCCGCCGACGGGACCCGCCCGGCGTGGCGGCCCGGGAGCTTCGACCGCGTCCTGGTCGACGTGCCGTGCACGGGCCTGGGCGCCCTGCGCCGCCGGCCCGAGGCGCGCTGGCGGCGTCGCCCCGAGGACCTGGACGGCTTCGCCCCGCTCCAGCGCGGGCTGCTGCGCGGCGCCCTGGAAGCCGTACGGGCCGGGGGCGTCGTCGCCTACGCGACCTGCTCGCCGCACCTCGCCGAGACCCGCGCCGTCGTCACGGACGTCCTGAAGCAGCACCCCGGCACCGAGCTGCTCGACGCCCGGCCGCTGCTGCCCGGCGTCCCCGGCCTCGGCGAGGGACCCGACGTCCAGCTGTGGCCGCATGTGCACGGCACGGACGCCATGTACCTGGCGCTCCTGCGCCGGACCTCGTGAACGACGCTGCGAGTCGATACACCTAGCGTCTGCTCACCTTCACCCGCTCCCCGCCCGCCAGCTCCGGTTTCAGGTCCACCTGGACCTGATGGGTGGTCTGATGGTCGACGGAGCCGCCCAGTTCGGCGGTCACCACGCCGATCCGGACGCCGCCCCGGCCGCTGCCCGCGCGGTGGACCTGCACGGTGAAGGTCAGGCTCACGTTCTCCACGGCGAAACCGAGGTCCCGGCCCTCCGCGTCGGCGCGGGCCTCCTCCAGTTCGCCCCGGATCCGGCCGATCACCTCGGCCAGTCCCACGAAACCCGGTTCGTTCGTCAATTCGCCTCCGTACAAAGCCCGTTCACTCTTGTCGCAGCAGTATGCGACAGGAGCAGACGCCCGTATAGTTCGCATATGGCTGCTGGCGGGGGAGGCCCGGCCGTCTCGCCGATGACGACGCCGAGCTGGGCGGTGCGGATCCGGGGAGCGGACGGGGAGATCGCGGGAGCCGGCATTCTGCTGACTCCGCACTGGGTGCTCACCTGCGCCCACGTGGTGGACCGGACGGCGGACCCGATGACCGCGGAGTTCGTCGGCGCGGCCGGCCACGGCGTGCCCGCGGTCCCCGCCAGGCTGGAGCGCGACGCCTACGTGCCGGAGACGCTGGACGCCGACGGCGACCCCAGCGGCGACGTGGCGCTGCTGCGGCTGGAGCGGCCCCGCCCGGTCGAGGAAACGGTTCGGCTGCACCGGCTGTCCGCACCCAACCGTGAGGTGCGGATGTACGGCTTCCCGTACGAGCACAACGGCGGCATCTGGTTCCGCGCCACCGCCGTCGGGGTCTGCGGCCGCGACGGACAGGTGCAGCTGATCCCGGCCAGCCCCGGTGAGCTGGCCAGCCCGGGGTGCAGCGGTGCGGGCGTCGCCGACAGCGACACCGGCGAGGTCATCGGCATGGTGCTCAGCGGTCAGGAGGACCGGCACGGCAACCGGTTCTCCTTCATGAGTCCCGTCGAGACCATCGTGCGCCACCTGCCCCGGCTCGACCCCGTCACCACGGGCCCCAGCGCCGTCGACCCCCAACTGCGGTCCACCGCCGACGACATACTGCCGGAGCTGCTCGACCGGCCGTTCGCCCAGCGCCTCGCCGCCTGGCTGCGCGACGACGGCAGCCAGGTGAAGATCAGTGTCGTCCGGCACGGCGACGCGGCGCGCGAGGCCACTCTGCGCCGCGCCATCACCCTCGCCGACCGCGAGTTGCGCACACCGGTCTCCGTCGACCGGGCCTCCCTCGACCCGCCGGGCACCGTCCCGCAGGCCGGCGGTCACGACCTCGCCGTCCACGCGCAGGGGCGGACCTCGGCCGGTATCGCCGAGCGGATCGCCGAACGCCTGGGGCTGCCGCATCCAAAGGAAGCCCCGCTGGATCGCATCCGCGCCGCGAGGGCCGTCCTCAACCTGGTCGTCGTCGGAGTCGACGAGGCGGTCGATCCGCTCGGCGTGCTGGACCTGCTGGACGTGCTGCGTGCCGACGGCAGCCGTCTGCTGCTCGTCCTGCGCACGGCCGGGGACTGCCACCGCCGTGCCCGCGAGCAACTGCTCACCGGGCCCGAGCGGGGGCGGCGTGCCCGGCTCGTCGAGCGGCTGAAGGAGATCACCGGTCCGCTCGCCGCGGACCTGCGCGAACGCCTCGCCGCCGTGGTGCCCCAGGGCATGCGCCCCCTCGACTCCGACCTGGTGGCCGCACACGCCGCCCTCGCCGACCTGCTCCGCGCGGCGGGCGCGGC
Source organism: Streptomyces sp. NPDC059906 (assembly GCF_042730645.1). Taxonomy (NCBI): domain Bacteria; kingdom Bacillati; phylum Actinomycetota; class Actinomycetes; order Kitasatosporales; family Streptomycetaceae; genus Streptomyces; species Streptomyces sp. NPDC059906. The sequence continues at coordinate 7,642 of NZ_JBHWKU010000029.1, forward strand.
GGACCACGACGGGGAAGGTCATGGGGAAGCGGTCCCTGGACCCGGCCCGGACCTCCCGCGCTACGAGCGGCTGGCCGACCGGGTCGGGGGCCGCCTGACGGCGGGTGTCGCGGCACTCGACCGGCTCCGCGACCGGCGCGACGAACTCGCCGGGCGCCTGCGGAGCTACCAGGTCATGCACCAGCACTCCCTGCGGGGCGAGGAGGACCCGGCGGTGGACGGCCTCTACCTCCGGGCCCACACCCTGCTCCGGGCAAGGCCCTGCGACGTGCGCGCGGCGGAAGCGGCGGTGGACGCCTACACCCGGCGCGTCGACGCCCACGCCGGAGGCCCCGGACCGGACGCCCGGGACGGGTACGGCGCCGGGGACGCGTTCGGGGCCGGGGACGGCTACGGCGCCAGGGACGGGCACGCCGGAGGGGACGGGCCGCGGCCCCCGGGACGGGTACGGCGCACGGGACGCCTACGGCGCCCGGGACGGGAACGGCCGAGGAGACGGCCGCGGAGTCCCGGATGGTCACGGGACCAGGGAGGGCCGCGGGTACGGGCACGGCGGAGGGGACGGGCACGGGTCCGGAGACGGCCACGGCCCCCAGGATGGGTATGCCGGAGGGGACGGGCACGGTGCCCGGGACGGGTACGGGTCCGGAGACGGCTACGGCGCCCGGGATGGGCATGCGGGAGGGGACGGACACGGCCCCCGGGATGGGCGCGCCGGAGGGGACGGCCGGGGAGCCGGGGACGGGTATGCGGGAGGGGGCGGTCGCGGAGCCTGGGAAGGCCACGGTGCCCGGGACGGGTACGGGTCCGGGGACGGCTACGGCGCCCGGGATGGGCATGCGGGAGGGGACGGACACGGCCCCCGGGATGGGCGCGTCGGAGGGGACGGCGGGGGAGCCGGGGACGGGCATGCGGGAGGGGACGGCCACGAAGCCCGGGACGGGTACGCCGGAGGGGGCGGTCGCGGAGCCCGGGACGGCTACGGCGCCCGGGACGGTTACCGCGGAGGGGATGCGTCATGACACCGAGAACGCCACGGCACGACCCGCCGCCCGGGGAGCCCCCGGCATGAGCGGGCGAGCCTGCGCCAGAGCCGACTGCCGGGGCGGCGGCCACATCATGGTCACCGGGTTCTGCGACACCTGCTTCCGCCGGCCCCTCGCACCCGAGCCCGCCGCCACGCCGCCCGACACCGACCCGGCCGGGCCCGACGCACCGGCCCGGCCCGCGCAGGGCCCAGGGGCCCCCACCACCGGAGAGCTGGACCGCGACGGGCTGCTGGTCCTGCCGCACCTCCCCTCCCCGGAACCCTCCGAGGCCGCCGACCCCGTCGCCCGGCCTCCCACCGGCGGCCGGCGCTGCGGCGTCGACAACTGCGCCGGCATCATCGGTGTCTCCTACGACGGCGGCCCCGCGCCCGACCACGGGTTCTGCCCCGAGTGCGGGACCGAGTACTCGTTCCGGCCGAAGCTGCGCCCCGGAGACCGGGTCGCCGGGCACTACGCGGTGCTCGGCTACCTCGCCGTCGGCGGCCACGGCTGGGTCTACCTCGCCGAGGACACCCGGGTGCCCGGCCTGCACGTCGTCCTCAAGGGCCTGATCAACACCGGCGACGCCGTGGCCCGCCGGGCGGCCGTCGAGGAGCGCCGCTCGCTCACCACGCTGCACCACCGGGACATCGTCCGCATCGTCACCCACGTCCAGCATCAGGCACCCGGCGACGCCGAACCGACCGGCTACATCGTGATGGAGTACGTCGGCGGCCGGTCCCTGTCCTGGATCCGCTTCGCCCCCGAGGAGGAGCTGGCGCGGCTGTTCGGCACCGGCGGCTTCGAGTTCGGGCACGTCATCACCTACGGCTGCAAGATCCTCGGAGCCCTGGAGTACCTGCACGACCGGGGCCTGCTCTACTGCGACATGAAGCCCGAGAACGTCATCCACTACGGCCGGGAGATCAAGGTCATCGACCTGGGCGCCATCCGCCGGATCGACGACCGCTCCTCTGGGCTCGTCCACACCCACGGATACGCCCCGCCGAAGCGCGAACGCGACCGGCGCGGACTCGACGTCGACAGCGACCTGTACACCGTCGGCCGGACCCTCAAGGTGCTCGCCGAACGCGCCGCCCGGCCCGCCGGACTGGCCGCCCGCTCCTTCGAGGCGCTGATCCGCCGCGCCACCCATCCCGAGCCCGCCGCCCGGTTCCGTTCCGCGGCCGAGATGTCCCGCCAGCTGTGGGAGGTGCTGCGCGAGGACCAGGCCCTCGGCGGGCACGACCCGTATCCCGAGCGCTCCACCCGCTTCGAGCCGACCGCGGCGGTCTTCGGCGCCGCCCTCGGCACCGTCCCGGCGCTCCAGTGGTGGACGCGACGCCCCGGAACCGGGACACCCGAGCTGCCGGCCGGCGCCCCCGAACCCCGGGCGGCGGCCCGGGCCCTGCCGGTCCCGCTCCCCGACGCCTCGGACCCGGCGGCCGTACTGCTCGGCGGGCTCGCCGCGGACACCCCCGACCGCATCGCCGAACGCTCGGAGGGCGACCCGGCGCTGCGGACCGTGGAGACGGCGCTGTGGCTGTGCCGCGCCTATCTGGAGGCCGGGGACGCCGCGCGGGCCGAGGAGTGGGTGGCCCGCGCCAAGGGGTGGAGCGGCGACTACGACTGGCGGATCTTCTGGCACCGGGGACTGATCCACCTCACGCGTGGCGCGGTGGACAAGGCGGAGGACGAGTTCGCCGCCACCTACGCGGCCCTGCCCGGCGAGGCGGCGCCCAAGCTGGCGCTCGGATTCTGCGCCGAGTACCTCGCGGAGCGGCCCCGCGAGTCCGCCGAGGGAAGGGGCGGACCGGCCGGCGCACCGGCGGCCGCACGGATGCGGGCCCGTCAGGCGCAGGCCGAGGAGTTCTACGAGGCCGTCCTGCGCCGCGACCCCACCCAGGGCAGTGCCGCCTTCGGACTGGCCCGTATCCGGCTGCGCCGCGCCGGACGCCGCCCGGCCGTCGACGTCCTGGACGGCGTGCCGACCACCTCCCGGCACTACGACGCCGCCCGCGTCGCGGCGGTGCGGATCCTGACCGGCAAGGTGCCGGACCGGCCCGCCCCGCTCGCCGACGAACTGCGCGAGGCCGCCGAACGGCTGGCGGGGCTGCACCTGGACGGCAGCGGGTCCTGGGACCGGCTGGTGACCGAACTGCGCGAGCACGCGCTCGCCTGCCGCCCGCCCGGCGGCTGGGGGAGCGGCTTCCCCGCCGGCGAGCTGTGCGGCCCACAGGACACCGAGGAGGCGCTGCGCGGGCTGCTGTCCGCGTCGCTCAGGCGCCTCGCCGACCAGGCGGGCGGCGTCGGCGAGCGCGGCGACCTGCTGGACAGGGCGTACGCGGTGCTCCCGGCACCGGCCGGGCTGCGCGAGCTGGTGCGGGGGTGGCGGCGTACGGCGTGAGCGCGTGAGCACGTGAGCACGTGACGGTGCGAGGCAGCGACGACGTGGTCGAGGGGGCACGGAGACGTGGAGACAGGAACGCCCCGGACGGGCGAGGCGGCCGGACAGGTGGCCGCCGGACTGGAGATCAGCCAGTGGAAGTACCTGCCCGGCGAGGCGGGCGACCCGCAGATGCACGCCATCCTCAGCGTGCGCGTGGACGGCACCGGGGGCGACGGCCACCCGGGCGGCCCGGTGCTCGCGCAGGTGCTGGTCATGGACTGCTCCAGCTCGATGACCTGGCCGGTGGAGAAGCTGCACGCGGCACAGCAGGCGGCCGTCGCGGCGATCCGCAAGCTGCCCGACGGCACCCCGTTCGCGGTGGTCCGGGGCAACGAGCAGGCGGCCGTGGTGTACCCGGACACCCCGCGCATGGCCCGCGCCTCCGCCCGCACCCGGTCGCGGGCGGAACGCGCCGTGCGCGAGACGGTCGCGGGCGGCGGCACCTGCATCGGCGCCTGGCTGGACCTGAGCCGCCGGCTGCTGACGGAGCAGGACGCTCCCATCGGGCACGTCCTGCTGCTCACCGACGGCAGGAACCAGCACGACGAGCAGATGCCGCTCGCCCGGGTGCTGGAGGAGTGCGCGGGCCGGTTCGTCTGCGACGCCTGGGGCATCGGTGACGGCTGGGACGGCCGGGAACTGCTGCGGATCACCGGCCGGCTGCACGGCAGCGCCTCCTCCGTGCGCGAGGAGGAGGCCCTGCCCGGGGAGTACGAGCAGCTGATGAACCGCCTGCTCACCAAGACCGTCCCCGAACTGGTCGTCTCCGTGACCGCCATGCCCGGATGCACCGTGCGCTACCTCAAACAGGTCTTCCCCACCGAGGCGGAGCTGACCGCCGAGGACGGCACCGGCCGGTTCGTCACCCGGGCCTGGGGCGACGAGACGCGCCGCTACCAGCTGTGCCTCGCCGCCGACCCGACCGGCCGCCCACGGGGGGAGGACCTCCAGCTCGCCGTGGTCGCCGTCGACGTACCCGGCGGCCGCGAGGTCCGGCTGCCGCCGCCGCGGCCCTGCCTGGTGCACTGGACCGACGATCCGGCCCTGTCCCGGCACACCGACGCCCAGGTCGAGCACTTCGAGCAGCACCAGCGGCTCGGCGAGGCCGTCGCCGCCGCCACCGACGCCCACCGCCGGGGACAGCGCGACCTGGCCGAACAGCAGCTCGGCCGGGCCGTGCGGCTCGCCCACGCCATGGGCGCCGACGAGCAGCTGACCCGGCTGGCCCGGCTGGTGCGGATCGAGGACGCGCCGTCCGGCCGGGTCGCCCTGCGCCCCGAGGTCACGGCCGTCGACTTCCAGCACCTGATCACCGCGAGCAGCCACAGCACCTACGGCCCCGCATCCGGCACCGGTACCGGGACCGGCCCCGGTGCGGCAGGCGGCGCGCCGGGCGGCGGGGCCACCGTGCCCTGCCCGGCCTGCTCGCGGAAGGCCCCGGCGGCCGCCAGGTTCTGCCCGGCCTGCGGCCACCGCTTCGAGGCGCGGCCGTGAGCACCACCGGCCGGGACCTCGTCCGCAGACTCAGGCTGCTGCTCGTGCTGGCGACCGCGACCACTCTCGCGCTGTTCTTCGCCTACCGCGGCGTGCACGACGACACCGTGCCGCTGTCCACCGCGAGCACGCCCGGCATCCGCGCCGTCGACACCGCGCAGAGCGCGCTGCGCCAGGCGAACGCCGTGGTCCGCGAGACCGGCGCCGAGGGCGACACCAGCGGCGAGTTCCTCACCCAGGTCTCGGTCGCCCAGCAGAGCCTCGCCCTGGCCGCCTCGGAGAACGTCACCGGCCTGGCGGGCCGGCACGACGTCCAGACCGTCACCGGGCTGATCGCCGTCTACTCGGGCTGGGTGGAGCGCCGGGGCCGCGAACCGGACGGCTCACCGCTGCGCGCGGCCTTCCTCCATTACGCCGAGAAGGTCCTCGGCGTCGAGGCCGAGGCCGGAACCGAGGGCGACATCATGAGCCGCCTGGACGCCCTGCGCGGCGAGCAGCTGGCCGAGGCCCGGCGGCAGGCCGCCTTCCCCTGGCAGCTGTGGCTCGGCTGGTGCACCGTCGCGGTGCTGTACGCGGCCCTGTGCGGGGCGCTGCTGGAGAGCCAGCGGTTCCTGCGGCGCCGCTTCCGGCGGCCCGTGCAACTGCGGTTGCTGGCCGCCACCGCGGTGTGCGCCGTGGGCGTGCCCGTACTGGCCTGGCAGACCGTCTCGGCACACCGCGCGATGACCGACTCCGTCGCCGGGGTACGAGTGCCGCCGGCCGCCCCGGAGGCCATCCCCGAGGTGGCCGACGAGGTGCAGGGCGCGCTCGCGGACGCCGGGTTCTGGGCCTCGCTGTCCGACTGGATACTCTTGGGAGGGGCCGTGGTGGTGGCGCTGACGCTGTGGGGGCTGTGGCCGCGGATCGCCGAGTACCGGTTCCGGGGGCGGCGATGAGCCGCCCGGGCGCCCGCACCCTCGGCGTCCTCTGCGTCTGTCTGGTCCTGCTCGGCGCCGGGGTGTACGCCGGGGTGCGCTGGGCGCGCGGCTGGCAGGGCTCGGTCACCCTGCTCGCCAACTGGAGCGGCACGGAGCGCGAGCAGTTCGAGGAGCAGGTCATCGAGCCGTTCGAGGAGAAGTACCGGATCGACGTTGTCTACCAGGGCAGCTCCGCGCTCAGCCAGGTGCTGGCCGCCGACATGGCGGCCGGCGACCCGCCCGACGTGGCGGTGCTGCCCGGCCCCGGCGAACTGCTCGCCTACGCCGTCGACGGCCGGCTCCACCCGCTGGACGGCCTCTTCGACGCCGGGGACTACGACCGGTTCTGGGCTCCCGAGGTCACCGTGCCGGGGCAGGGCCCGCACACGTACTGGCTGCCCGTGAAGACCGGCCTCAAGAGCATGGTGTGGTACGCCGGACCGGCACCGACGGCCGGGACGGCCGGCCCTCCCGCACGGTGGTGCGCCGGCCTGGAGTCCGGCGCGACCTCCGGCTGGCCGGGCACGGACTGGGTGGAGGACATCCTGCTCCAGCAGGCCGGCCCGCGGGTGTACGAGGAGTGGGCCAACGGCAGGCTGCCGTGGACCGACGACGCCGTACGCAGGGCCTGGACGACCTGGGCCGACCTCGTGGGCGCGGGCGACCGTGCCCGCGTCGAGCAGGTGCTGACCACCGCCTTCGACGCCGACTGCGCGCCGGGCCGCCTGGAACACCAGGGTTCGTTCCGCGCCGGGCACTGGCGGCAGGAGGGCGGCGACCACGTCCACTTCTCCGAGGTCGTGCCCGGCGCCGGAGCGGACGCCGGCGCCTGGGAGGTCTCCGGCGACCTCGCGGCCGTACTGGACCCGACCCCGGAGGCCGAGCGGCTGATCCGCTACCTCGCCGACCCGGACACCGCGCTGCCGGAGTACACGGCGAACAGGTCGGCCGCGGCCCGCGGGGACCAGGACGCCACCGAGCGGGAGATCGGGGCCATCCTGCGCGAACCCGGCCGAACCCGCTGCTGGGACGCCTCCGACGCGATGCCCCGCACCACCCGCGACGCCTTCCACCAGGCGGTCCTGCGCACCTTCGCCGACCCGACGGCCCTGGACACCCGCCTCAAAGAACTGGACCGCCTCCGCAAACCCCAGAACCTCCCGGTCTGCGGCGCTGCCTGAACCAGGGGGTTCTGGCGACCCACGTTCAGGGGACGCGCCCCAAAGGGGCGCGGGGAACTGCGCGAGCAACCACGGACAACCCGCACCCGAAGAACAACCCCCACAACCCGAGGACCCATCCCCGCCCACCCCCGGAGGGCATGGCAGGCTTGGCCCCATGGCCGCGCAGATCAACCCCAGCATCCTGTCCGCCGACTTCGCCCGCCTCGCGGACGAGGCCAAGGCGGTCGAGGGAGCCGACTGGCTCCACGTCGACGTCATGGACAACCACTTCGTCCCGAACCTCACGCTCGGCGTGCCGGTGGTCGAGTCCCTGGCCCGCGCGACCGACACCCCGCTCGACTGCCACCTGATGATCGAGGCCCCCGACCGCTGGGCGCCGCAGTACGTGGAGGCGGGCGCCGGTTCCGTCACCTTCCACGCCGAGGCGGCCGCCGCGCCGGTGCGGCTGGCCCGGGAGATCCGGGCCAAGGGCGCCCGCGCGTCCATGGCGCTCAAGCCCGCGACGCCGATCGAGCCGTACGAGGACCTGCTGCCCGAACTCGACATGCTGCTGATCATGACGGTTGAACCCGGCTTCGGTGGGCAGGCGTTCCTCGACATCATGCTTCCCAAGATCCGTCGCACCCGTGAGCTGATCAAGAAGCACGGTCTGGAGCTGTGGCTCCAGGTCGACGGCGGTGTCTCGGCGGCCACGATCGAGCGGTGCGCCGACGCCGGCGCCGACGTCTTCGTCGCGGGGTCCGCGGTGTACGGGGCGTCCGACCCGGCCGAGGCGGTACGTGCACTGCGCACGCAGGCCGACGCGGCGACCGCCGGGGCATCCTGGTCCTGCGACCACTGAGGAACAGAAAGTGAACGGCTCCCACCAGGGCTGATCAAGTGCGCCGAATCTGCAAGGATGAACGGCGTATCCAGAGTGTGAACAGCAGTGAGGAGATCGCCGTGTCGGGTATGTCGGCGGGCCGTTCAGCCATGCGGATGGGACCCGCTGAGCTGGTCCAGGCGGCGGCCATGGCCCGCCGCTTCTACCTCGAGGGCAAGTCCAAGATCCAGATCGCGGAGGAGTTCGGCGTCAGCCGCTTCAAGGTGGCCCGGGTTCTCGAGACCGCCCTCGAGCGGGACCTTGTACGCATCGAGATCCGGGTGCCGGCCGAGCTGGACGCCGAGCGCTCGGACGCCCTGCGGGCCCGTTACGGGCTGCGGCACGCCGTCGTGGTGGAGTCCCCGGCCGACGCCGAGGAGACACCCGACCCGGAGAACCTGGGGGAGGTGGCCGCAGACCTGCTCGGCGAGCTGGTCAACGAGGGCGACGTGCTGGGCCTGGCCTGGGGCCGGTCCACCATCCACATGGCAGCGGCGCTCGACCGGCTGCCGCCGTGCACCGTGGTGCAGCTGACGGGCGTGTACGACGCCGGGACCGCCGAGCGCGGCTCGGTCGAGGCCGTGCGCCGCGCCGCCCAGGTGTCGGGCGGCGACGCCCACCCCATCTACGCGCCGATGCTGCTGCCGGACGCGGCCACCGCGCAGGCGCTGCGGCACCAGACCGGGATCGCCCGGGCCTTCGAGTACTTCGACAAGGTCACGGTCGCCTGCGTCTCCATCGGCTCGTGGGAGCCCGGCATCTCGACGGTGCACGACATGCTCAGCGACGAGGAGCGCGCGCACTACGCCTCGCTCGGGGTCGCCGCCGAGATGTCCGCGCACCTCTTCGACTCCGAAGGGCGCCGGGTCGGACGGGACCTGGGGGAGCGGTGCATCACCGTCAAGGCCGACCAGCTCCGGCGTATCCCCGAGGTCGTGGCGATCGCGGGCGGGCAGCGCAAGGCGGCGGCCATCGACGCGGTGCTGCGCTCCGGTCTCGTCACCAGCCTGGTCACGGACACGTCGGCCGCGGACTACCTGATGACGGCGGGCTCGGCGCCGAAGTCGACGCTCAACCGGACCGACCCCGACGGGATCTGACGGCGAATCGGCAGGGGAGCACGGGAAGAAGGGCGCGACATGACCGAGGACTCCGCGGGACGGCTCGTTCTCACGCTGGACCTCGGCGGGGTCACGGACAAGGCGGGCCTGATGGACCGCTGCGTCCGTGACCTGGCGCTGCCCGACTGGTTCGGCCGGAACTGGGACGCGCTCGCCGACTCCCTCGCCGACCCCTCCGTGTGGCCCGAGGACGCCGCCGATCGGGGTCTGGTCCTCTCCGTCGAGGGCTGGCGGGCGTACGCCGAGGCGCGGCCGGACGAGTGGGCCGTCGCCGAGGAGGTCTTCGCCGAGGCCACCGACCGCGGCCCGGGGCTGTTCGTCACCCTCGGCCCTGGAGGATCCTCCAGGGAGGCCGCTGACCAGGCTGGATGATCTGCCGGGGGACTATCGGCCACTCGTCATGGGAGAATGAAGTACGTGCTCTTTCCCCCTGGCTGACCTGTCCGGGGGCCACCTCTGATCGACTGGGATGTGCAGCACGTGCGTTTCCTCAATGACATCCAGCCCTCGTACGACCTGACGTACGACGACGTGTTCATGGTGCCGAGCCGCTCCGCCGTCGGCTCCCGGCAGGGCGTGGACCTCGGCTCCCCGGACGGCACGGGCACCACGATCCCGCTGGTCGTCGCCAACATGACCGCCATCGCGGGCCGCCGGATGGCCGAGACGGTGGCCCGGCGCGGCGGCCTCGTGGTCATTCCGCAGGACATCCCGATCGAGGTCGTCACCGACGTCGTCTCCTGGGTGAAGAGCCGCCACCACGTCCTGGACACCCCGATCGTGCTGGCCCCGCACCAGACCGTCGCCGACGCGCTGGCCCTGCTGCCCAAGCGCGCGCACAACGCGGGCGTCGTCGTGGACGAGGACGGCAAGCCGGTCGGCGTGGTCACCGACACCGACCTGAACGGCGTGGACCGCTTCACCCAGCTCGAGGAGGTCATGTCCAAGGACCTGATCCTCATCGACGCCGACCTGGACCCGCGCGAGGCCTTCAACACCCTCGACGCGGCCAACCGGCGCTACGCGCCCGCCGTGGACAAGGACGGCCGCCTCGCCGGCATCCTCACCCGCAAGGGCGCCCTGCGCGCCACCCTGTACACCCCGGCCGTCGACGCACAGGGCAAGCTCCGCGTCGCCGCCGCCGTCGGCATCAACGGCGACGTGGCCGGCAAGGCCGAGCAGTTGCTCGACGCGGGCGTGGACACCCTCGTCATCGACACCGCGCACGGCCACCAGGAGTCGATGATCAGCGCCGTCAAGGTGGTGCGCGGCCTCGACCCGCGGGTCCCGATCGTCGCGGGCAACATCGTCTCCGCCCAGGGTGTGCGCGACCTGATCGAGGCGGGCGCCGACATCGTCAAGGTCGGCGTCGGCCCCGGTGCCATGTGCACCACCCGCATGATGACCGGCGTGGGCCGGCCGCAGTTCTCCGCCGTCCTGGAGTGCGCCGCCGAGGCGAAGAAGTACGGCAAGCACGTGTGGGCCGACGGCGGTGTCCGCCACCCCCGCGACGTGGCGATGGCCCTCGCGGCCGGCGCGTCCAACGTGATGGTCGGCTCCTGGTTCGCGGGCACCTACGAGTCCCCGGGCGACCTCCAGCACGACGCCGACGGCCGCGCCTACAAGGAGTCCTTCGGCATGGCCTCCGCGCGCGCGGTGCGCAACCGCACCTCGGAGGAGTCGGCGTACGACCGGGCCCGCAAGGCGCTGTTCGAGGAGGGTATCTCCACCTCGCGGATGTTCCTCGACCCGGCCCGGCCCGGCGTCGAGGACCTGATCGACGCGATCATCGCGGGCGTCCGCTCGTCCTGCACCTACGCCGGTGCCGGCTCCCTGGAGGAGTTCGCGGAGAAGGCCGTCGTCGGCATCCAGAGCGCCGCCGGTTACGCCGAGGGCAAGCCGCTGCACGCCAGCTGGAGCTGACCGGCCCCCGAAGCCCGGCACAGCGAGCGTCAGGACGGCTTGACGTCAAGCCGTCCTGACGCGACGTTGGACGCATGACGACACCGCAGAGCATCGAGCCGCAGCACACCCTGCTGACCGCCGTGGGCCGCCTCGACGAGCTGCGCGCCCGCGAGTCCCTCGCCGGGTTCGGCAGCGACGACGAGGCCCTGGACCGCCCCCAGCTCCTCGAACTGCTCGCGCTGAGCGAGGTGGTCGCCCGCAAGGCCGCCTACGGGCGCCAGCTCACCGTCCGCGCCGCCCGCGAGGCCGGTGCCTCCTGGGCACAGATCGGAGCCGCCCTCGGCACCAGCAAACAGGCCGCCTGGGAGGCGCACACCCGCTGGATCGATGCCCAGGAGGCCGCCCGCGGCCAACCCGGACAGATCGGCTTCGACGCCGCGGACGCGGCCGAGGCACGCGCCGCCGCGGGCGAGCCGGACGGTCACTGAGCAGGCCCGATCCACCGTCCGTCGCCCCCGGGCGCACCACCGCACACCCCGCGCGCAACGAACATCCGCCCTGCCGCGTCGAACGCAACGATCGTGCCCGAACGCGCAAGGTTGCCGCATTACCGGGGCATCGCCCCGCTCGTAGTGTTCTGCGCTGTACGTGGCGTGGCGGGGACCCCGCTCGGTGGGTCCCCGTTCTGCACGAGCGCGCCCCCAGGTCCCCGCCGCTCCCCAGGCCCGCCGGGAGCCGTCCGCCCACCCCGGCGGCCCGACCGGCAGCGACAAAGGAGTCAACGCGTGCTCGACCACGGCGCACCCCCGCACCGCGACGCATCGGCCGTCCCACCGTCCCCGGGCCTGGCCGCGCGCCTCATGCGCCGCAAGCCGGTGGAACGCCTGGTCGCCGAGGGCGGCCAGGGCGAGGGCGGCAGCCTCCGCCGCTCCCTCGGCCTCTGGCAGCTCACGATGATCAGCATCGGAGCCACCCTCGGCACCGGCATCTTCGTCGTCCTCGGCGAGGCCGTGCCCAAGGCCGGACCGGCCGTCACGCTGTCCTTCGTCATCGCGGGCCTCACCGCGCTCTTCTCGGCCCTGTCCTACGCCGAGCTGGCCGGCACCATCCCGGTCGCCGGATCCTCGTACTCCTACGCCTACGCCACCATGGGCGAACTGGTCGCCTGGATCTGCGGCTGGTGCCTGGTCCTGGAGTACGGCGTGTCCGTGGCGGCCGTCGCCGTCGGCTGGGGCGAGTACCTGAACGAGCTGCTCGACGGCACCATCGGCGTCACCCTCCCCGCGGTCCTGTCGGCCCCGCCCGGCGACGGCGGGATCTTCAACCTGCCCGCGCTGATCGTCGTGCTCCTCGCCATGACGTTCCTGCTCGGCGGCGCCCGCGAGTCCGCCCGCGCCAACACGATCATGGTCGTCGTCAAGATCGCGGCCCTGGTGCTCTTCTGCGCGATCGGCGTGCAGGGCTTCCGCTCCGGCAACTACGAGCACTTCATGCCGCTCGGCATGGCCGGGGTCAGCGCGGCCGGCGCGACGCTCTTCTTCTCCTACATCGGCTTCGACGCGGCCTCCACCGCCGGCGAGGAGGCCAGGAACGCCCAGCGCGACCTGCCCCGCGCGATCATGCTGTCCCTGGTCATCGTCACAGTGCTGTACGTCCTGGTCGCGGCCGTCGCCGTCGGCGCCAAGCCCTGGCGGACCTTCACCGACTCCGAGGCGTCCCTCGCGCAGATCATGACCGACGTCACCGGGCAGAGCTTCTGGGGCACCCTGCTGGCCTTCTGTGCCGTCGTCGCCATCGCCAGCGTCGTGCTGACCGTCCTCTACGGCCAGACCCGCGTCCTGTTCGCCATGTCCCGCGACGGACTGGTGCCCAAGGTCTTCTCCAAGGTCCACCCGAAGACCGGCGCACCCCGCGCCAACACGCTGATCGTCTCCCTGTTCTGCGGCGTCCTCGCCGCCGCCGTCCCGCTCGGGCAGCTCGCCGACGCCACCAGCATCGGCACCCTCTTCGCCTTCGCGCTCGTCAACGTCGCCGTCGTGGTGCTGCGCCGGACCCGGCCCGACATGCGCCGCACCTTCCGGGTGCCGCTTTCGCCGGTCCTGCCCGCGCTGGGCTTCGGCCTCTGCGTCTGGATGATGGGGAGCCTGTCCAACGTCACCTGGGTGGTCTTCGGTGTCTGGATGGCCGTCGGGCTCGTGTTCTACTTCGGGTACGGCCACCGCCGCTCCCGACTCGCCACACCGGACCCGTCCGAGGTCCGCACGCACCAGAAGTGAAGTGAACGACCCGCAGTGCTGAACGATCTCGACGAACGCATCGTGCACGCCCTCGCCGAGGACGCCCGCCGCTCCTACGCGGACATCGGGCAGTCGGTCGGACTCTCCGCGCCCGCCGTGAAGCGGCGCGTGGACCGGCTGCGCGCCACCGGCGCCATCACCGGCTTCACCGTACGGGTCGACCCCGCCGCGCTCGGCTGGGAGACCGAGGGGTTCGTCGAGATCTTCTGCCGCCGCAACACCTCGCCCGAGACCATCCAGCGGGGCCTGGAGCGCTACCAGGAGGTCGTGGCCGCGTCCACCGTCACCGGGGACGCCGACGCGGTCGCCCAGGTCTTCGCCTCCGACATGCGGCACTTCGAACGGGTCCTGGAGCGGATCGCCGGGGAGCCCTTCGTGGAGCGCACCAAGTCCGTGCTGGTGCTCTCGCCGCTGCTGCGGCGCTTCTCGTCGGGCTCGCCCACGTAATCCGGTGGGCAGGGCGCCGCGTGCCCTCTAGCATCGGTGCCATGACCTGGCGACATTGATTCACCCGCGCCACCCGCGCCACCCGTAGCGCCTTCCGTAGCGCCTCCCCCCGAGGGCCGCCGCGGACGCCGTACCTCCGGTGTCCGATCCGCCCCCTCGGGAAGGCCTCATGACTGTCTCCACCTCGCCCGGGCGTGCCCACGCACCCGCCGGCACCCGCCGGCTCGTGCGCACGCTGTACGCCTCCGCGTTCTGCGACGAGTTCGTCCTGCTCTACCCGGTGTACGCGCTGCTGTTCGCCGACACCGGCCTGTCCGTCTGGCAGACGGCCTCGCTGTTCGGCCTGTGGTCGCTGACGGGCATGCTGTTCGAGGTGCCCTCCGGCGCCTGGGCCGACGCCGTCTCCCGGCGGCTGCCGCTGATCCTCGGCCCGCTGCTCACCGCCGCCGGCTTCGCGCTGTGGGTGCTCGCGCCCTCCTACGGCGCCTTCGCGCTCGGCTTCGTGCTGTGGGGCGCGGGCGGCGCGCTCGGCTCGGGCGCGCTGGAGGCGCTGGTCTACGACGAGCTGGACCGGGCGGGCGCGGCCGGCCACTACGCCCGCGTCATGGGCCGGGCCCGGGCGATCGGCATCGCCGCGACCATGTCCGCCATGGGCCTGGCCGGCCCGGTGTTCGCCTGGGGCGGCTACGATGCGGTGGGCGCCGCGAGCGTGCTCGCCTGTCTGGCGGCGGCGGCCGTGGCCACCCGGTTCCCCGAGCACCGGACCCCCTCCGGCGGCGGCGAACGCCGGTCCGCGACCCTGCGCGCGGGACTCGCCGACGCGCGCGCCGACCGGTCCGTGCGCGGCGCGCTGCTCCTCGTACCGGCCGTGACCGCGGTGTGGGGCGCGCTCGACGAGTACACGCCGCTGCTGGCGCACGACACCGGCGTGGCGGCCGAGACCGTGCCCTGGCTGCTGCTGGTGATCTGGGCCGGAGCCACGGCAGGCAGCCTGCTGGCCGGTGTCGCGGAGCGCCTGACCACCAACGGGTTCGCCGCGCTGCTCACCGGTTCCGCGCTCGCCCTGGCCGTGGGGGGCCTCGCCGGCACACCGGCCGCCCTGGTCCTGGTGGCGTTCGCCTTCGGCGGCTTCCAACTGGCGACCGTGCTGGCCGACGCCCGCCTTCAGCAGCGCATCGACGACACCGGGCGGGCCACCCTGACCTCGATCGCGGGCCTCGGCACCGAGCTGGGCAACCTCGCCACCTACGGTGCCTACGCCGCGGCGGCCACGGCATGGGGCCACGGCACCGCCTTCGCGCTCTCCGCGCTGCCCTACGTCCTGACGGCGCTGCTGCTGGCCGGCGCCGCCCGGACTACAGCGGCGGCTGCCAGGGCACGACGTCGAAGCCGCCGGTCCCCTTCCTGACCTTCTCGAAGGGCGCCGACTTCACGCACCGGGGCAGCTCCCCACCCTCCGCGGGGCTGCCCGTCGCCGCCCAGCTGTAGCCGACCCGGTCGTGGCGGCCCAGGTCGTGGACGGTGATGCCGACCTGCTTCCCCTCGGCACCGGGTAGGTCGGAGTCGGTGATGACGCCGGAGACGACGGCCACGTCACCGCCGGTCAGGAGACAGTCCACGGTGGCCTCGGCCCGCGCGCCCTTGCCGTTCAGGTAGTGGCTGAACGCGAAGGTCCCGGTCGCCTTGAGAGGGTCCTCGTTGTCCAGCTAGGCGGTGCCGGTCAGGGCGGCGGCCTCCCTCGGGGGCGGGCCGTCGTGCGGTTTCCCGTCGGGGCCGGCGGCGACGGCCGCGCCGGTGGGGGCGGCGGTGAGCAGCAGGGCGGCGCAGAGTGCGGCGGTCGCGGTACGGCGCTTCATGGCGGGTCGTCTCCCGTGAGGTCGAAGCCGGTGAACCGAACGGTCACCACTGTCCCGGCGCCGCCTCCGCGCCACATCGGGCCCACGGCGGGTACCACCTCCGCCGCGCGGCGGGGAGGGACCGGGCCCGCTCTGCTTCCCGGGGAGGACGTGAGCGTCCGCCGGGGGCGCAACGAATCGCCGACGGGTGCCGGATGCACGCAACGAACCGCTCACCGGCGCGCAACAGGTCCGTCTTGTCCGGCCGAGTCCGCCGACCGTACCGTCTATCTGGCCCCCGAACCCCCCTGCGACCGGTGAGGAACACGCATGCGCACCGCCCTGCTCCAGAGCTCCGGCCGCCCCGGCTCCACCGCCGAGAACCTCAAGGTCCTCGACGAGGCCGCGGGCCGCGCCGCCGCCGCTGGAGCCGCGCTGCTCGTCACCTCCGAGCTGTTCCTGACCGGATACGCCATCGGCGACGCCGTCGGTGTCCTCGCCGAGCCCGCCGACGGCGACGCGACCGACGCCGTCGCGGAGATCGCCGAGCGGCACGGCCTGGCCGTCGCGTACGGCTACCCCGAGCGGGACGGCGCGCGCGTCTTCAACTCGGTCCAGCTCATCGCCGCGGACGGCACCCGGCTCGCGGGCTACCGCAAGACCCACCTCTTCGGCTGCTTCGAGCGCGACCACTTCACCCCCGGCGAGCAGCCCGTCGTCCAGGCCGAGCTGAACGGCCTCACCGTGGGCCTGATGATCTGCTACGACGTCGAGTTCCCGGAGAACGTCCGCGCCCACGCCCTGGCCGGCACCGACCTGCTGCTCGTCCCCACCGCGCAGATGCACCCGTTCCAGTTCGTCGCCGAGTCCGTCGTGCCGGTGCGGGCCTTCGAGAACCAGATGTACGTCGCGTACGTCAACCGTGTCGGTCGGGAGGGCGAGTTCGAGTTCGTCGGCCTGTCCGTCCTCGCGGGGCCCGACGGCGTCGCCCGCGCCGGCGCCGGGCGGGCCGAGGAGCTGATCCTCGCCGACGCCGACCCGGCCTTCCTGGCCGCGTCCCGGGAGGCCAACCCGTACCTGAAGGACCGCCGCCCCGGTCTCTACGGCGCCCTCGCCTGAGCCGCGAACCACGCGTCCCGCCCCCGTTCCAGCCGTTCAACCCGTTCCACCCGCGCAAGGAGTCCGCACCCCATGACGTCCACCGTGCCCAACGCGATCGAGCACGCAGACGAGCAGCAGCCGCCGATCACCATGTTCGGGCCGGACTTCCCGTACGCGTACGACGACTTCCTCGCCCACCCGGCGGGACTCGGCCAGATACCCGCGACCGGGCACGGCACCGAGGTCGCCGTCATCGGCGGCGGCCTGTCCGGCATCGTGGCCGCCTACGAGCTGATGAAGATGGGCCTGAGGCCCGTCGTCTACGAGGCCGACCGGATCGGCGGCCGGCTGCGCACCGTCGGCTTCGACGGCTGCGACCCCTCGCTGACCGCCGAGATGGGCGCGATGCGCTTTCCGCCGTCCTCCACCGCCCTCCAGCACTACATCGACCTGGTGGGCCTTCGGACCCAGCCCTTCCCCAACCCCCTCGCCGAGGCCACGCCGTCGACCGTCGTCGACCTGAAAGGCGAGTCGCACTACGCCGAGACCCTCGACGACCTGCCGCAGGTCTACCGGGACGTGGCCGACGCCTGGGCCAAGTGCCTCGAAGAGGGCGCCGACTTCACCGACATGAACCGCGCCCTGCGCGAGCGCGACGTCCCGCGCATCCGCGAGATCTGGGCGAAGCTGGTCGAGAAGCTCGACAACCAGACCTTCTACGGCTTCCTGTGCGACTCCGAGGCCTTCAAGTCCTTCCGGCACCGCGAGATCTTCGGCCAGGTCGGCTTCGGCACCGGCGGCTGGGACACCGACTTCCCCAACTCCATCCTGGAGATCCTCCGCGTCGTCTACACCGAGGCCGACGACCACCACCGCGGCATCGTCGGCGGCTCCCAGCAGCTGCCACTGAGGCTGTGGGAGCGCGAGCCGGAGAAGATCGTCCACTGGCCGCACGGCACCTCCCTGCGGTCCCTGCACGCGGGCGGCGAGCCCCGCCCGGCCGTGACCCGGCTGAACCGCACCGCGGGCAACGGCATCACCGTGACCGACGCCGACGGCGACATCCGCACCTACCGGGCGGCGATCTTCACCGCCCAGTCCTGGATGCTGCTCTCGAAGATCGCCTGCGACGACTCGCTCTTCCCGATCGACCACTGGACCGCGATCGAGCGGACCCACTACATGGAGTCCAGCAAGCTCTTCGTGCCCGTGGACCGGCCCTTCTGGCTCGACAAGGACGAGGACACGGGCCGGGACGTCATGTCGATGACGCTCACCGACCGCATGACCCGCGGCACCTACCTGCTCGACGACGGCCCGGACAAGCCCGCCGTCATCTGCCTCTCCTACACCTGGTGCGACGACAGCCTGAAGTGGCTGCCGCTGTCCGCGAACGAGCGGATGGAGGTCATGCTGAAGTCGCTCGGCGAGATCTACCCGAAGGTCGACATCAGGAAGCACGTCATCGGCAACCCGGTGACGGTCTCCTGGGAGAACGAGCCCTACTTCATGGGCGCGTTCAAGGCCAACCTGCCCGGCCACTACCGCTACCAGCGGCGCCTGTTCACCCACTTCATGCAGGAGGACCTGCCGGAGGACAAGCGGGGCATCTTCCTCGCCGGCGACGACATCTCCTGGACGGCCGGCTGGGCCGAGGGCGCCGTGCAGACCGCGCTGAACGCGGTCTGGGGCGTCATGCACCACCTCGGCGGCGAGACCGACGCGACCAACCCCGGCCCCGGCGACCTGTACGAGGAGATCGCGCCGGTGGAGCTCCCCGAGGACTAGGGGATCCCCGGCCGGGCTAGACGCCGGCCGCCCTCGCCTTCTCGTAGACCTGGGCGGCGACGTCCTTGAGTTCCTCGGCGTCGCGCGTGGTGCTCTGCAGGTCGACGAGGATCTCGTCCAGGCCGATCTCGGCGTGCGCCGCCAGGTCCTCGACGATCTGGTCGACGCCGCCCTGGAAGGGACGGCGGTCGGAGCCCTCGTAGTTCCTGGCGCTGTAGCGGGTGTTGACCCGCAGCACCGTCCGGATCGGTTCCGTGCGGCCCCGTTCGGCGGCCAGCTCCCGCAGCTCTTGCCACTGCCCGGCGACGGTCTCGGCGCCCATGCCGGTCGGCAGCCAGCCGTCGGCGTGGTCGACCAGCCGACGCCGGGCCCGGCCGCTGTCGCCCGCCGCCAGCAGGATCGGGATCGGCCGGGCGGGTTTGGGGCCGACCACGGCGGACGCGATCTTCGTGACCTCCCCGTCGTACACCACCGGATCGGGCCCCCATACCGCGCGGCACACCCCGATCAGCTCGTCGAGGGCGGCGCCGCGCTCGGCGAACGGCCGCACGGACGCCGCCGCGTACTCGTCGTGCGACCAGCCGGTGCCGAAGCCCGCCACCACCCGGCCGCCGCTCGCCGCGTCCAGCGAGGCCAGCGACTTGGCCAGCTGGAAGGGGACGTGCAGCGGGGCGACCAGCACGCTCGTGCCCAGCCGGGCCCGCTCGGTGACCGCGGCGGCCAGCGCGAGGGTGACCAGCGGCTCCGCCACGCCGCGGTACGTGTCCGGCCAGGGCAGGCCCTCGACGCCGTAGAGCCCCTGGGTCGCGGGCTCCGGGAACAGGGCGCGCTCGAACACCCACAGGCTCTCGTAGCCCATCCGCTCCGCCGCGCGCGCCACGTCGGGGACGTCCTTGCCGATGTCGTACTGCCGCATCTGGGGGAGGCCGAGTCCGAGCCGGGTCGTCATACCGGGGTGCTCCTTCGCCGTCGGGGTGCGATGTTGCCCATGGTTCCCACCAGGTTGCCCATGGGGCCCACCAGTTGCAACGTACAGCGATCGCGCGGGAGTTCCGGGAGCGCCCGCCGCGGGAACCGGCCGGTCAGTCCGGCAGCGGTGTGAGCAGCATGCGGCCCGCGAAGCCCACCGCGGCGTCCAGCCGTACGGTGAACTCCCCGGCGACGTCCGGCAGCCGGCGCAGTGCCCACAGCGCGCGGGCCGCCGCCCAGGTGGCCTCGCGGGCGCGGTCCAGGCTCCAGGAGCCCAGCAGATGGGTCAGCGGGTCGGCGATCTGCAGGACGTCGGGACCCGGCATCAGCTCGTCGCGGATGCGCTCCTCCAGCGAGACGAGGAGATCGCCCACGCGGTCGAACTCGTCCTCCAGGTCGACGGGTTCGCAGCCGAGCGTACGACAGGTGTCCACCACGGCCAGCGCGAGGTCGTGGCCGATGTGCGCGTTGATGCCCGCCAGCGCGAACTGCAGCGGCCGTACCCCGGGATGGCGGCGGAACTGGAACAGGGGGCGCCAGCAGGCGGGCGGACGGCGGTCCTCCTCCGCCGCGTCCACGGCGGCCAGATAGCGCTCCGCGAACCGCACGTCCAGCGCGGTCGCGGCCGAGGCGTCCGCGAACCGGCCGCCGTCGATGTGCCGGTCCACGGCCTCCGTGACGGCGAGGTAGACGCGGTTGAAGACCGCCACTCCGTCCCGGTCCGGCAGCGCGGTGTCGAGGGCGCGCATCCGGGACAGGACGGTGTCCACCGTCAAGGCGGCCGTCGGGACTTGCTCGCAGTGCGCCATGGCCGCAGCGTCGCAGCTTTAGGCTGACGGGAGTGCCGGCGGGCCCGACGCTTCCCCAGAACGGGGGAACGCGCCCGCCGCGCGGGGGAGGGGGACCGTACGTGTCAGGCCGTCGTGCCCGGCGCCGGGCTGCTCGCGGGGCCGAGCGCAGGCGGGCCGCAGGACGCGGTGCGACGGTCGCGGCGGCGTCCGTCGTCGTCGCGGTGGGGACCGTCGCCGGAATGCTCACCGCGCTCGGCGACGAGGACGACAGGGGTGCCGACGCCGGCCGTCCGCGGGTGACCCACTCGGTGCGGCTGGACGCCCTGCCCGTCTCCCCGTCCCCGTCCGCGTCGGCGGTGCCGTCGCGATCCGTGTCGCCGGCGGTGTCACCGACGCCGACCGCCGCGAAGCCCACTTCCGCCCCTTCGCCGAAGCGGAACCCCACGAAGAGGGAACCCGGGACGACGGACGCCGCCACCCGGCTCTACCGGCACCCCGACTCCCAGGTCCTCGACTGGGTCCGGGCCCACCCCGACGACCCGCGCCGGGACGTCATCGCGTCCCGGATCGCCGGACACCCGGCCGCCGTCTGGTTTGCCGACCACACCCCGGCCACCATCACCGCGAGGGTCCGCGCCGTCACCTCCGCGGGCGCCGCCCAGGGCCGGGTGCCGGTCCTCGTGCCGTACGCGATACCCGACCGCGACTGCGGCGGCCACTCGGAGGGCGGCGCGCCCGACCTCGACGCCTACGACGCCTGGATCGACCGGTTCGCCGCCGGGCTGGGCTCCGGTGAGGTGATCGTCGTACTGGAGCCGGACTCGGTCGCCCAGTCCGAGTGCCTGACCGCCGGTGGGCGCGCCGACCGCTTCGCCTCCCTGGCCCGCGCCGGGCGGGTCATGAAGGACGCCAACCCGGCCGCCCGGGTGTACTACGACGCGGGTCACTCCGGCTGGCACGCGCCCGCCAAGCAGGCGGGCTGGCTGAAACAGGCCGGTGCCGCCTCGCCCGACTCCTCCGACGGCGTCTTCAGCAACGTCTCCAACTTCCACGCCACCGCCGACGAGGTCGCCTACGACCGCGCGGTCCTCGACGCCCTCGGCGGTCCGGCGAGCCTCGGTGCCGTCATCGACACCAGCCGCAACGGCAACGGCGCCCCGGCCGACGGCGAGTGGTGCGACCCGGACGGCCGCGGCCTCGGCCGCGCACCCACCCTCACCACCGGCATGGGTCGCATCGACGCCTACCTGTGGGTCAAGCTGCCCGGGGAGTCGGACGGCTGCCGGGGCGAGCCCGGGACGTTCACGCCCTCGTACGCCTACGACCTGGCACGCTGAGCGCCGCCGTCACCGCCGTCACTGCCGTCACTGCCGTCACCACTGTCACCGCCGTCACCACCGGCGCCGCCTGATTCGGTCTTCGCGTCGTACGACGACGTGCCCTCGTCCAGCAGCGGCTGCTGCGTCTTGAGGTGGGCCGGGGCGAAGGCCCGCAGCGCGTGGTAGCCGGTGATGACGACCAGGGTGCCGAGCGCGATGCCGCTGAGCGAGAACGTGTCGGTGAACTCCATGCTGACGTTGCCGACGCCGATGATGATGCCCGCGGCGGCGGGCACCAGGTTCAGCGGGTTGCGCATGTCGACCTTGGCGTTGATCCAGATCTGCGCGCCGAGCAGGCCGATCATGCCGTAGAGGATGACGGTGATGCCGCCGAGCACGCCGCCCGGGATCGCCGCCACGACCGCGCCGAACTTCGGGCAGAGGCCGAAGAGCAGGGCGAAACCGGCCGCCGCCCAGTACGCGGCCGTCGAGTAGACCCGGGTCGCGGCCATCACGCCGATGTTCTCGGAGTACGTGGTGTTGGGCGGGCCGCCGACCGCGGTGGAGAGCACCGAGCCGATGCCGTCGGCCGAGATCGCCGTGCCCAGCTTGTCGTCGAGGTTGTCGCCGGTCATCTCGCCGACCGCCTTGACGTGCCCCGCGTTCTCCGCGATCAGGGCGATGACGACGGGCAGGGCGACCAGGATCGCCGACCACTCGAAGCTCGGCCCGTGGAAGGACGGCAGCCCGATCCAGTCGGCCTGGCCCACGGCGGAGAAGTCGAGGCGCCAGTGGTCGGTGAGCTTGCCGCTGCCGTCCACCGAGTGGATCTGCCCGAAGATCCGGTCGAGCGCCCAGGACAGGACGTACCCGAAGACCAGCCCGAGGAAGATCGCGATCCGGGACCAGAAGCCGCGCAGGCACACCACGGCCAGACCGGTGAACAGCATCACGAACAGTGCCGTCCACTGGTCCTGCGGCCAGTAGGTGGAGGCGGTGACCGGGGCCAGGTTGAAGCCGATCAGCATCACCACCGCGCCGGTGACGACCGGCGGCATCGCGGCGTGGATGATCCGCGCCCCGAACCGCTGCACGGCGAGCCCCACCAGGAACAGCGCGACGCCGACCACGAGGACCGCGCCGGTCACCGTGGCGCTGGTGCCGCCCTGCGCCCGGATGACCGCGGCGACGCCGACGAAGGAGAGCGAGCAGCCGAGGTAGCTGGGCACCCGGCCGCGGGTGGCGAGCAGGAAGATGACGGTCGCCACGCCCGACATCATGATCGCGAGG
Source organism: Streptomyces sp. NPDC059906 (assembly GCF_042730645.1). NCBI lineage: Bacteria > Bacillati > Actinomycetota > Actinomycetes > Kitasatosporales > Streptomycetaceae > Streptomyces > Streptomyces sp. NPDC059906. Next base: position 30,478 of record NZ_JBHWKU010000029.1, read on the forward strand.
TTGGGGTCCAGGCCCATCAGGACCGGAGCCACGAACGACGCCCCGAACATGGCCACCACGTGCTGGGCGCCCAGCCCGGCCGTGCGGGGCCAGGAGAGCCGTTCGTCGGGGCGGACCACCGCTCCGGGGGCGGGCACCTTCCCGTCCCCGTGCAGTTTCCAACGCACGCCGAGGTCCATGGTGAGGTTTCGCTTTCTCTGTACGTGAGGACTGTCGGGACCATTGTCAGGGGTACCCGACCCGTTTCCGTCCCGCGCCCCCGCTGACCAGCACCTTCCCGGAAGCCATCGGTGAGCGACCGCTTAGGATGAGGGGGTACCGCCCTACGTGAGCACGCGTGAGCACAAATGTGCACACGTGAGCACAGCCGAGCACTACCAGGAGCCCCGCCCGTGACCGCCGAAGCCCCCGCCACCCCCGTTCTCTCCCCCGGCCGGCTCGTCCCCGTGACCGTCCACTTCGACGACCTGGACGCCCTCGGACTGCTGCACAACGCCCGCTACCCGGTGATGGTCGAGCGGGCCTGGACCGAGCTGTGGGCCGGGCACGGCGTCCGGTTCGAGGGCGACTGGGAGGCGGCCGGCGATGCTTGCAACGCGGTCAGGGAACTGACGATCGGCTACGAGGCGCCGGTCACCCGGCCCGGCGCGTACGCCGTCCACCTGTGGCTGGAACGGCTCGGCACCACCGGTCTCACCTACGGCTTCCGGTTCTGCTCGGCGGACGGCGCCACCACCTACGCCCGGGGCGCCCGGGTGCTGGTCCGGCTGGACTCCCGGACGCTGCGCCCGGCGCCGTGGAGCGAGGCGTTCAGGACTGCCGGTCGGGCACTTCTGCGACCGGCCCACTGATCTTCGGCCGGTTCCGGTCCCCGGCCCGCAGCACCCTCGCGAACACCACCAGGCAGCAGGCCAGCAGGGTCACCAGACCGAACGACACCACCAGGCTGGTCGCCTGGGCCAGACCGCCGATCGCGCTCGGCGCGACCAGGCCCGAGGTGTACGTGATGGTCGCGACGCCCGCGATGGCCAGGCTCGGGTTGGAACCGGCCCGGCCGGCCGCGGCGAAGCACAGCGGGACGACCACGGCGATGCCGAGGCCCATCAGCGCGAAGCCGGTCATCGCCACCGCCGGATGGCCGCCGACCACGACGAGCAGACCGCCGAGGGCGGCCAGCACACCGCTCACCCGTACCGTGCGGACCGCGCCGAACCGGTCCACCACCTGGTCGCCGGCGAGCCGGGCCAGCGCCATCGTCAGCGTGAAGCCCGTCGTGCAGGCCGCCGCCAGACCGGCCGAGGTCTCCAGCTCGTCCCGCAGATAGACCGCGGACCAGTCCAGGCTCGCGCCCTCCGCGAACACCGCGCAGAACCCGACCGCGCCGATCAGCAGCGCCGACCTGGGCGGCAGCGCGAAGCGCGGCGGCGGGTCCTCGTCCTCGGCGGGCTGCAGGTCCAGCACCCAGGTGCAGGCGACCAGGCCCGTCACGGTCAGCACCGCGGCGGCCAGGAGGTGGTGCGTCCGGGCGTCCGTGCCCAGGTGGGCGGCGAGCGTCCCGGCCGCCGAACCCGTCAGCGCGCCCGCGCTCCACATGCCGTGCAGCCCGGACATGATCGACTTGTCCAGGCGGTTCTCGATCTCGACACCCAGGGCGTTCATCGCCACGTCCGACATGCCCGCCGTGGCGCCGTAGACGAACAGGGCGAGACACAGGGTGAGCAGGTTCGGCGCGAGGGAGGGCAGGGTCAGCGCCAGCGTCCACAGGGCCAGCAGGCCGCGCAGGGCGGCGCGGGCACCGAAGCGGTGGGTGACGCGGCCGGCCAGCGGCATGGCGAGGGACGCGCCGAGCGCCGGGAAGGCGAGTGCCAGCCCCAACTGGCCCGCGCTCACGCCGGCGTGGTCCTGGATCCAGGGCACCCGGGTCGCGAAGGAGCCGGTGACCGAGCCGTGCACGGCGAACACGGCCGCCACGGCGTACCGGGCGTGTCTCACCTCGCGCCGCCCGTAGGTCCCTGTGTCCATGGTCCACCCCTCCGTGTCCGTCAGTCCGCGGCGTAAACTATCAGGGAGCCTGCCTGATAGATAGTGGATTACCGGTGCGGCCCCCGCGCCGCCGATCTGGAAGGATCCCGGCATGCCCGCATCACCGAGCACCGCCCGGGCCATCAACGACCGGCTCGCCCTTCAGCTGCTCCAGCGGGAGGGCCCATTGACGGCAGGGCAGTTGAAGCAGCTGACCGGCCTGTCCCGGCCCACCGTCGCCGACCTCGTCGAACGCCTCACCGCCTCCGGACTCATCGAGGTGGCGGGGGAGTCGGGCGAGCAGCGCCGCGGACCCAACGCGAAGCTGTACGGCATCGTCGCCGAGCGCGCCCACCTCGCCGCCCTCGACGTGCGCACCGAAGGCGTCGCCGTGCTCGTCTCCGACCTGCTCGGCCGGGTCCTCGCCGAGGCGTCGGTGCCGATCGACGACCACTCCGGCACCGGTCCCGCGGTGGAGCAGGCGGTGAGCCTGGTCGAGCGCGCGGTCAAGGAGGCCGGCGCCGACCGGCTGCACACCGTCGGCATCGGCGCGCCCGGCCTGATCGACCCGGCCGGCGGTGAACTGCGGGACTCCACCGGGCTGCCGGAGTGGCATCGCCGGCTGATGGCCGCGCTCCAGGAGAAGTTCCCCGAGGCCCGGGTCGGCGTCGAGAACGAGACCAACCTCGCCGCCCTGGCCGAACAGCGCGACGGTGCCGCCCGGGACCGGGACACCTTCGTCCTGCTCTGGCTCGGCCTCGGCATCGGCGCCGCCGTCGTCCTCGACGGCACCCTGCGCCGGGGCGTGTCCGGGGGCGCGGGCGAGATCGGCTTCATGCCGGTGCCGGGCACCGCCGGCCTGCCCTCCGCCACCGACTGCGACGGCGGCTTCCACTCCGTGGCGGGCTCGGCGGCGGTGACCGCCCTCGCGGCGGAGCACGGCGTGACGGCACGGCCCGCCGGGCCCGAGCCGCACGCCGCCGCGCTGGTCCGGGAGGCGGTACGCCGGTCGGCGTCCGGGAGCGACCCGGCCGCCGAGCGGTTCCTCGACGCGCTCGCCGACCGCGTCGTCCTCGGCGCCGCCGCCGTCGTCTCCGTCCTCGACCCCGGCTGCCTGGTCCTCGCCGGTGAGATCGGCCGGGCCGGTGCCGACGCCCTCGCCGACCGCGTCCAGCACCGGCTCACCCGCATGTCACCGCTGGCCACGGAGGTACGGCCCAGCACCCTGGGGGGCGGCGCGGTACTGCGCGGCGCCCTGCTCACCGCCCGCGACCGTGCCCAGGACGACCTCTTCGCCCCGCCCGAGCGGTAGCCCGCGGCGCCCGGAGGGGTCTCACTCGCGGCGCCGGCCGGTGCCCGCGGAGCCCGGCTCCCGGAACGCCGTGCCGTCCGCCGCCAGCCACACCAGTACCGCCGGGAGCAGGACCGCCGCTCCCAGCAGCGCCATGAAGCCCGCGGCACTCCCCGCGGACAGGGGCACCAGATGCCGGGCGTGGAACAGGAGGTGGGCGACGGAGGAGACCAGATAGGCCGCCAGGGACGTGAGCACCAGGCGGCGCTCCATCGTCGCCACCGCCGCGCACAGCACCACGGCGAGCGCGAGGCTCGCCCCGCCGAAGTCCCGGAGCAGATGCTCGTTGTAGGGCGGCAGGTGCGACACCCAGGGCCACTTCCAGAACAGCTCGGGCAGCAGCAGGATCCACAGCCCCAGCACCACCTGGCCGCCCGCGAGCAGCCCCAGCCCCGCCCGCAGCCACACCCGTCCGGTCATCCGCGCCGCCCGCCCTCCCCGCCGCCGAACCGCCTCGCCAGGTACTCCTCGAACGTGCCCTCGCCGACCGCGTGTTCGGGCGCGAGATGCCCGCCCGCGCGGAACGCGCGGTAAGTCTTCCCCGCGAGCGGCAGGTTCACCACGGCCCGCCGGCGTCCCGTCGCGCCCAGATAGGCGCGGGCCAGCGACGCGAAGGTGCGCACCTCGGGACCGCCCATGTCCGGCACCCGCCCGGCGGGCGGTCCCTGGGCCAGTCCGGCGAGCCGGTCGGCGACCTCCGCCACCTCCACCGGCTGGTCCGAGGCGTGGGCGGGCAGCACCACGACCGGCAGTTTGGCCAGCGCCTGGAGTATCTGCACCACCAGGTTGTGGAACTGGGTGGCCCGCAGCACCGTCCACCCGATCCCCGACTCCTCCACCAGCTTCTCGACCGCGAACTTGGACCGGTAGTAGCCGAGCGGCACCCGGTCGACACCGACGATCGAGATGTAGACCAGGTGGGTCACGCCGGCCCGTCGCGCCGCCGCGATCAGGTTCGCGGCCGACCGCTCGTCCCCGCCGCGCTGTGTGGTCGCGCAGTGCACGACCGTGTCGACACCGGCGAGCGCCGTGTCCAGGCCGCCGCCGCCCTGCCGCAGGTCGACGGCGTACGGCTCGCTGTGCCGGCTGAGCACCCGCACCTCGTGCCGGTCGGCGCGCAGCCGTTCGGTGACGAGCCGGCCGAGCGTGCCGGTGCCGCCGGTCACCAGGATCGTGGTCATGCCGTTCAGTCCCCTGCCGGATGTGGGCGTGTGGTTCGCCCATCACACCGTGGCGCGGCCCGAAGGACAACGCACCCTGCCCGTGTCCGGCAGGGTGCGCTGGGGTGACCCGGCGGCGGGCAAGGGCCTTCGTCACCGCCGCCGGGCCCGTTCGGGCGGGGGTCAGCAGGCGCCGAGGTCCTGCCAGACACCCCATTCACCGGTGGTCCCGGGCTCCTCGCCCTTCGTCCACCACTTGGACTTCCACGTGTGCCCCTGGTGGGACACCGTGGTGCCGCCGCCGTACGGCGAGGCCGTGTCCCAGGCGGGGGCGGTGCACTGCCCGGTGCCGTCCGTCGGGCTGGGGCTCGGCCCCGGGGACTCGGTGCCCGTGGGCGTGGGGGTGGGGGTGGGGGTGGGCGTCTGCGTCCCGGGGTCCACCACGGTCGTGCCCCGGGCGAGGTCACCCGCCAGGGCGTACGCCGTGCCGCCGATCGTCACCGTCCAGTTCGACGGGGTCGACACGGGCAGGTAGTAGTTGAACGCCAGGTCCACGGTCGCGCCCGGCGCCAGCGACTGCCACGCCGGCAGCTTCAGCGACACCCGGTGGAAGTCACCCTTCAGACCGCCCGCGTTGCCGCCCGTGTGGTCGCTGCGGATGACCTTGGTGCCGAATCCCGACTGGTCGGAGGCGTTCCCCGGGGCAGAGGTCCCGTAGTCGAACTGGAACTCCGTGCCGCCCGGCAGCGCGGTCTTCGTGTTGTTGGTGATCCGCAGCTTGGGCGTGATCGGGTAGTTGGAGTCGCCCAGCTTGAAGTCGGTGAACTCCACGTCCACGTCCACGGCCTGCGCCGGCAGGTCCGCGTTGGACTTCTTCGCGCCGTAGGGCGCGGCCGACTTGAACGTGTCGTACATCAGCGAGGTGAGGGTGTCGCCCATCTCGTACTGGCCCTTGGCGGCGTTCCAGCCGTAGTCGCCGGCCAGCTCCCAGATCATCGCGCCACCGATGCCGCGGTCCACCACGTAGTCGGCCTTGGCCCCGACCGACTGCTCGTCCTCGGTGGACAGGAAGACCTTCTTCTCGGCGTTCCACAGCCAGGGGGCCACCAGCGTCGCGTCGTACTTGCGGGCGTAGGTGCCGGTCAGCTTCGTGTCCGCCGGGAAGCCGTAGTCGGTGACGTAGTCGCCGACGATGCCCTTCTCCAGGTTCTTGGCGTGCCACATCGGGTTGGAGCCCGCCGGGGACTCCTTGCCGTTGGTGTCGAGGTCGTGCCAGAGGTTGTCGATGCCGACGGCGCCGTCACCGCACTTGGTCAGGCCGGAGCCCGCCGGGCAGGTGGACGCGGAGGCCTTGCCCCACAGGCCGTCGGTGCCGCCCTGGACGTTCTTGTGGCCGCGCGTGTAGTACGGCAGCCCGATGTTGATGCGGCCGGCCGGCATGGAGCCGCGGAAGTAGTGGTAGGCCCAGTCGGTGTTGAGGTAGCCGATGCCGCCGTACTGGGCGCTGCCGTAGACATTGGCGGCGGCCAGCTCGGCGTCCTTGCCGTCGTCGAAGAGCGCGGCGTTCGGGCCGACGTACTCGTTCCAGGCGCCGTGCAGGTCGTAGGACATTATGTTGACGTAGTCCAGGTACTTCTGGACCTGGAAGGTCTCCATGCCGCGCAGCAGGTACCCGGAGGACGGCGCGGCGACGGAGAGCAGGTAGTGCCTGCCGTCCGCGGCGCCCGCGCGGTCGAGCTTCTCGCGCAGCGTCTTCATCAGCGCCGCGTAGCCCTTGACCAGCCCCGCCCGGCGGCCGTTGGCGAAGGACCAGTCGAGCGGGTTGCCCGCGTCCTTCATCGTCGTCGGGTACTCGTAGTCGATGTCGACGCCGTTGAAGCCGTACTTCCGGACGAAGTCGACCGCCGAGTCCGCGAAGGTGTCGATGCCGGCCTGGTTGACCGAGCCGTCCGCGTTGGTGGCCATCGAGTAGAAGCCGCCCGAGTCGACGCGCGAGCCGTCGTCCGCGAAGTAGCCACCCGTCTCGGCCCAGCCGCCCACCGAGATCATCGTCTTGACGTCCGGGTGCTGCTTCTTGAACTTGCCCAGCAGGTTGAAGTGGCCCTTGTAGGGCAGGTCCGGGTCCATCTCGGCGCCCTCGACCCCGGGCCAGGTCATGCCGGTCGCCGCGTTCTTCTCGCCGTCCGAGCCCACGGAGAGCCTGTTGCCGCCGTCGACGTGCGCGAAGGCGTAGTTGATGTGGGTGATCTTGTCCCACGGGATGTCCGAGGCGAGGTAGGCCGGCTTGCCGTCCTTGCCCGTGCGCCAGCTCGTGAAGTACCCGATCACCCGGCGCGGGTGATCGGCGCCCATCTTCTCCCTGCCGTCGGCGTCGTAGACCGTGCAGTAGGGGACGTCGACGCCGGGGGTCTCGTAGAGCCCGTCGGGTCGACAGGACTCCTGGTCGGCGGCTTGCGAGGCGGTCGCCGGGAGACCGGCGAGCAGCAGGCCGGCGACGGCGGCGACCGCCGCGAACAGGGCCGGCCCCGCTCTGTGGCGGGATCTGGAGCGTGACGGGGAAGGCACAGTCGGTTCCTCTCCACGGAAGTTGCGCAGACCCTAGAGAGGACTAGACCAGTGAGTCAATAGGTATGGACCAATCTCAAGACGGTTGGACGGCCGCTCAGTTGGAGCGGCCGCGGTGACGCCCCGGTCGTGGAAAGAGCGTTCTGTGAGCCACTCCACACCCTCCGTTCGCATGGACGGGGATCAGTCGTGGCACACTGGCCCTGTACCAGAAGCAGCGCACTCCGGGGTCGGTGAAAGTCCGAACCGGCGGTTACAGTCCGCGACCCGGTCGCCTCCAGCGACCGGTTGACCAGGTGAAATTCCTGGACCGACGGTTAAAGTCCGGATGGGAGGCAGTGCGCGGCGGGCGAGCACTCGTGCGCGCCGCCGATTTCTGGGCGTGCCCCTCAGGGGTGCGCCCTGTGCGGCGTCGCTCCCGGTGTCCTCGTTCGTGACTCTGTCGTTCCGACAGCCCCGGAGTCCGTGCCCGAAGAGGCAGGAGGACCCGGGAAGTGTTCACCGGAATCGTCGAAGAGCTGGGCGAGATCACCGCAGTCGAGACCCTCGACGACGCCTGTCGCTTCCGCGTGCGCGGCCCCGCGGTCACCGAAGGTGCCCGGCACGGCGACTCGATCGCCGTCAACGGCGTCTGCCTCACGGTCGTCGACCACGAGGGCGACGCGTTCACCGCCGACGTGATGGCCGAGACCCTGAACCGCTCCAGCCTCGGCGCCCTCGCCGTCGGCTCCCGCGTCAACCTGGAGCGCCCCACCGCCGTCGGCGCCCGGCTCGGCGGGCACATCGTGCAGGGCCACGTCGACGGCACCGGCCAGATCCTGGAGCGCAAGCCCTCCGAGCACTGGGAGATCGTCAGGATCTCGCTGCCCGCCGACCTCGCCCGCTACGTCGTGGAGAAGGGCTCCATCACCGTCGACGGCATCAGCCTCACCGTCGTCGACGCGGGCCCCGACTTCTTCACCGTCAGCCTCATCCCCACCACCCTCGCCCTGACCACGCTCGGCATCAAGCAGCCCGGCGACCCGGTCAACCTCGAGGTCGACGTCATCGCCAAGTACGTCGAGCGGCTGCTCGGAGCCCAGGGGAGTACCAAGTGAACTGGCTCAACTCCGAGGCGTTCACGCTCTTCGACCAGCACATCAAGTGGTCGGACATGATCGGCAACGTGATCGGTCTGCTCGGCCTCGCCCTCGGCTGGCGGCGCTCGATCTGGACCTGGCCCGTGCAGTTCGCCTCCGGGCTCGTCCTCTTCGCGGCCTTCGCCACCGCCCACCTCTCCGGCAGCGCCGGCAAGCAGATCGTCGTCATGGTCGTCGCCGCCTGGGGCTTTTGGCAGTGGAACCGCGGCCGGCGGCAGTCCCAGGACGGCTCCGTCGCCGTACGGTTCGCCACCTGGCGCGAACGCGGCGCGCTGGCCGCCGCGGCCGCCGTCGGCACCCTCGCGGTCGGCGGACTGTTCACCGCCTACCCCACCCTGTCCTGGGACCCCTGGCCGGACGCGTACATCTTCGTCGGCACCGTCGTCGCCATGTACGCCCAGGCCCGCGGCATGGTCGAGTTCTGGTTCGCCTGGCTGCTCGTCGACCTCGTCGGCGTCCCGCTGAACTTCGCCAACGGCTTCGCCTTCTCCGGCTTCGTCTACGTCCTCTACGGCGCGCTCGTCCTGTGGGGCCTGCGCGACTGGTGGCTGCGCTCGCGCGACGCGGCCCGCCCCCTCCCGGAAGGAGCGCCCGCATGAGCACGGCACCCATCCTCTACAGCCCCGACGGCCCCGCGGACCTCGTCCTCGACCCCGTCGAGCGGGCCGTCGCGGACATCGCCGCGGGCCGCCCCGTCGTGGTCGTCGACGACGAGAACCGCGAGAACGAGGGCGACCTCGTCATCGCCGCCGAGAAGGCGACCGAGGAGATCGTCGCCTTCATGATGACCGAGTGCCGCGGCCTGATCTGCGCCCCCATGGAGGGCGGGGAACTGGACCGGCTCCGGCTCCCGCAGATGGTCGACGACAACACCGAGTCGATGAAGACCGCCTTCACCGTCTCCGTGGACGCCACCGCCGCGCACGGCGTCAGCACCGGCATCTCCGCCGCCGACCGCGCCACCACCCTCCGGCTCCTGGCGGGCGGCACCGCCGAACCCACCGACCTGGTCCGCCCCGGGCACGTGTTCCCGCTGCGCGCCCGCCCCGGCGGCGTACTCGTCCGCAACGGCCACACCGAGGCCGCCGTCGACCTCGCCCGCCTCGCGGGCCTGCGCCCGGCCGGCGCCATCGTGGAGATCGCCGGCGAGGACGGGCGCATGCTGCGGCTGCCCGAACTGATCCCGTTCGCCCGCAAGCACGGCCTGACCATCATCTCCATCGAGGACCTCATCGCCTACCGGCGCACCGAGGAGCCCACCGTCCGCCGCGAGGCCGAGGTCCGGCTGCCCACCCGGCACGGCGAGTTCACGGCGTACGGCTACCGCTCCACGGTCGACGGCGTCGAGCACATCGCCCTCGTGCACGGCGAGATCGGCGACGGCGAGGACGTCCTGGTCCGTGTCCACTCCGAGTGCCTCACCGGCGACGTCTTCGGCTCCCAGCGCTGCGACTGCGGCCCCCAGCTCGACGCCTCCCTGGACCGCATCCAGGCCGAGGGCAGGGGAGTGGTCGTCTACCTGCGCGGCCACGAGGGACGCGGCATCGGCCTGATGTCCAAGCTGCGCGCCTACGAACTCCAGGAGCGCGGCCGCGACACCCTAGACGCCAACCTGGAACTCGGCCTGCCCGCCGACGCCCGCGACTACGGAGCCGGCGCCCAGATCCTCCAGGACCTCGGCGTGCGCGCCGTCCGCCTGATGACCAACAACCCGGACAAGAGCGGGGCCCTCGAACGGCACGGCGTCACGGTCACCGGCCGCGAGCCCATGCCCGTCCAGGCCGGCGAGCACAATCTCCGCTACCTGCGCACCAAGCGGGACCGGATGGGACACGACCTGCCCTGGCTGGACACGACCCCCGTGTCCACCTGCGGCAACCAGTAAGCAAGTACCACGAGGAGACACGTGAGCGGCAAGGGTGCACCGGAACTGTCCGTACGCAACGTCGGGGACCTCAGGGTCGCCGTGATCGCGTCGCAGTGGCACGACAAGGTGATGGACGGACTGGTGGACGGCGCCCTGCGCGCCCTGCACGACCTGGGCATCGACGAGCCGACCCTGCTCAGGGTCCCCGGCAGCTTCGAACTGCCGGTGGTCGCCAAGGTCCTCGCGGGCCGCGGCTACGACGCGATCGTCGCCCTCGGCGTCGTCATCCGCGGCGGCACCCCCCACTTCGACTACGTCTGCCAGGGCGTCACCCAGGGCCTGGTCCAGGTCTCCGTCGAGACCGGCGTCCCCGTCGGCTTCGGCGTCCTCACCTGCGACACCGAGGAGCAGGCCCTGGACCGGGCCGGCATCGAGGGCTCCAGCGAGGACAAGGGCCACGAGGCGGTGACCGCGGCCGTCGCCACGGCGGCCACGCTCCGCTCAGTATCCGAACCCTGGCGATAGGTCGGCCACACAACCCGTAAAGTGGTCGGCACCATGTCCAAGAAGACTTTCGAGGAGCTGTTCACCGAGCTCCAGCACAAGGCCGCCGACGGCGACCCCGCCACCTCCCGCACCGCCGAACTGGTCGACAAGGGCGTCCACGCCATCGGCAAGAAGGTCGTCGAGGAGGCCGCCGAGGTCTGGATGGCCGCCGAGTACGAGGGCAAGGACGCGGCGGCCGAGGAGATCTCCCAGCTGCTGTACCACGTCCAGGTGATGATGGTCGCCCGCGGCATCTCCCTGGACGACGTCTACGCCCACCTGTAAAGCCGGACCCCCTTCTCTCCACCCCTTCACACAAAGGAAGCCGACCTCATGCTGCGCATCGCCGTCCCCAACAAGGGTTCCCTGTCAGGCCCCGCGGGGGAGATGCTGCATGAGGCCGGCTACCAGCAGCGCCGCGAGTCCAAGGAACTGCGGATCGTCGACCCGACCAACGAGGTCGAGTTCTTCTACCTCCGCCCCCGCGACATCGCGATCTACGTCTCCTCCGGCAAGCTCGACATCGGCATCACCGGCCGCGACCTGCTGGTCGACTCCGGCGCCCACGCCGAGGAGATCCTCCCGCTCGGCTTCGCCCGCTCCACCTTCCGCTTCGCCGGCAAGCCCGGCACCGCCACCGGCATCGACGACCTCAAGGGCCGTACCGTCGCCACCTCCTACGAGGGCATCGTCGCCGCCCACCTGGCCGACCGGGGCGTCGACGCCTCCGTCGTCCACCTGGACGGCGCCGTCGAGACCGCCATCGAGCTGGGCGTCGCCGAGGTCATCGCGGACGTCGTCGAGACCGGCACCTCCCTGCGCAACGCGGGTCTGGAGGTCTTCGGCGAGCCCATCATGAAGTCCGAGGCCATCGTCATCCTCCCCCAGACTTCGTCCGGGGGTGCCCCCAGCTCGGACACGGAGCCCGACGAGACCACCGAGCCCAAGGTCCAGCAGTTCCTGCGCCGCCTCCAGGGCGTCCTGGTGGCCCGGACCTACGTGATGATGGACTACGACTGCCGGGTGGAGCAGCTGGAGAAGGCCGTCGCCCTCACCCCCGGTCTGGAGTCCCCGACCGTGTCCCCGCTGCACAACGAGGGCTGGGTCGCCGTCCGCGCGATGGTCCCGGCCAAGGAGGCCCAGCGGATCATGGACGACCTGTACGAGATCGGCGCCCGGGCCATCCTCACCACGGCCATCCACGCCTGCCGGCTCTGACCCGCCGCCGCCCCAGCAGCACGCCCGGAGCCACGCCATGCCCGACACCACGCCGGACCACCTGCCGGCCCTGCCCGTCACCTTCCGTCCGGGACGCACCCGTGCCGTCCTGATCGTCCTCGCGGTCGTCACCTTCGTGACCGTCACGGCGCTCGGGATGCTGCTGGGCGGCCTCGGCCCCGGCGAGCGCGTCAGTTTCGTGCTGACCGCACTCGTCCTGGCCGGCGTGCTGCTCCTGCTGGCCCGGCCCCGGGTCGCCGCCGACGAGACGGGCGTCACCGTGGTCAACCTGACCACCACACGCCGCCTGGTCTGGCCGGAGATCCTCCGGGTCAACCTCCGTCAGGGCGACCCCTGGGTCTTCCTCGACCTCAGCGACGGCACCAGCCTGCCCGCGCTCGGCATCCAGCCAGGCATCGCCAAGCAGCAGGCCCTCGCCGACGCACGCGCGCTGCGCGACCTCGTGGAGGCCCGTTCCGGTGCCCTTCCCGAGGCGCCGCGTGACTAGACGCGGCGCCGTCGACCCTGCCGCGGGCCCCCTTTTCGTGATTAATCTGGGAGCGAGGACGCGGACGTCGCGTCCTCGCCCCCGTCGCTCCGCCCGGTGCGCGGGGTTCCTGCTACCCGAGGAGTGACTCCCTCCGGCGATGGACGGACCGTCCTGCAGTACCTGCGCCGCCCCCTGCTGTGACACCCCACAGGCGGCGGCCTCATGACCACCCCCCTGCTGCTCCTGGCAGCCGCGTTCCTGCTGATCCTCGCCAACGGCTTCTTCGTCGCGGCCGAGTTCGGCCTGGTGACCGTCGAACGGCCCGACGCCGAACAGGCCGCCGCGGCCGGCGACCGGCGCGCCCACCGGGTCGTCGAGTCCCTCAAGGAGTTGTCCTTCCAGCTCTCCGGCACCCAGCTCGGGATCACCATCACCTCGCTCGTCGTCGGCATGCTCGCCGAACCGGCGATGGCCCGGCTGCTCGACGGCCCGTTCACGGCCGTCGGCGTCCCCGACGGCGCCGTGTCCGGCGTGTCGGTCGTCGTCGGCATGCTGCTGGCCTCCGCCGTGCAGATGGTGATCGGTGAACTGGTGCCCAAGAACTGGGCGGTCTCCAAGCCGCTCCAGGTCGCGCGCTTCGTCGCCGGACCCCAGCACGCCTTCGCCCGGCTCTTCCACCCGGTGATCGCCGCGCTCAACACCGTGGCCAACCGCCTGGTCCGCACGCTGGGCATCGAACCCGCCGAGGAACTGGCCTCCGCCCGCACCCCCGGCGAACTGGTCTCCCTGGCCCGGCACTCCGCCCGGGCCGGCGCCCTGGAACAGGACACCGCCGACCTGTTCGTACGGACCCTCTCCCTCGGCGAACTGACCGCCCAGCACGTCATGACGCCCCGCGTGAAGGTCAGCGCCCTGCACTCCTCGGCCACCGCGGAGGACGTCGTCAACCTGACCCGCGCCACCGGCCTGTCCCGCTTCCCCGTCTACCGGGAGAAGATCGACGAAATCGTCGGCATGGTCCACCTCAAGGACGCCCTCGCGGTCTCCGTGCACGAACGGCTGCGCACCCCGGCCGGCCGGATCGCCCGTCCGGCGCTGCTCGTCCCCGAGACCCTGCCCGTACGGCCGCTGCTCACCCGGCTGCGCAGCGAGCAGCCCATCGCCGTGGTGGTCGACGAGTACGGCGGCACGGCGGGTGTCGTCACCCTGGAGGACATCGTCGAGGAGATCGTCGGCGAGGTCCGCGACGAACACGACGGCCTCGACGCGCCCGAACTGGCCCCCGCCCCGCCCGAGGACGGCCGCCCCGCCTGGGACGTCGACGGCAGCTGCCGCGTGGACGCCCTGCGCCGCGTCGGCCTGGACGCGCCCGAGGGGCCGTACGAGACCGTCGCCGGACTCGTCGCCGACCTGCTCGGCCGCATCCCGGCCGTCGGCGACCGCGCCGAGCTGCCCGGCTGGCGGCTCTCGGTCCGCCAGGTCGGCCACTACCGCGCCGAGCGGATACGCCTGGTGCGCACCGCCGCGGTCTCCGCCCTGGAGGCCGCCCGATGAGCGTCCTGCAACTCCTCTTCGCCGCGCTGCTCGTGCTCGCCAACGGCTTCTTCGTCGGCGCCGAGTTCGCGCTCGTCTCCGTGCGCCGCAGCCAGATCGAACCGCTCGGCACCGCCCGCGCCCGACAGGTGCTGTACGGCCTGGAACGACTGCCGCAGATGATGGCCGCCGCCCAGTTCGGCATCACCGTCTGCTCGCTGACCCTCGGCGCGGTCGCCGAGCCGACCGTCGCGCACCTCCTGGAGCCGGTCTTCGAGTGGATCCACCTGCCGCACGGCATGATCCACCCGCTCGGCTACGTCGTCGCGCTGGCCGTCGTGGTCTTCTGCCACCTGGTCATCGGCGAGATGGTCCCGAAGAACCTGGCGATGGCCGCCCCCGAGAAGGCCGCGCTGTGGCTCAGCCCCGGCCTGGTCGCCTTCGCCCGCCTGTGCAGGCCGATCACCGTCGCGCTCGGCGCCTGCGCCCAGGGCATCCTGAGGCTCTTCCACGTCGAGCCCAAGGACGAGGTCGAGGCCGTCTTCACCAGCGAGCAGCTCAACCGCCTGGTGGAGGACGCCGGCCAGGCGGGGCTCCTCGATCCCGAGGAGCAGGAACGCCTGGAGGACGCCCTGGAACTGGGCTCCCGCCCGGTGACGGACGTCCTCCTCGCACGCGAGTCCCTGGTGACGGTCAGCCCCTCGGTCACGCCCGGGGAGATCGTCGCGCTCACCGCCCGCACCGGGTACTCGCGCTTCCCGATCGCGGCGGACCAGGGCGCCTTCATGGGGTACCTGCACGTCAAGGACGTCCTCGACCTGGAGGAGTCCGACCGCGCCGTCCCCCAGCACCTGTGGCGCCCGATGACCACGCTGCGCCCCGAACTCCCCCTGGACGACGCCCTCACGGTGATGCGCCGCGCGGCGACCCACCTGGCCCAGGTCACGGACCCCTCGGGCCGGATCCTGGGCCTGGCCGCCCTGGAGGACGTACTGGAACTCCTGGTCGGCGAGGTAAGCGACCCGGCCCACAGAAACAGAGAGGTAACCCTGGCGACGTAGCTGCGGCCAGTCGTGCCGCCCCCCGCCCCGCTGCGGCCAGTCGTGCCGCCCCCCCCGGCCCCGCTGCGGGCAGCCGCCGCCCCCTCCCCCCGCCGCCGCTGCGGGCAATCGTGCCGCTGGGGCGGCACGGGTGGGCGCAGCGGCACCCCGCAACGCCGGGCTGCGCACCGCACCCCCCCCCGCACCGAGGCTCGGCACCCTTTCAGCTATACAGCGGACGGACCCCCCGGCCCCCGCCCCGACAACACCTCCCCATACGCCTGCATCAGATCCGGCAACCGCAACGTCGCCAGATCGTCCCGGGTCAACGCCCCCGGATACACCGACAACCGCAGATCCCGGTACGCACAGCTCTTCTCGTACAGCGTCCGCAGAAACCGCCCGTTCCCCAACTCGTCGATCCACCCCTGATCCACCACGTGCCCGGCGATCGACCGCAACTCGTCCAGCGCCTCCTCGTCCCACACGTCCCCGTTCTCCGCCGCGAGCACCTCACCGATCGAGGTCAGCTCCAGCGGCCGGTACGAGGGAAAGTCCACCCGCGTCGTGAAACGCGAGGACAACCCGGGATTGGCGCCCAGCAGCCGGTCCATGCCCTCCGGATAGCCGGCCAGGATCACCACCAGGTGGTCCCGGTTGTCCTCGGCCCGCTTCAGCAGCACCTGGAGCGCCTCGTCGCCGTACGCGTCGCCCTTGCCGTACCCGGAGTTGGACAGGGAGTACGCCTCGTCGACGAAGAGGACACCGCCGAGCGCGGAGTCGATCAGCTCGTTCGCCTTCACCGCGGTCTGGCCCAGGTACTCGCCGACCAGATCCGCCCGCTGCGCCTCCACCAGGTGGTCGCCGCCGAGCAGTCCGAGGGCGTAGAAGACCCGGCCCAGGATGCGGGCCACGGTGGTCTTGCCGGTGCCCGAGGGGCCGGAGAAGACGAAGTGACGTTTGGGCGGCTGCACGGGCAAGCCCTGCCCGGCCCGCAGCCGCGCCATGTTCAGCTGCGCGGACAGCGCCTTGACCTGGCGCTTCACCGGTTCCAGGCCCACCATCCGCTCCAGCTCGGTGAGCGCTTCCGCCAGCAGCGCCGGATCGGTGGGTCCGCTGGGCAGGGACGGCTCGGGCCCGCCCGCCTTCTCGCGCACCGACGGCCCGCCGAGCGGGGGCAGCGGGGCGGACAGCGTCGGTTCCGGGGCGGACACCTTGACGCCGCGCTCCTCGGTGCCGAACAGGGGGTCGAGCCCGTCCAGGCCGTCCGTCCCCGCACCCGCCTGCGCGTATCCCGTGAGGTCGGCCGGGTCGTCGTAGCCGTCGCCCTCGGCGATCGCGGCCAGCCGGGCCGAGGTGTCCATGAAGGCGGGGTCGACGCGGTGCACCGCCCGGTACAGCGGGAGCGCGGCGGCGCTGCGCCCGGTGCCCTCGTGGGCCCGCGCCAGCCAGTACCGCAGCTCCTTGCGCTGCGGCTGCTCGCTGCGGCACCGCATCAGGGCCGCCGAAAGGAGCGGCTCGGCCTGCCCGTACATCTCCAGGCGGACCCGGGCCATGCCGCTGAACAGCCCGGCCTCGATGCCCAGTAAGGGGTCGCCGAGCAGTGGGTCGGTGTGCCGGACGAGCTGCTCCCAGTCCTTGACGAGGTAGGCGCGGCACGCGTGCAGGAAGCGGACCTGCGCGTCGGAGTCCACCGGTGGCAGCCCGGCCAGGGCGCGGTCCAGCTCCGGGACGTGCCGACCGTCCAGCCAGTGCGAGGCGTGCGCCAGCAGCAGGTCGCGCGGGTTCTCCAGCACGGGCTGCACCCACCAGCCCAGCCAGTACCAGGAATTGAGGGTGCGGCGGTGGCGGGCCCGCTGCTCGCCGAAGCGGTCGCGGTTGCGGAACATTCGCAGGAGCGCGTTCGTGGTGTCGACGCGCAGCGCGTGCAGTCCCAGCCAGCCGTCGGCCATCGTGGGATCGATCCGCACCGCCGCCCGGAACTCCTCCTCCGCCTGCGGGTAGGCCCCCATGGTGTAGGCGTCCACGCCGCGCAGCCAGGCGAGTTCGGCCGGGGCCTGTGGGCCCTGCGTGCCGAAGTCCATCACGTCCCCCACCTACCGTGCCCCCGTCGGTATGCCACCGAGCCGTCGCTCGTCGGCCGCTTCGGTCAACGGCTGTACCGCGGACCGGAGTTGCAGGTGCGTGCGGCAATCTCCCGTAGGTCGCACCGAGGGCATCGTACCCGCGGCGGTCATTCCTCCGAAGGGTGCGGGAGGGGTCGTTCCGCGAGGTGGGAGCGGGCGGGGCGCGCGACCCGACGGTGACCGAGGGTGAGCGTATGGCGTCACGGAGGAGCCGGAAGGCGTGCTCAGGGCAGAACGAAGCCCCCGATCACGGGGGAACAACCGGGGGCTTCGCGTCTGTCGGCGGCTTCGAACTGCCGCACATTCAGAACGTAAGACCTGTACGGCCCCTGGGTCAAGCGAAGTTGGGGCACGTCGGCGGGTTGCCGGGTCGCGATCTTCACGAGTTCAGCACATTGCCGAAGGGTCGTCACCCTGTGTGAGGAAGTGGGCTCCGGAGGCGCTCCCCGCCGGCCCCGGCAGCACCTCGTACCCCTGTTCGCGCTGTCGCACCAGAAGGTGCGCGAAGGGGCGCGAGGGGTCCTCGGCGAAGTGCCGGCGCTCGGCCGGGATCCACCCGTCCCAGAACGTCCGCTGTTCCGCTCCGTCGCGCGCCCGTCCGCGCGCCCACGCCTGCTCCGCGGGCAGGTCCATCCACACGAGCCCGGCCAGGTGCGGCCGCAGCGCCCCGCGGCCGGCGCCGACGCCCTCGACCAGGATCACCGGAGCGGGCTCCAGCGCGCGCGGAGCCCCGAACCGCCGGGTCCGCCAGTCGTACGGCGCGTAGTGCGCGGTCTCACCGCGGCCCAGCGGCTCGATCACCTGGGCGAGCAGCCGCGCGGTCCAGTCGAACAGCTCGTCGTGACTGGCGATGTCGTCGAGATGCAGCACCGGCGCACCGCCCAGTCCGGCCGCCAGCCGCCCGGCGAAGGTGGACTTGCCGGACCCGGCGTGTCCGTCGACACCGATCAGACGTACGGGTCCGCAGGAGGCGGGAAGCCGGCGGAGCCGGGCTGCGAGGTCGAGGATGGCGGGTCCCGGGGGTGGTGCGGGGGCGGACGGGTTCCGTCGCACTCTAACCAGTGGTCGACACCAATATTGGTGGCGTGGCGTGCGTGGAAGTGCTGGCAGGAGCGGGCACCTGCGGCCATAGTTGGCGCACGACCGTGCACCGACGGACCCGCCCGACCCGGACACCTGGGGGTCTCCCGCTCATGAGCAGAGTCGAACAGCCGTCCCGCAGAGCCCTTCTGGCCGCAGCCGTCGCCGCGGCCGCCGTGACGGGCGGAGCGATCCCGGCGACCGCCCGGGCCGCGTCCGGCGCCGGTGCCGGCGGTGGCGCCGCGGGCCCCGGCCGGGACGGCGCCCGGCGGCCGGTGGACTACCGCGCCTGGACCACCTTCGGCGACTGGCGGCGCGGGACGGTACGGGGCGCCCGGCCCGTCGCGGGCGCCCGCCCGGGCGTCGTGATCGGCGCCCCGGCCGGCACCGTCGAGTACACCGACCCGCACACCGGCACCACCGCCGCCTGGGAGTACGCGACCTGGACCTCACCCGTCCACCGGCTCGCGGTGCCCTCGACGGAGGTCATCGCCTCCTGGAACGCGCACACGCCGGGCGGCACCTGGATCCAGGTCGAACTGAAGGGCACCTACTCCGACGGCACGGACACGCCCTGGTACGTGATGGGCCGCTGGACGGCCGGCGACGGCGAGCAGGACATCAGGCGGACCTCGGTCGACGACCAGGGTGACGGCAGGAGCAGCATCTGGACCGACACCTTCTCGATCGACGACGCCTCCACCGGCCTGCGCCTGGTCTCCTACCGGCTCCGGCTCACCCTCCACCGCCGCCCGGGCACCCGCGCCACGCCCACCGTCTGGCGGCTCGGCGCGATGGGCTCCGACGTCCCCGACCGCTTCACCGTGCCGGCCTCCACCCCCGGGTACGCCGGGGAACTGCGCGCTCCGCGCTACTCGCAGGAGATCCACAAGGGCCAGTACCCGGAGTACGACAACGGCGGCGAGGCCTGGTGCAGCCCCACCTCCTCGCAGATGATCATCGAGTACTGGGGCGGCCGCCTCACCGACGACCAGCTCGCCTGGGTCGACCCCTCCTACGCCGACCCGCAGGTCTGCCACGCCGCCCGGTACACGTACGACAACCAGTACGAGGGCTGCGGCAACTGGCCCTTCAACGCCGCCTACGCCGCCACGTTCAAGGGTCTGCAGGGCGTGGTCACCCGCCTCGGCTCCCTCACCGACCTGGAGACGCTGATCGCGGCCGGCATCCCGGCCATCACGTCCCAGTCGTTCCTGGAGGAAGAGCTGACCGGATCGGGGTACGGCACCTCAGGCCACCTGATGACCGTGATCGGCTTCACCTCCGACGGCGACGTGATCGCCAACGACCCGGCCTCGGACGACAACGACGCCGTGCGCCGCGTCTACAAGCGGCGCGAGTGGGAGAACATCTGGCTCAGGACGAAGCGGTACAACGCCAGTGGCAAGGTCGTCTCCGGCACCGGCGGAGTCTGCTACCTGTACTTCCCGGCCCACCCCGGGCCGCGGCAGCGCAAGGCCCTCGCGGCGGTGGGCGTGCGCTGACCGGACCGGCCCGGCCCGGACCGCACCGCTGTGACCAAGCTCTCGGCCGCAAAAGCCGCTCACGGTGGCAAGGTGGACACCGTGAGCGGGGGGACTCCGCCAAGCCGAAGCCGAGAACAGCGAGAAGCCATGACCGCACACACCGCAGCCGCCACCCGTGTCCGTACCGGCGGCCCCAAGGACGACGACGGCCCGAAGATCCTGGAACACGTCATGGGCTGGACCCTCGTCGTGGTGGTCGCGATGCTCGTGGTTCAGCTGGGCCTGCTGTGACGCGACCCTGACCTGCCCCACGACGCGACCTGCCATACTGCGGAGGTCCCGCCGCCCGTAGGAGACCAGGGTCGAAATTGAATATCAGTCAACAACGTGCCGACGCCCGTCCCCGGGCACGCGGCACCGAGCGCTCGGTGGCACGCCGCGCCGAACTCATCGCCATCGGGCGGAGGTTGTTCGCCGACACGTCCTACGACGCGCTCTCGATGGACGACATCGCCCGCCAGGCGCATGTCGCCAAGGGGCTGATCTACTACTACTTCCAGTCCAAGCGGGGCTACTACCTGGCGATCATCCAGGACTCCGTCGCGGGCCTCGTCACCACCGCGGCGCGCGGCACCGAACTGCCGCAGGTGGACCGCGTCCACCGCACCATCGACGGCTATCTGCGCTACGCCGAGCACAACCAGGCCGCCTACCGCACCATCGTCAGCGGCGGAGTCGGCTTCGACGCCGAGGTGCACGGCATCCGGGACGGGGTGCGTGAGGCCATCGTCGCCACCATCGCCGAAGGGGCGTACGGCCGTTCGGACATCGGTCCGCTGGCCCGTATGGGCCTGCTCGCCTGGGTGTGCAGCGTCGAGGGCGCCACCCTGGACTGGATCGGCCGGCCCGGACTGCCCCGCGAGACCATGCGCGAACTGCTGGTGAAGTCGCTCGGCGGCACGCTGCGCGCCATCGAGGAACTGGACCCCGCCTACCCGGCCCCGGCCCCGGCCCGCCGCGACGACGCCTGACGACCGGGACGACGCCTGACGACCGGGACGACGCCTGACGACCGGGACGACGCCTGACGACCGCGACGACGCAGACGAAGGGGCGGAAACCCGAGCCGGTCCCCGCCCCTTCGCCCCCGTACGCGCCAGGTGGTTCAGTCGATCGCCTTGATCAGCTCACCGTTCGCGGTGTCGCCGCTCAGCTCCCAGAAGAAGGTGCCGCCGAGACCCTGCTCGTTCTTGTACGCCATCTTGGTGGCGATGGTCTGCGGGGTGTCGTAACTCCACCAGTCGCTGCCGCACTTGGCGTACGCGGTGCCGCCCACCGTGCCGGTCGCGGGGCAGCTGGTCTTGAGCACCTTGTAGTCCTCGATGCCGTTCTCGTACGTGCCCTTCGCCGGGCCGGTCGCGGTGCCGCCCGGTTCCGACTGGGTGACGCCGGTCCAGCCGCGGCCGTAGAAGCCGAGGCCGAGCAGGAGCTTCGAGGGCGGGACGCCGAGCCCCTTGAGCTTCGCGATCGTCGCCGAGGTGTGGAAGTCCTCCTTCGGAATGCCGGAGTACGAGGTCAGCGGCGAGTGCGGAGCGGTCGGTCCGGTGGCGTCCCAGGCGCCGAAGAAGTCGTACGTCATCGGGTTGTACCAGTCGACGTACTGCGCGGCTCCGGCGTAGTCCGCCGCGTCGATCTTGCCGCCGGCCGTGGCGTCGGCCGTGATCGCCGCGGTGACCAGGTAGTCCTGGCCGAACTTGGCGCGCAGGGCGCCCATCAGCTTGGGAAAGGCGTCGCGGCCGCTGGTGTCGCAGCTCAGGCCGCAGGCGTTCGGGTACTCCCAGTCGATGTCGATGCCGTCGAAGACGTCGGCCCACTTGGAGTTCTCGACCAGGTCGTAGCAGGACTGCGCGAACGCCTCCGGGTTCTGCGCGGCCTGCGCGAAGCCGCCGGACCAGGTCCAGCCGCCGAACGACCAGAGGATCTTCAGGTCGGGGTGCTTCTGCTTCAGCTTGAGCAGCTGGTTGAAGTTGCCCCGCAGCGGCTGGTCCCAGGTGTCCGCGACGCCGTCGACGGAGTCGGCCGCGGTGTAGGCCTTGTCGGTCGCCGCGTAGGCGTCGCCCATGGCGCACTTGCCGCCGGTGACGTTGCCGAACGAGTAGTTGATGTGGGTGAGTTTGTCGGCGGAGCCCGACGACTCGATGTTCTTGACGTGGTAGTCGCGGTCGTAGACGCCCCATTCGGTGAAGTAGCCGACGACCTTGGACCCGGCCGCGGCCTGCGCGGCGGGTGCCTCGGCCGGCGCGGCGGCGGTGGCCGTGGCGGGACCGGCCCCGGCCAGCAGGCCGGCGCCGAGAGCGAGGGTGCACAGGGCGGAGAACAGCGTCCGGATGGGGCGGACGCGGGGGAGGTGCGGGACGTGCATCGGGTGTCTCCTCGTGGGGGGATGAGGGAAACGCGCGCCGATTGGCATGAACGCGGTAATGCGCTCGGTCCGTCACCGTAGGAGGACTAGACCAGTGTGGTCAATGGTTCGGACCATTCTTGGGTTCCGAAGCCGGAATCCCACCGGAATCCCGTCCCTCGCCGGCCAGGCCGGGGTCATTCCCGGAATTCTTTGAGTAAGCGGTCGTTAACTGGTGACTCCATGCCTCCGATCGGGCATACTCACAGCGCACAGCCGCTGGTCAGCCGCTTCCGCGACCCGGGAGTGCGAGCATCGGCCAGGCCCGAACGACCCGGCGGAGCCGCCTCCACCCAAGGCGCACGTCCGCCGATGTGCCCGACAGGGAGGAGAGCGTCGCCATGCCCGACCGCGCCCCGCAGCCGGTGGACCGGCAACTGCCCACGGACGAGGCACGGGACCTGATCTCGCTCGTCCGCGACATCGCGCAGCGTGAGATCGCCCCGAGCGCGGCCGAGGAGGAGGACACCGGACGCTTCCCGCGCGAGGTCTTCACCCTCCTGTCCGACTCGGGCCTCCTCGGACTGCCCTACGACGCCGAGTTCGGCGGCGGGGAGCAGCCGTACGAGGTCTACCTCCAGGTCCTCGAGGAACTGGCCGCGGCCCGGCTCACCGTCGGCCTCGGCGTCAGCGTGCACACGCTCGCCTCCTACGCGCTCGCCACGTACGGCACCAAGGAGCAGCAGGCCGAGCACCTGCCGGCGATGCTCGGCGGCGGCCTGCTCGGCGCCTACTGCCTCTCCGAGCCCGCCTCCGGCTCCGACGCCGCCTCGCTGCGCACCAAGGCCGTGCGCGAAAGCGGCGGAGACTGGGTGATCACCGGCACCAAGGCGTGGATCACGCACGGCGGCATCGCCGACTTCTACACCGTCATGGCGCGCACGGGCGAGGACGGACCGCGCGGCATCACCGCGTACCTGGTGCCCGCCGACGCCGAGGGGCTGAGCGTCGCGGTGCCGGAGAAGAAGATGGGGCTCAAGGGCTCGCCCACCGCACAGGTCCACCTCGACGGTGTGCGGGTCCCCGACGCCCGCCGCCTCGGCGACGAGGGGCAGGGCTTCGCGATCGCCCTGTCCGCGCTCGACTCCGGCCGGCTGGGCATCGCCGCCTGCGCGATCGGCGTGGCCCAGGCGGCGCTGGACGAGGCGGTGTCCTACGCGGCCGAGCGCAGGCAGTTCGGCAAGCCGATCGCCGACTTCCAGGGGCTGCGCTTCATGCTCGCCGACATGGCGACGCAGATCGAGGCGGGCCGTGCCCTGTACCTGACGGCGGCCCGACTGCGCGACGCCGGGCTGCCGTTCGCCAAGCAGGCCGCCATGGCCAAGCTGCACTGCACCGACACGGCGATGCGGGTCACCACCGACGCCGTGCAGATCCTCGGCGGGTACGGCTACACCGCCGACTTCCCCGCCGAGCGGTACATGCGCGAGGCCAAGGTGCTGCAGATCGTCGAGGGGACCAATCAGATCCAGCGGATGGTCATCGCCCGTCACCTCGCGGGTCCCGAGGAGCGGTGAGGTCGGCGGCGACGGCGAAGTCGCCGCCGCCGCTGAAGTCGCCGGTGGTGAAGAAGTCACCCGTGGCCAAGAAGTCCCCGAGGCCGCGCGGGGGTTCCGCGAGCCTGACCCACTCCGGGTCGTGGCGTCCGGGCAGGGTGCGGCCGCCGTCGGCCCAGGTCCGCATCAGCTCACGGTAGATCGGCGGGTCCGGGATCTGCGGGGCCGGTGGAACCGGTCCCGCGGGCACCGGCACGAACACGCGGCGCCGACTCCCGGTCGACGAGTACGTGGGGGTCATACACCGCCAACGCGGCGAAGTGCGGACAGGTCACCGGCGGAGGCAATCGAGCGTGAGTTCGTGGGCGTCCGCCACCGGCCCGCGCCACGGCATCCTGCGAGCCGCGGCGCGGGCGGGGTGACGCAATGGGCGGGCGAGCCCCCGAACCGGGCGCCCGGGGGGCCTCAGGCCGCTTCGCGCCGCATCGTCGGCACCCGCATCGGGCGCGAGCCCGGGCCGCCGACGTGGGAGAAGGGCTGGGTCCGCCAGTCGAGGCCCCGGGGGAGCGTCAACAGCAGGGCGGTGTCCTGCTCGTGGGGCCGGAACGAGTCGTCCGCGGGGCGCGCCTCGGTGGCCCTGCGGCCGGTGCCGGCGCAGACCGTGAGCCCGAACGGATTCCACGGGGAGGCGCACAGGGCGTGCTCCGGCAGCGTCTCCTCGTCCGCCAGCAGGGCGATGGGCTGCGCGCAGTCCGGGCAGAGCACCCGGTACATCTCGAAGGTGTCGTAGGCGTCGAGTTCCTCGTCGTCGAAGGCGTCGGGTTCGACGCCCTCCGATACGGGCTCGACGACCGGCTGCTGCCGCTTGGGCGTGGTACGACCAGGGCGCTTAAGACTCTGCATGGGATTCTCCCCCTCGGGCTGGGCCGTGACGGCACTGCGGCCTCGACCACAGCAAGCACTTCCCGTCCCCCCTCCGGGGTAATCACGAGAACATCACGGAGAACGTTCAACCAGTGTGGTCTTCGTCACATGCCGCTCGCAGATGCCCCGTGCGGCGGGTTTGTCCCCGCCCGGGCCCCGCCCGACGGCCCGTCACATCACGAACGGGGCATGACCCGGACTGCTCGGGTGTCCGAGGAGGTCAACGGCACTGTAGGTTCTTGCGCCATGGAGGAGCTGGACCGACAGATCGTGCAGCTGCTCGTCAAGGACGGGCGGATGAGCTACACCGACCTGGGCAAGGCCACGGGCCTGTCCACGTCGGCCGTGCACCAGCGGGTGCGGCGGCTGGAACAGCGTGGCGTCGTCCGCGGTTACGCCGCGGTCGTCGACCCGGAGGCCGTCGGGCTGCCGATGACCGCCTTCATCTCGGTGAAACCGTTCGACCCCAGCGCTCCCGACGACATCGCGGACCGCCTCGCCGGGGTCCCCGAGATCGAGGCCTGCCACAGTGTCGCGGGCGACGAGAACTACATCCTCAAGGTCCGCGTGGCCACCCCGCACGAGCTGGAGGAACTGCTCGCCCGGGTCCGCTCCCTCGCCGGTGTCTCGACCCGCACCACCGTGGTCCTCTCGACCCCCTACGAGTCCCGTCCGCCGCGCATCTGACGGCGCCCGCGCGGGAGTGCGGGGCCACGGCCGCGCGCCCGGCCGCCCCGGCTGCCGGGCGGCCCCCGCGAGGGGCGAGACTGGTGTCCATGAGTGAGTCCACCACCCCGACCTCGACCGTCCTGCTGCGCCGCGGCGAGGTCCACAGTCCCGCCGACCCCTTCGCGACGGCCATGGTCGTCGAACGCGGCCAGGTCGCCTGGGTCGGCTCGGAGGGCGCCGCGGACGCCTTCGCGGACGGGGTCGACGAGGTGATCGACCTGGACGGCGCCCTCGTCACCCCGGCGTTCACCGACGCACACGTGCACACCACCGCCACCGGCCTGGCCCTCACCGGGCTCGACCTGTCCGGCGCCCCCACCCGCGAGGCGGCCCTCGCCCTCGTACGGGACTTCGCCGCCGCCCGCCCGGACGACCGCGTGCTCCTCGGCCACGGCTGGGACGCCGCCCGCTGGCCCGACGGGCAGCCGCCTGCGCGCGCCGAACTGGACGCCGCGACCGGCGGCCGTCCCCTCTACCTCAGCCGGATCGACGTCCACTCGGCCGTCGTCACCACCGCCCTGCTCGACCTGGCGCCCGGTGACCTCGCGCGCGGGGACGGCCCGCTCACCGGCGACGCCCACCACGCCGTACGCGCCGCGGCCCTCGGGGCCGTCACCCCCGCCCAGCGCGCCGGCGCCCAGCGCGCGGCCCTCGCGCACGCCGCCTCCCTCGGCATCGGAACCGTTCACGAATGCGCAGGCCCGGACATCTCCTCCGAGGACGACCTGACCGGCCTGCTGCGCCTGTCCGCCGAGGAGCCCGGGCCGCGGGTGATCGGCTACTGGGCCGAGCAGGACGTCGACAAGGCGCGGGAGCTGGGCGCCGTCGGGGCCGCCGGGGACCTCTTCGTCGACGGCTCCCTCGGCTCCCACACCGCCTGCCTGCACCAGCCCTACGCCGACGCCGGCCACACCGGCACCGCCCACCTGGACGCCGCCGCCGTCGCCGCGCACGTCGTCGCCTGCACCGAGGCGGGCCTCCAGGCGGGCTTCCACGCCATCGGCGACGCCGCCGTGAGCGCCGTCGTGGAGGGAGTGCGCGCCGCCGCCGACAAGATCGGCCTCGCCCGCCTGCGCGCCGCCCGCCACCGCGTCGAGCACGCCGAGATGCTCACCCCCGAGACCGTCGCGGCCTTCGCGGAACTGGGTCTGACCGCCTCCGTCCAGCCCGCCTTCGACGCGCTCTGGGGCGGCGAGGACGGTATGTACGCCCGGCGCCTGGGCGCCGAGCGGGCCCGCACGCTCAACCCCTTCGCCGCCCTGCTGCGCGCCGGCGTGCCGCTCGCCTTCGGCTCCGACAGCCCGGTCACCCCCCTCGACCCGTGGGGGACCGTCCGGGCCGCCGCCTTCCACCGCACCCCGGAGCACCGGGTCTCCGTCCGCGCCGCGTTCACGGCGCACACCCGGGGCGGCTGGCGGGCGATCGGCCGCGACGACGCGGGTGTCCTGGTGCCGGGCGTGCCCGCGGACTACGCCGTGTGGCGTACCGGCGAACTCGTGGTCCAGGCCCCGGACGACCGGGTGGCCCGCTGGTCGACCGACCCGCGCTCCGGCACCCCGGGCCTGCCCGACCTCACCCCCGGCCGGGACCTGCCCCTCTGCCTGCGTACCGTGGTGGGCGGCCGGACGGTCTTCGTACGGCCGGGCGAGTGATCTCCACGGCCGACGGGGCGATGATCTTCGCGCGGCCACGACCTGCGTCTCCTCCGCGCTGACCTGCGCATTGACATCAAAGGTGCAGGTGGAACGACTGTTGACAGGCGACGGCGGGGGGCCGGTAGGTTCGGCCGAGTCCACCACCGGACGCCCGACCGGGGAACCTTCCGCACACGCGTCGCGGCGCCGCTGAGTCAGGGACGGTGTGCCGCACCGGGGCACCGCCACTGGGAGCCAGGCTCAGCGCCCGCACCGCGACGAGGGAACGTTCCGGCCGGTCGGGAGGTGTGACCCGGGTGGGGCCCGGGCGCTCAGTAGACAACGGCCTGGGCCGACCCGCAGCCGGCGGGTCCCGGGCCGGCCCGAAGGGCGCCGGGCCCCCATCCGTCGCACAAACGGCCTGAATCGGCCATCCCTACCCCGGTTCCGGGAAAACGACACCACCGTACGGCCGTCCTGTCACGTCGGCGCAGGCCGTGGCGATTATGGTGGTCCTCTGTGTACGGACACGAAGGGGCAGTGGTGAACGACGGCGACGGGACGCCCGCGGCTGCGGGGCGGGAGAGGCGGTTCGGCCCGCTGGGCACGGCCCTGGTGATCATCCCGACCTACAACGAGGCGGAGAACATCAAGGCGATCGTCACGCGGGTGCGCGAGGCCGTCCCCGAGGCACACGTTCTCGTGGCCGACGACAACAGCCCCGACGGCACCGGCAAGCTCGCCGACGAGCTGGCGGCCGCGGACGACCACGTCCAGGTCATGCACCGCAAGGGCAAGGAAGGGCTGGGCGCCGCCTACCTCGCCGGCTTCCGCTGGGGCCTGGAGCACGGCTACGGCGTGCTGATCGAGATGGACGCCGACGGCTCCCACCAGCCCGAGGAGCTGCCCCGCCTGCTGACCGCCCTCAAGGGCGCCGACCTCGTCCTAGGCTCGCGCTGGGTGCCCGGCGGCCGGGTGGTGAACTGGCCCAAGTCCCGCGAGATCATCTCGCGCGGCGGCAGCATGTACTCGAGACTCGCGCTCGATCTGCCGTTGCGCGACATCACCGGCGGCTACCGCGCCTTCCGCCGCGAGACGCTGGAAGGGCTCGGCCTCGAGGAGGTCGCCTCCCAGGGTTACTGCTTCCAGGTCGACCTCGCCCGCCGGGCGATCAAGGCCGGCTATCACGTCGTGGAGGTGCCGATCACGTTCGTCGAGCGGGAACTCGGCGACTCCAAGATGAGCCGCGACATCCTGGTGGAGGCCCTGTGGCGGGTCACCACGTGGGGCGTGGGGGAGCGGGTCGGCAAGGTACTCGGCCGCGACAGGCAGTCCGGCACGGCGGCCGACGGCCAGACGGCCTCGAGCGCCAAGACCTGACCGCCCTCTTATGCCGCACTGAGCCGGGGCCAGGCACACTGGGAGTATGACGACTGGCGCACAGACCCCCAGGTCCCCTGCCCGGCCTCCGCGCTCCCGGCTGCGCACGTTCCTGCCGCTGGGCGTCGCCGCCTGGCTCGTGCTGGAGATCTGGCTGCTGATCGTGGTCGCCGGGGCGACCAGCGGTTTCCTGGTCTTCCTGCTCCTGGTCGCCGGTGTCGTCCTCGGCTCCATGGTCATCAAGGCGGCGGGCCGCCGGGCCTTCCGCAACCTCACCGAGACGCTCAACCAGCAGCAGTCGGCCATGCGGGCGGGCGTGCCGCCCGAGGCCCGTCCGAACAGCGAGGGCAACGGCCTGATGATGCTGGGCGGGCTGCTCCTGATCCTGCCCGGTCTGATCTCGGACGTGCTCGGCCTGCTCATGCTGCTGCCCCCGGTGCAGAAGGGCGTCAGCCGCTACGCCCAGCGGACGGTGGAGCGCAAGCTCCGCGACGCCGGGCCCGGCACCCTGGGCGACGCCTTCCGCCAGGCCCGGATGCAGCACCCGGACGGCAAGGTCGTCCAGGGCGAGGTCATACGGGACGACCCGGACGACACGCCGCAGGACCCGCGCCCTCCGCTGACGCGCTGAGCCTGCGGTCCGGGCGCTACACGGCACGGCAGGGCACGGCAGGGCACGGCACGACAGGAAACCGCGGGTGCCGTACATGAAGCTCATGTACGGCACCCGCGGTTTTTGTTCGGTTGTGTCGCCTAAGGTTTCCCGCTACGCACTCTTGCGACTGTCTCGCGGATGGACCGCGATGTTCATCGCGCCGGAGCGCAGAACGGCCAGCCGCTCCTCGAGGACCTCTTCGAGTTCCTCGCGGGTGCGTCGCTCCATCAGCATGTCCCAGTGCGTACGCGCGGGCTTGGCCTTCTTCTCCTCAGGGCCGTCGCCGTCAACCAGGAGTGCCTGGGCCCCGCAGACCTTGCACTCCCACTCCGGCGGGATCTCCGCCTCGACCGAGAAGGGCATCTCGAACCGATGCCCCTTCTCGCATGCGTACTCCACGGCCTGGCGCGGGGCCAGGTCGATGCCGCGGTCCGTCTCGTAGCTGGTCACCACGAGGCGCGTGCCGCGAAGAGCTCGCTCACTCATGAATCGTGCCTCCCGGGCTTGTCGCCCACAGGACAGGTGTCGCTGTCGTCGTCATCCGGTCAACGTCCGGGCGGCGGTAAAGATTCCCGTCCCGACTCCCGATCCGGGCCCTGCGTCGCCGTCGCAGCCGCAGCCTTGCAACCAGTGCAGTACCCGCCGACGTCCGGTTTGTCACCTCTGCTGGCAGATGTGACATAGCGATTCGGCACCTTTGACGCGCAGTAACGGTACGCCTGGCAGGCCAAACGCGTACACTACAGCCCTTTCGCGCCGAGTGCTAAATCCTTTCGGGTACCGGGTTGCCCGCGTCGCCGATCGCCTGCCGCACCGGGACCCGCGCGAGCAGTACGAACCCGATGACGAAGAAGGCCACCAGCGAGATGATCGCGTCCCGGTAGCTCCCGGTCAGCTGGTAGGTCAGCCCGAAGAGCAGCGGCCCCAGCCAGCTCATCCCGCGGTCGCTCAGCTCGTACGCCGAGAAGTACTCGGCCTCCTTGCCCGGCGGGACCAGGTGGGAGAACAGGGAGCGGGACAGAGCCTGGCTGCCGCCCAGGACGAGCCCGATCCCGGCGGCCAGCACGAAGAACCACGCCGGCGCCCCGGCCGGCAGGAAGTAACCGGCCGCGAGGGTCACCGTCCAGGCCACCAGCGACCCGAGGATCGTGCGTTTGGCCCCGTACCTCCGCGCCAGCCGGCCGAGCGCCAGCGCGCCCGCCACCGCCAGCACCTGGACCAGCAGCACCGCCACGATGAGCGTGGACTGTCCGAGGCCCAGTTCCTCGGAGCCGTAGACCGAGGCCTGGGAGATCACCGTCTGGATGCCGTCGTTGTAGACCAGGTACGCCAGCAGGAAGGCCAGCGTGAGCGGGCGGCGGCGCATGTCGCGGACGGTCGCCGCGAGCTGCCGGAACCCGGGCAGCGCGGCCTCCCGTGCCACCGCGCGCCGGTCGCGCAGCCGCCGGAGCGGAATGAGCGCGAAGGCGCCCCACCACAGTCCCGCCGACGCCAGACAGATGCGGACCGCCGCGCTCTCGCTCAGTCCGAAGGAGTCGTGGCCGGTGTAGAGGACCAGATTGACGATCAGGACCAGGGAGCCGGCCGCGTAGCCGAAGGCCCAGCCGCGGGAGGAGACCGCGTCGCGCTCCTCGGGCGGGGCGATCTGCGGCAGGTAGGAGTTGTAGAGCATCATCGCGACCGACTGCGCCGCGTTGGCGACGACCAGGAGCAGACCGCCCAGCAGATAGCGGTCGCCGCCGAGGAAGAACATGGCGGTCGTGGCCGCGGCGCCGGTGTAGGCGGCGGCGGCCAGCAGCGGCTTCTTGCGTCCCGAGCGGTCGGCCGCCGCACCCACCAGGGGCATCACCAGCACCGCCACGATCACCGACAGCGACACCGAGTACGCGAAGAACGACCCGGCGCGCACCGGTATGCCCAGCGGGTGGACGTACCCGTCCGCGTCCGCCGCCGACTCCGCGACCGAGGTGAGATAGGGCCCCAGGAACACGGTGAGCACGCTCGTCGAGTAGACGGAGCACGCCCAGTCGTAGAAGTACCAGCCACGCTGCTCGCGCCGCCGTTCTCCGGCCGGGTCGGCCCCGTCCGCCGCATCCGTCCGCAGGGTGTCGGTGCCCACCGTGCCCTCGCTTCCCCGTGCACGCGCACCGTCCCCGGGGTGCGGCCGGGGGTCATCCCCAGGCGCCGCGGTCCTCCATGACCTTGCGCAGTGTGTCGATGTGATCGGTCATGATGCCATCCACTCCCAGGTCCAGAAGCCGGTGCATGCGGTCCGCATCGTTCACCGTCCAGACGTGCACCTGCAGCCCGCGCGCGTGTGCGGCCCGCAGGAAGCGGTGATCCACCACAGGGACGCCCGACTGCGTCTCGGGAACCTGCGCGGCCACCGCCGAGTGGCGCAGCGCGACCGGCACGCCCCAGGAGCGCAGCCGCAGACCGAGGACACCGCGGGTGCCGTACGAGGTGGCCAGGCGTGGGCCGGCCAGCCGCTGGGCGCGGACCACGCGCGCCTCGGAGAACGAGCCGACGCAGATCCGGTCCCAGGCGTTGTGCCGGCCGATCAGCTCCAGGAGCGGCTCCAGGGCGGGCTCCGCCTTCACGTCGATGTTCCAGCGCACCCCGGGGAAGGTCTCCAGCAACTCCTCGAAGAGCGGCACCGGTTCCTCGCCCCCCACGCGCGCGTGGCGCACGTTCTCCCACGGCAGGTCGGCGATCCGCCCGGCCCCGTCCGTCACCCGGTCCAGGGTCGGGTCGTGGAAGGCGACCAGCTTCCCGTCCCGCGTGGCGTGCACGTCGGTCTCGATGTACCGGTAGCCCGCACCGACGGCCCGGCGGAACTGCCGCAGTGTGTTCTCCAGGCCGTTTGCCGCCCCGCCCCGATGGGCGAAGGCGATGGGTCCCGGATGGTCGAGGTAGGGGTGGCGTATCGGGGTGGTCACCGACGCAGTATCGCGCGCCGGGGTTGACCGGCGGCAACCACCGTGCTGCCGTCCGGTGCCGGCGGCACGGCGAACGCGCGCAGGAACACCTGGGCGAGCGGGCCGATCGACACGGCGTAGAGCAGGGTGCCGAGGCCCACCGTGCCGCCGAGCGCGAAGCCCGTCACCACGACCGTGATCTCGACGGCGGTCCGCACCAGACGCACCGAGAGCCCCGTGCGCCGGTTCAGCCCCGTCATCAGGCCGTCCCGGGGTCCCGGGCCGAAGCGCGCGGCGATGTACAGCCCGGTCGCCGCGCCGTTCAGGACGATGCCCGCCACCATCGCGGCGATCCGCAGCGTCCAGCCGTGGGCGTCCGGCACGACGCTCAGCGTGGCGTCCATCGCGGCGCCGATCACGAGCACGTTGGAGACGGTGCCGAGGCCCGGCCGCTGGCGCAGCGGGATCCACAGCAGCAGGACCGCCGCGCCCACGACGGTCAGCACCACGCCCATCGACAGGCCGGTGTGCTCCGCCAGGCCCTGGTGCAGCACGTTCCACGGTTCGAGGCCGAGCCCGGACCTGACCAGCAGCGCCGAACTCGCTCCGTACAGGGCGAGGCCGCCGTAGAGCTGGATCAGCCGCCGCGCGAGCCGCCCGGACTGCCTGGACTGCCTCGACTGCCTGGACAAGTAGTGCCCCCTGGGGTGGTGGTAGTGGACTGCCACATGACACCCTGTGGCTACAGAACAAGAGTCAACCATGGCCAATTCGAGGAAGGTGGACTGATTTCCATGGCGCAGTGGACCTCGGCCGTGGGGGCGGGGCAGCTCGCGCGGCTGCTCGGCTCCCAGCAGGACCGCCCGGCCGGGCCCGGCACGCGCCGTCCGCCGGCCTACCGCGCGCTCGCCGACGGCATCCGGCTGCTCGTGCTGGAGGGCCGCGTCCCGGTCGCCGCCCGGCTGCCCGCCGAGCGCGAACTGGCCCTCGCCCTGACCGTCAGCCGGACCACCGTCGCCGCCGCCTACGAGGCGCTGCGTGCCGAGGGCTTCCTTGAGTCCCGGCGCGGGGCGGGCAGCTGGACCGCGGTTCCGGCCGGGAACCCGCTGCCGGCGCGCGGACTCGAGCCGCTGCCGCCCGAGGCGCTCGGCTCGGTGATCGACCTGGGATGCGCGGCGCTGCCCGCACCCGAGCCCTGGCTCACCCGCGCGGTGCAGGGCGCCCTGGAGGAGCTGCCGCCGTACGCGCACACCCACGGCGACTACCCGGCCGGACTGCCCGCGCTGCGCGCGATGATCGCCGAGCGCTACACCGCGCGGGGCATCCCCACCATGCCCGAGCAGATCATGGTGACCACGGGGGCGATGGGCGCCATCGACGCCATCTGCCACCTCTTCGGCGGGCAGGGCGAGCGGATCGCCGTGGAGTCCCCGTCCTACGCCAACATCCTCCAGCTGATGCGCGAGGCCGGGGCCAGGCTGGTGCCCGTCGCGATGGCCGAAGGCCTCACCGGCTGGGACGTGGACCGCTGGCGCCAGGTGCTGCGCGATGCCGCGCCCCGCATCGCCTACGTCGTCGCCGACTTCCACAACCCCACCGGTGCGCTCGCCGACGACGACCAGCGGCGACGGCTGGTCGACGCGGCCCGCTCGGCGGGGACGGTGCTCGTCGCCGACGAGACGATGAGCGAGCTGTGGCTGGACGACGACGTCGAGATGCCGCGCCCCGTGTGCGCCTTCGACCCGGCCGGTTCCACCGTGATCACCGTCGGCTCCGCGAGCAAGGCCTTCTGGGCCGGGATGCGCATCGGCTGGGTCCGCGCCGCGCCCGACGTGATTCGCAGCCTGGTCGCCGCGCGGGCGTACGCCGACCTGGGCACACCGGTGCTGGAGCAGCTCGCCGTGAACTGGCTGTTCAGCACCGGAGGCTGGGAGCAGGCCGTGACGGTGCGCCGTGAGCAGGCCCGGCAGAACCGGGACGAACTGGTGGCGGCGGTGCGTCGGGAGCTGCCCGACTGGGAGTTCGAGGTGCCCCGCGGTGGGCTCACCCTTTGGGTGCGCACGGGGGGCCTGTCGGGGTCCCGGCTCGCCGAGGCGGGGGAGCGGGTGGGCGTCCGCGTCCCGTCCGGGCCGCGCTTCGGGGTCGACGGTGCCTTCGAGGGGTACGTCCGGCTGCCGTTCACGGTCGGCGGCGCGGTGGCCGAGGAGGCGGCGGTACGACTGGCCGCGGCGGCCCGGCTGGTGGAGAGCGGCGGCGTCGGCGGCGGCGAGGCACCGCGGACGTTCGTGGCCTAGTAGAGCTTCGTTAGGTTCTGGCCTGTCTGTGGCGGCCTCGTGGGGTAGGCAGCGGTTGTCCGCAGGTGGTGCAGGTGCCGGTCCAGCACCTCAGCAGGTCCTGAAGGAGATCGAGGATCTGGTAGAGGGTCAGGCCGGCATGCGTGCTTTTGGGTCGAGCCGCCTGAGAGTGAGGAAAGCCTGGGCGGCGGTGACGAGGGTGACGTGGTGGTGCCAGCCGCGCCAGGTGCGGCCCTCGAAGTGGTCCAGGCCCAGGCCGTGCTTGAGTTCGCGGTAGTCGTGCTCGATCCGCCAGCGCATCTTCGCCCACCGCACCAGGTCGGCGACCGGTGTGGTGGCGGGCAGGTTCGATATCCAGTTCCGCAAGGCGGAGGAAGGAGTCGACGCGATGGGTCCCCCCCCGCGAGCGCAGTCGAGCGTGGGGAGTCGGCGACTGACGACAACGCTGCAGACGGGGGTGCCAGACCCCGCGTCCGCGGCATGATCTGCCGGACCCTAGGTCCTGTCGGGCGGCGGGGCCGCCGGGGAGCCTTCGCCTTTGAATCCCGGTGGGCCTCCGTCCGTTCGCCCGCCCGCCCGTGTTGAGGGCGGTGGCGAGCTGCCGCGTCGGCAATGGTCGGCCATGTGACGGGCATGCGCGCCGCATCTGCCTCGGCGTGCTCGTCGGGGACGCCGTGGCCGCCGGGCCGCGAGGCGGGTGGGACGCGCACGGGCGGGTCGCACCGGTGAGCGTCGAGCGGCCCGGTGAAGAGGCTGTGGCTCCCGGGGCCCGGCGGGGCTCCTGGAGGGGCGTGGTCGGACGGTGGAGAGGCGGCGGGGGCCGGGACGGGCGGTGGGGTGCGTCCGTCCCGGCCGGGGCGTCAGGAGGTCTCCGCCGCGACCGCGTCCGCGGGAACCGTCTCAGCGGGCGCGGGTTCGGCCGGCGTCCCGGCCGTCGCCTTCTCCGCCGTCACCGGGGCCGGCTCCGCCTCCGCCGCGGTCGCCTCCGGCTCGCCCGCCACCCCGCGGACCGGGGTGTCCTTCTTCTCCATGGAGACGGCCTCCACCTCCGCCTCGGCCTCCGGGGGCAGGGGTGCCTGCTCCCCGTCCGCCGGTGTCGTGCGCGGGGGGAGCAGGTCGAGCACCGCCTGCCGGTGGGCCTCGCTCGTCGCGTCGTCGTAGGGGTCCGGGGTGGCCGGGACCTGGAGACGGTGCACCGGGCCGGTGCCGAGGCGGGCGTACCCCCGGCCGGGCGGGACCTGGTCGAGCGGAGTGGTGTGCGGGGGAGCGCCCAGCGCGTTCGCCAGCTCGTCCGCGGTGGCCGGGCCGAGCACGACACGCGCGCGCGTGTGCTGCCGTACGGCGTCGGTGAGGCTGTCGAGGGCGTCGAGCTGGTCGGCGACGACCACCGTCACGTTCGCCGCCCGGCCGTGCCGCAGGGGAACCTGGAGCAGGGTCTGCGGGTCGCGGCGCCCACCCGTGTCGGCGAGGTGCGTGAACGCGGTCGGACGGTCCAGGAAGACCCACAGGGGCCGCCGGGTGTCGTCCGGTGCCGCCAGGCCCTGCTGACGGGCCCGGTTCACGGCGATCAGCCGCCGCTCCGTCTCCGCGGCGGCCCACTCCAGGCTGGTCAGCGCGCCGGTGAGGCCGCACTCCACGGCCAGGACGCCGTCCCGGCCGACCAGACAGGCGTACTCCCCGGTGCCCCCGCCGTCCACGATCAGCAGGTCGCCGTGGTGCAGTGCCTGGAGGGCGACCGAGCGCAGCAGGGTGGACGTGCCGGTGCCGGGCTGCCCCAGGACCAGCAGGTGGGGCTCGGTCGAGCGGATGCCGGTGCGCCAGACGACCGGCGGTACGTCCCGCTGCTCCACGCCGTGGGTGAGCGGGAGCGTGCGCTGGACGCGCGTCGGGTCGGTGAAGCCGAGGACGGTCTCGCCGGGCGCCGTGACGAAGCGCTGGGCGGCGATGTCGGTGGGGAGTGCCGCGAGCACGTCGACGGAGAGGTGGTTGGCCTCCTCGTCCCAAGTGAAGCGGTACTCCCGGCCCCGGCCGGACTTCGCGGTGAGCAGGTGCTCGATCCGGGCCCGGGACTCCGCCTCCCCGTCGGTGAAGTAGGCGGGGTAGCGGATCACCAGGTGGGCGACGCGCCCGTCCTCGTCGAACTCGTGGGCGGGGAACGCCTTCTCCCATCCGCCGCCGTGGGCGTACAGGGGGTCGGGGTCCTCCGCGATCGAGAAGTACGGGACCAGCGCCTCGTAGAGCGACTGCAGGCGCCTGGTCCGGGTGTCGTCGGTGCCCTCGGGCGCCGCCTGGGTGCGTTCCCTGCCCTGCCAGGCTGCCGCCGCCATCAGGACGATGACGGCGAGCAGCGGGCCGTACGGCACGAGTGCCACGACCAGGACCACCGAGGCCACCAGGAACAGCAGCGCGCCGCGCCGGTCCCTGGGGGTCTCGGTCCATCTGCGCCGCGCGGCCGCGGCCAGACGGCGCAGACCGCGGGCGATCGTGATCAGCGGCTGGAGGACGTCGGTGGCGCTGTCGGCCGCCGTCCGGGCCAGCTCCCGGCTCCGGGCGAGCTGTGCGCCGCCGTTGCTCAGAATGCGGGGGAGGGGCCGCCGGGCCACTGCTGCCTCCTGGAGGTGCGTACGTACGTGCGGATGTCGGGTCGGGCGGGGGGAGCGGGTCGTCAGAACTTGATGCCGCCGAGGAGGCCCGCCAGGCTCTCGCCGCCCGCCTTGATGCTCGGGGCGATGGCCGTACTCGCGAGATAGAACCCGAACAGTACGGCGACCAGCAGGTGCGAGGCCTTGAGGCCGTCCTTGCGGAAGAAGATGAAGACGACGATGCCGAGCAGGACCACGCCTGAGATCGAGAGGATCATGTGAGTTCTCCTGGTTCACGGGGACAGTCACCATGAGTACTTCCAGGCTCACAGCATGTATCCATACGATAAAAGGTGCAAATGGGGGAAATTCGACCGAATTACCTCGGGTGGCGGAGCGGTCCTTGGGCCGCTCGGGTGTGCCGCGAGCCAGTACCCTGGCGGTTCACCCGCACGGCCACACCGCTCGTGGCCGTGCGTACCCGTCGTCCCCGGCGTTCGTCAGACCCGTGCGAGCGTCACGCAGGTAGTGAGAGGTGGTCCGGCCGATGAGTGAAGCCCCCGACCCCGAGGTCGTGGAGCTGGCGACCAAGATCTTCGATCTGGCCCGGCAGGGGCGGACCGAGGAGCTGGTGGCGTACGTGGACGCCGGCGTCCCGGCCGACCTCACCAACGAGCGCGGCGACTCCCTCGTCATGCTCGCCGCCTACCACGGTCACGCCGACGCGGTCCGCGCGCTGCTGACCCGCGGCGCCGACGCCGACCGTGTCAACGACCGGGGTCAGACGCCGCTCGCCGGAGCCGCCTTCAAGGGTGAGATCGAGGTGACCAAGGCGCTGCTGGAGGCGGGCGTGGACCCGGCCGCGGGCACCCCGTCGGCCGTCGACACGGCCCGGATGTTCGCCCGGACGGACCTGCTGGAGCTGTTCGGCGCCCGGTGACGGGGCGGTGGAGAGGGTCCCGTCCGGGCCTGCTCCACATTTTCTGACCAGGGAAAACACTGGAAACGGGGGAGGCGGTACAGGGCCGCCGAAATTTCGGTCGCGGCAGATGTGACCGCCGGGCCATCATGACGACGTGGTTCACGGACGTGATGGCTGGGCAGGTGTTGCCGCACCGCGCGGGCCGTGACTCGGCCCGCAAGGGCCACCGACGAGAGGCAGAGGAACATGGTCTTCAGCAAGCAAGAGACGGCGGGCGCTCCGACGTGTTGGCGCACGGCCAGGTAACGCGTGCTCCCCGGTTGCGTCGACGCTTGATGTGAGGCTGTTTCCCATGTTCGATCCGGTCATAGCGCCCAGCGGTACGCTGCTCGGCCTGCTTCAGCGGGGTCGCGGCGACGGCACGCTGCACGCGCTCACCGCTCCGCGCGCCGAAGCGCTCGCGGCGCTGAACCACTGTGTGCTCCACGACCCCCGCCACGACTGGCAGGTCGAGAACCGCTCCCTCTACTACGCCCGCCTCTACCTCGACCTGAACGGCGAGCTGGACGCGATCGAGGCCCACCTCTTCGACCCCGAGGACGTCCTGGACGCCGACGAGTCGCGCACCGGGCTGGCCCTCGCCGTCCTCGGCCACCTCGCCTCCTACGGCAGGCTGGACGCGCTCCAGCTGCTGCGCCGGTACGCCGCCCACGGCGTCAACTGGGCGTGGGCCCTGGACGAGCTGGCACTGCGCGACGACGACGCGGGACTGCGCGCCCTCGCCGCGCCCGTCCTGGCCCGCTTCCCGCGCGACGCCGAGGGCGAGGCCGAGCTGGCCGCCGCGGTGCGCGACGCCTTCGAACCCAGGCCCTGGCGCCTGTGGGCCGAGGACCCCCGGGAATCGATCGCCACGCGCGTGCGTGCCGCCCAGGAGACGGGCTGCTTCGACCGCTGGCAGCGCCAGATGAACTCCTCCGGGCCGCGCCCCGGCTGGAGCGTGCGAGCTGTCTTCGAATGGGCCGAGCAGGGCGTCGAGCGCGGCACCCCGCTCCATGTGCCGGCCGCCCGCTGCCTCACGGCCGTCGCCGGGCCCGAGGACCGGCCCGAGATCGTCGAGGCCGCGCGGTCGGGCACCGAGGGCGCCCGCTGCACCGCCCTGCGCTATCTCGCCGACAGCAACGACCCGGACGTCCTCGACCTGATCGACGGCGCCGTGGCGACGGGATCGACCCCCGTCGTGGAGGCCGCCGTCGCCACCTACGAGCGCATGCGCAGCCTCGCCGCCGTCGACCGGGCCCGCGGCTGGGTGCACCGGCCCGACGCCCTCGGGGCCGCCGCCGGACGGGTCCTCGCCTGCCGCGGCGCCGCACAGGACCGCGATCTGGTGCTCGCCGCGCTGCGGGAGGCGGTACGCGGCGAAGGCCCCGACGCGCCGACCCTGTGGACCCTCGTCGACGGCACCGGACGGCTCGGCATCGCCTGCGCCGCGCCCGTACTGCGCCACATCTACCGCGAAACCGCCTCCTCCCACCTGCGCGGCCGAGCCGCCCGCGCGCTGGCCGCCACGGATCCGTCCTTCGCGGCGGGCTTCGCCATCGAGTGCCTGTGGGACTGCGAGGAGACCACCCGCGAACTGGCCGCGCGCCACGCCGAGACCGGCGACAACCGCGTCGTCGAACGGCTGCGCAGGCTCGCCGCCGACCCGGCCGAGGAGGACGAGGTCCAGACGGCGGTACGCAGCCGCTTCGGACCGGACGCGCCCACCGTGTGAGAGCCCCGGACGCCGGCGCGGCGGAGAGCCGCGTCGGCCGCGCGGCCCGAGCCCGGGGACGCGACGGGTGAACGGGCCAACGCGCACGGGACGTTCCCCGGCCGGAAGGATCGACGCCGACGCGAGCACGTCCAGTCCGGCGACAACACCCGTATGCGTGTCGTCAGCCCTTGCCGCAGACCGTCCCCGAGCCCTGTCGGGGTAGCGGCGATCAGGCCACGCGGTACTGCTCGTCACGGGCGTCGGTGAGGAACATCTGCCCCGGCGCGTGGGTGAGCGCGAAGGGCGGCCGCGAGGCCATGACCGCCGCTTGCGGAGTCACGCCGCAGGCCCAGAACACCGGGATGTCGTCCGGCTCGCGGTCCACCGCCTCGCCGAAGTCGGGCCGGTCCAGGTCGTCGATACCGAGCGCCGACGGGTCCCCGCAGTGCACGGGGCTGCCGTGTACGGCCGGGAGCAGGCTGCTCTCGTGGATCGCCGCGGACAGGTGCGCGGGCGGCACCGGACGCATCGAGACCACCATCGGCCCGCGCAGTCGCCCGGCCGGACGGCACGCGCGCGAGGTGACGTACATCGGGACGTTGCGGCCCTGCTCGACGTGGCGGATCGGGACACCGGCCGCGGCCAGCGCCCACTCGAAGGTGAAACTGCACCCGATCAGGAACGTCACCAGGTCGTCCCGCCAGTGCTCGCGCACGTCCGACGGCTCGTCCACCAGTTCGCCGTCCCGCCACACCCGGTAGCGCGGCAGATCGGTGCGCAGGTCGGCGCCGTCGGCGAGCACCGTGGTCCAGGACCCGGCGTCGGTGACGTCGAGCACCGGGCAGGGCTGCGGGTTGCGGGTGCAGAACAGCAGCATGTCGTAGGCCCAGTCGGCGGGCACCGAGATCAGGTTGGCCTGGGTGTGGCCGGCGGCGACCCCGGCCGTGGGGCCGGTCAGCCCCTTCCGGAAGCGGGCGCGGGCCGTCTTCGGGCTCCACGCGTGCGCGTGCTCGTCGACGAGGGCGAGCGGCCGGTCCCCGGTCGCGGGGTGCGGGCGGTTCATGCCAGTTCCTTTCCGCGTGTCTCCGGCAGCCCCAGCAGGGCCAGTGCCGCGATGCCGTAGCCGATGGCGCCGAAGACCAGTGCGCCGCCCACGCCCCAGCTGTCGGCGAGGAAGCCGACCGTGGTGGGGAAGACGGCGCCCACGGCGCGTCCGGTGTTGTACGTGAAGCCCTGGCCCGCGCCCCGCACGGCCGTCGGGTACAGCTCGCTCAGATACGAACCGAACCCGCTGAAGATGGCCGACATGCAGAAGCCGAGCGGAAAACCCAGCACCAGGAGCAGGGTGTCGGCGCCGCGGGGGATGTTCGCGTACGCCAGGATGCAGACCGCCGACAGCAGTGCGAAGAGCCAGATGTTGCGCCTGCGGCCCAGCACGTCGGTGAGCACACCGCCGGTGAGGTAGCCCAGGAAGGCGCCCGAGATGAGGAACGTCAGGTAGCCGCCGGTGCCGACGACCGACAGGTCGCGCTCGTCCTTCAGATAGGTCGGGACCCAGGTGGCGAGGGTGTAGTAGCCGCCCTGGACGCCGGTGGACAGCAGGCTCGCGAACAGTGTGACGCGCAACAGCCCCGGTGAGTCCGCCGTGCCCGGCTTGAAGATCGCCGCGAACGAGCCCTGGCCGGCTCCCTTCTCCCGGACCTCGGCGGCCCGCGGCGCGTCCTGGACGCTGCGCCGCACCCACACCACGAGCAGCGCGGGCAGTGCACCCGTCCAGAACATGACACGCCAGGCCAGGTCGTCCCCGGCCAGCGAGAAGACCAGCGTGTACACGAGCACCGCGAGGGCCCAGCCCACGGCCCAGGAGCTCTGGATCGCGCCCAGCGTGCGCCCGCGGTGCCTGGGGCTCGCGTACTCGGCGACCAGGATGGCCCCGACCGCCCACTCGCCGCCGAAGCCGAGGCCCTGGAGGGCGCGGAAGACGAGCAGCGTCTCGTAGTTGGGCGCGAAGCCGCAGGCCACCGTGAACACGGCGTAGGTGATCACGGTGAGCAGCAGCGCCCTGACCCGGCCGACGCGGTCCGCCAGCACTCCCGCGAGCGCCCCGCCGACCGCCGAGACGACCAGCGTGACCGTGGTGAGCAGCCCGGTCTGGCCGCTGTCCAGACCGAAGTACGCGGCCAGCGCCACCATGGTCAGGGGCAGCGTGAAGTAGTCGTAGGAATCGAGGGCGTAGCCGCCGAACGCGCCGCCGAAGGCGCGGCGGCCGCGCGGGCCGAGGGCGCGCAGCCAGCCGAACGGACCCTCTTCAGGGGCGTGTTCGGCCGTGCCCGGGGGGCGAGTGCCGGAGGGGAGGGTCCGTGGGGGAGGGGGAGTGCTCATGGTGCACCTCGCAGTGGGAGGACGGAGGGTGCTGGTCGAGCGGTACGGCGACGTACTGAGGGCACCGTAGGGGATCGTTCAACGATCCCTCAATACCCCTGTTGTTTCGTTCTGGTATCTGCGATTGAATTCCGGGCATGGCAGAGCAGTTGACGGGACTGGCCGACGACCGCGCCCTCCTCGGGCGCACCAGCACCGCCGAGCGGGTCTCGGACATCCTCAGGAGCCGGATAGCCGAGGGCTACTTCCCGCCCGGGACCCGCTTGTCCGAGGACAGCATCGGCGGCGCCCTCGGCGTCTCCCGCAACACCCTGCGCGAGTCGTTCCGCCTGCTCACACACGAACGGCTGCTGGTCCACGAGCTGAACCGGGGCGTCTTCGTCCGGGTCCTCACCGTCGAGGACGTCGAGGACATCTACCGCACCCGCTCCCTCGTGGAGTGCGCCGTCGTCCGCGGCCTCGGCGAGCCGCCGTACCCGCTGGACGGGCTCGCCGAGGCCGTCGAGGACGGGCGGCGGTCGGCCCGCGAAGGTGACTGGAAAGGCGTGGGTACGGCCAACATCCACTTCCACCGGGAACTGGTGGCCCTCGCCGGCAGCGAACGCACCGACGAACTGATGCGCAGCGTCTTCGCCGAACTGCGCCTCGCCTTCCACGTCGTGGACGACCCCCGGCGCCTGCACGAGCCGTACATCGCCCGGAACGCGGAGATCCTCACGACGCTGGAGAGCGGCGAGCGGGAGAAGGCGGCGCGGCTGCTCGCGGTCTACCTGGAGAACTCGCTGAAGCGCGTCGTGGAGGTCTACCTGCGCCGGGTCGGGGACGAGGGTTAGCCCGGGGCGGCACGGCGGCACGGCGGCACGTCGGCGCGGCGGTCGGCCACGGTGCCGCGGGGGCCCATCTGCGTCGTTTGGGCCGATGTCAGACCGAGGACCTAGTCTGTGCACCGTGACTTCGCCTGCATCGACGGACAGCGTTCCGCCCCAGCTCAGCGCGGGGCCGCGCCCCGCGCCGGGCCCGGCCGCCGACGAGGGGCTGGCGCGGCGGCTGCGCGCGCTCGCCTGCACGGCGCCGCTGCACGACCTCGACGCACGCAAGGCCAACCTCGCCGGCGAGTACTCGGTGTACGGCATGGCGGAGGTCGCCCTCGCCGCCATCGACCTCGTCACACTGAACATGGACTTCGACACCGGCGCCGACCACGACCAGATAGTGGCCAGGCTGATCCCGCGCGTCGCCGCCCAGGCCCCGCCCCGGCCCGCCGCCGAGCACGAACGGGTGGCCCGCTGGGTCCTGGAGAACCTGATCAACGTCGGCAGCGTCGACCGCGGCTTCCGCGCGGTGTACGGCACCTTCGGGCCCGACGGCACCTACGTCCGCCGCGACTACGACTTCAAACTGCTCGAAGAGGTCCCCGGCCCCGGCGGCACCGTCTACCTGCGCACCACCGACGAGGCGGTCAACGTCCTCGTCGGCGCCCTGGACACCGACGTCACCAGCGCCCAGATCGCCGCCGAGGTCAAGCTCGAGGTGCTCATCAGCCGCGGCCGCCTCGCCGACGCCCAGCTCGCCGCCGAACAGGCCAGGTACCGGACCGTCCAGTACTCGGAGACCCTGCGCCGCGCCCTGGACGCCACCCGGCGCAACGTCCGCGCGGTCGACTGGCTCGGCGCCGTCCCCGACATGATCGCCGAAGCCCTGGACCACGTCGCCGACCGGTACCGGCACGAGAACGCGATCCTCACCAACATCCGCAAGGCCCGCGACGAGACCGAGGACGCCGAGCACAAGCGCCGCGCCGCCGAGCTGGTCGACATCGTCAAGGACTGCATCCGCCGCCACACCCAGCTCCAGTCCCGCCTCCTGGAGGCCGGCCCGCTCTTCCG
This sequence comes from Streptomyces sp. NPDC059906, assembly GCF_042730645.1. Classification (NCBI taxonomy): domain Bacteria; kingdom Bacillati; phylum Actinomycetota; class Actinomycetes; order Kitasatosporales; family Streptomycetaceae; genus Streptomyces; species Streptomyces sp. NPDC059906. The sequence continues at coordinate 74,118 of NZ_JBHWKU010000029.1, forward strand.
CGCCGAGCAGGACCGGCAGGCCTTCGCCACCCCGCTGACCACCTCCGGCCTGGACCTGTACGGCCATCTCGTCGCCCCCGTGCTGCCGTTGCCCGTGGAGCGGGCGCTGCGCGTCACCGACGCCTTCTTCGCCCGCGGCACCGGCCTGCGCACGCCCGTCTCCGTCCGGGTCGGCGACCTCGTCGACATACTCCTCACCCCACCGGTGGAGCGCGAGCACCTGGGCGCCGAGATGCCGGAACCCGACCTGATCGCCACCCCGGACGACAGCCGCTTCAGCGAGGAGCAGCTCGCCGCCGCCATGGAACTGCTCGACCTGCCGCACGACGCCCCGCGCCGGCTCTCGGGGCTGCTGGCCGACGCCCGCTCCCGCGACGCCGAACTGCCGTACCTCGTCGCGCTGCTGGCCGTCCACGCGGCCAGCCCGCCGGTCGGCACCGCCTACCGCCAGGGGGAGCCGAAGCTGCTGTTCGCCGTCGACGACGGCACCGAGCTGGACGACCCCGAGTTCGGCGGCGCCGACCTCATCGTCGGCACCGCGCTGCTGGACGCGGCGGGAATGGCGGCGGACCGGACGGAGGCGGCATGACCGGCGCGCACCGTCCCTCCGGCCGCTCCGGCCACCACCTCACCCACCACCGCGGCACAGCGCGGCAGCACAGCGAGGAGCACCGACCGTGACCGAGTACGTCGACCGGAGCGAACCGGAGGCGGGTGCCGCGCCGACCACGGCGGCCGTCACGCCCGCCGACGCCGCCGACGCGGCGCGGCTCGTCGCGTTCGGCCTCCAGCCCAAGCTGCTGCCCGCCCGCGACCAGGAGTACGCCGATCTGCTGCGCCGCCACCGCGAGGACCCGCCCTTCGCGCGGCTCGCCGACGCCGTGGCGGCGGGCCTGGGACTGATCGTGCTGGAGGTGTCCCCGCGCGCGGGCATGGCCGTGACCGCCGCCGAGGACTCGGTGTTCGCCGTCCGGATGGGCGACTACGCGCGCCGGGCCGCCACCGACTCCGGCGACCGCTTCCTGCACGGCCTCGCCCACCTCGCCGTGGCCGCCATGGCCTACCCGCGCCCCGAGGACCTCGCCGACGACGGCTACATCGGCCGCGTCACGGTCAACGGCGTGGACGCCTTCGTCCGCCAGGCCTGCCGCAGACTCGAGGAGCGGGCCGAGCAACAGGGCGAGAACACCGACCCGGCCACCGGCGCCCCGGGCCTGGAGGCCGCCTGGCGGATCTGGGTCAGGCGCAGCGCGACCGGCGCCACCAAGGACGCGCGCAGACTCCCCGGCTCCACCACCGGCATCGTCGGCAAGGCCGCCGCGTTCCTCACCGAGTCCGGCTTCCTCCAGCGCACCGGCGACGACCACGGCGGCACCTACCGGACGACGGCCCGCTACCAGCTCCAGGTGCGGGACATGGCGGGCAGCGCTGCCCTGACCGAGCTGCTCGACCTGGGCGTCGTCCCGGTCACCGACGGCACGGCGACGCTGCTGCCCGCCGAGGAGACCGACGACCTGGAGCTGGTCGCCGACGCCGGCCTGCCCTTCCACTCCCCCTGACCCACGCCCGTCCGAACCACCGCACCCCACCGAACCACCGCACCCCACCGAACCACCCCACCGAACCACCGCACCCGTCCCACCGCACCCGTCCCACCGTCCCCGACGTCCGAAGACTTACGAGAGTCCGCCATGTACGAGCTGTCCCGGGTCCGCCTCTACTCCATCGGGCCCGCCGGTGCGCGCTACGCCGACACCGTGCTTGACCTGCGCGGTGTGGGCCGGCCCGTGCCCGACCCCGCCCCCACGCAGGCGGAGTTCTTCGAGGAGGAGCCCGTCGGCCCGCCGCGCCGACCCGCGCCCGCCGGCGTGCTCTTCCTGGAGAACGGCGGCGGCAAGTCCGTGCTCCTCAAACTGATCTTCTCGGTGATGCTGCCGGGCCACCGCAACACCCTGGGCGGCGCCAGCTCCGGCGTGCTGCGCAAGTTCCTGCTCGCCGACGACTGCGGCCACGTGGCGCTGGAGTGGCAGCACGTGCAGACCGGCGAGTGCGTCGTCGTCGGCAAGGTCAGCGAATGGCGCGGGCGGCAGGTCTCGGGCGACCCGCGGAAGTTCGCCGAGGCCTGGTACTCCTTCCGGCCCGGCCCCGGACTGACCCTGGACAACCTGCCGGTCGCCGAGGCCACCGCCGTCCGCGCGCCCGTCGAGGGCGCCTCCGGCGCGCAGGGCAGGCGGCGCACCATGAAGGGCTTCCGGGACGCGCTCACCGAGGCCGGCAAGGCCTACCCTCACCTGGAGGTGCACTGGGAGGAGATCCACGACCGCTGGATCGAGCACCTCGGCGACCTCGGACTCGACCCCGAACTCTTCCGCTACCAGCGCGAGATGAACGCGGACGAGGGCGAGGCCGCCGGCCTCTTCGCGGTCAAGAAGGACTCCGACTTCACCGACCTGCTGCTGCGGGCCGTCACCGACACCCGCGACACCGACGGCCTCGCCGACCTGGTGGGCGGCTTCGGCAACAAGCTGGGCCGCCGCGCCGAGCTGATCGCCGAACGGGACTTCACCGCCGGATCCGTCGACCTCCTGGGCCGGATCGTCGAGGCCGCCGAGGCGCGCACCCGCGCGCGTGACATCCACACCGCCGCCGAGCGCCGCACCAGGAACCTGGCCCGGCGGCTCACCGCGCGCGGCGCCCAGGAGCGGGTGCGGGCCTCGGATCTCGCCCAGCGGGTCACGGCCGCCGCGTACGCCGTCACGCACGCCGAGTCCGCCCGCGACCGCAGTGCCCTCATCGCCGCCGAACTCGCCTACCGGCACGCCTCGCTGGCCCTGACCGGCACCGAGAAGGCCGCCGCCGCGCAGAAGCGCGAACTGGCCGAGGCCCGCACCCTGCACTCCGCCTGGCAGGCCGCCGAGGCCGTCCTGCGCCACCGCGCCGCCGCCGACCGGGTCGCCCGCGTGTCCGCGGCCATCCAGGAGGCCGAGCGGGACGCCGCCCCGGCGCTCGCCGCCCGCGCCAAGGCCGCCGTCGCACTCGTCCGCACCCTGCACGCGGCGGCCGGAAAGGCCGAGCACCACGCCAACGAGGAGGAGGCGAGGTCCGCCGCCCTCCAGGAGGTCAGCGACGCCGCCCACGGGGACTCCACCACCGCCGCCACCGAGGCGCAGCGCGCCCGCAGCGAGGCCGGACACCTGCGCCAGCGCCTCACCGAGGTCGAGCAGGAGACCGCCGAGGCCGTCCGCGCGGGCTGGCTGGACGACAGCGCGCCCGACGCCGACCCCGCCCGCGCCGCCCTCGCGGCCAGCGACGCGGAGAAGACGACCGTCGCCGCCTGGGACACCGCCCGCGAGACGGCCGGCCGGGCCACCGAACACGCGCGCGAGGCCGCCGCCGCGGAGAGCCGCGCCGAACTGACCGCGGCCCGCGCGGCGGACGCCGCCACCGCGGCCGAGCGCGCCCACGAGGCCGAGCGGCGCACCGCCGAGGCGCTGGCGGCCGAGGAGCGGCTCGCCGAGCTGCTCGGCCTGGCCGCCGAGGCCCGCCCCGGCATCCCGCAGCCCCGCAGGGACGCGGACCGCGACGACCGGGCCGCCGCCCCCACCGCGGCGGACGGCGCCCTGACCCCCGAGGAACTCGACCGCTTCGCCGACGAACTGCGCGAACTGCTCGACGACACCGTCTCCTCCGCCGAACGCCAGCTGTTCGACCTGCGCACCGCCGCGGCCGACGACTCCCGCATCCTCGGCGCGCTCGGCGACGGCGGACTGCTGCCCCCGGGACCGGACGTGCTGGCCACCGTCGAGTTCCTCGGCGAGCACGGCATCCCCGCCCTGCCCGGCTGGCGCTACCTCGCCCAGGCCGTCGACCCCGCCGACCACGCGCGCGTGCTGGCCGCCCGCCCCGAGCTGGTCGACGGCGTGATCATCACCGACCCGGACTCGCACACCCGCGCCCGCGAGGTCCTCGGCGACGCGGCCCTGCTGCCGCGCTCTGCCGTCGCCGTCGGCACCGCCGCCGCCCTCCTCGCCCCCACCCCGGCCCCCGAGTCCGGCACCGGCGACGTCTTCCTCGTACCGCCGAACCCGGCCATGCACGACGAGCAGGCCGCCGACGAGGAGCGGCATGCGCTGCGCGCGCGGGCGGGCGAGCGGGACGAGGAGATCCGCGCCCTCGCCGCCCGGCTCGGCAAGGACCGTGAGCTGGCGGCCCGGCTCTCCTCCTGGCGCACCGGCTGCCCCGCCGGACGCCTCACCGAGCTGGCCCGGACCGCCGAGGAGGCCCGCGCCTTCGCCGAGGAGACCGAGGCCGAGCTGACCGAGGCCCGCACCCTGCGCGCCGAGGCCGACGAGCGGGCCGCCGAGGCCGTCCACCTGCGGGACGAGCGCCAGGAGGCCGCGCAGAAGGCCCGCCGCGCCGCCGACGCCCTCGCCGGACTCGCCTTCCGGCTGCGCGAACGCGCCGGCTGGCAGGTCAGACTCCGTGAACTGGCCGACGAGGGCACCGAGTCCGAGGCCCGCGCCCAGGCCTGCCTGGAGCGGGCCCGCGCCGCCGACGAGGACCGGCGCGCCGCCCAGCGCGCCGCCGACGACGCCCGCCGCACCGCCCGTGCGCTGCGCGCCGAGCGCTCCGAGATCGCCGGCGCCCCCGACGACGTACCCGAAGAGGCCCCCGGGGACGGCGCCGAGGCGCCGAAGGCGTCCCTGCCCGACCTCCGCGAGGCCTACCGCGCCGCCTCCCAGGTGTACGAGAAGGTCGGCGTCGGCGCCGACCTGCGCGCCGAACAGGCCCGCGCGGAGAGCGACGAGAGCGCCGCCCGCGCCGATCTCGACCGGCTGAGCAACAAGGTTCGCACCCGCGCCGCACAGCTCCTGGAGTCGCCCGACGGCTCCGACGGGCCCTCCCGGCAGGCCGCCGCCGCCCGCGCGGAGGAACTGGTGCAGCTCCTGGAGACACGCATGTCGAGCGCGAGCGAACAGCTCGGCCGGCTGCGCGGCGAGGCCGAACGGCACGCCCCCGAGGACGGCGACACCCACACCGACCTCCCCGAGGAACTCCTGCCGCACGACGCCGAGCACGCCCAGAGCCTGCTGCGCACGGCGACCGCCGAACTCGCCACCCGCACCGAGGCCCTGGCCCGGGCCCGCGAGGCCCACGCCGAACTGCTCGACGCGCACCGCGCCGCCGAGGACGCGGCCGGCGGCTTCGACGAGATCGCCGCCATGCTCCGCGACCTGCTGCGCGAACACGCGCCCGAGGAGGAGCAGGAGGAGCCCGAGCCCCACGCGGGCGACCTGGAGGAGGCCCGCAGGGCCGCCGCCGAGGCCCGCCGCTCGCTGCGCGGCTGCGCCGCCGACCTGTCCGCCGCCGAGGCCGCCGTGCGCGAGGCGAGCGACGTCCTCGTCCGGCACGCCAACTCCACCCGCTACGAGCAGGTCCGCACCCCCGCCCGCCAGCAGATCCGCGAACTGCCCGCCGCCGCACTGCCCGAGCACGCCGCCAAGTGGGCGGACGCCTTCGCGCCCCGGCTCCGCGTCCTCACCGACGAGCTGGCCCAGCTGGAGCGCAACCGCGACTCGATCGTGGACCGGCTGCGCGGCCTGGTCGAGTCCGCGCTGGCCACCCTCCGCTCCGCCCAGCGCCTGTCCCGGCTGCCGGAGGGCCTCGGCGAGTGGTCCGGGCAGGAGTTCCTGCGCATCCGCTTCGAGGAACCCGACCAGGCCACCCTCACCGAGCGGCTCGGGGAGGTCGTCGACGAGGCCACCCGCGCGGCCGTGAAGAAGAACTCCGACCTGCGCCGCGACGGCATGTCCCTGCTGCTGCGCGGCGTCGCCGCCGCCCTGCAGCCCAAGGGCGTCGCCGTCGAGATCCTCAAGCCCGACGCCGTACTGCGCGCCGAACGCGTCCCCGTCGGCCAGATGGGCGACGTCTTCTCCGGCGGCCAGCTGCTCACCGCGGCCATCGCCCTGTACTGCACGATGGCCGCGCTGCGCAGCAACGACCGGGGCCGCGACCGGCACCGCCACGCCGGCACCCTGTTCCTGGACAACCCCATCGGCCGCGCCAACGCCACCTACCTGCTGGAGCTCCAGCGGGCCGTCTCCGACGCGCTCGGCGTCCAGCTCCTGTACACCACCGGCCTGTTCGACACGACCGCGCTGGCCGAGTTCCCGCTGGTCATCCGGCTGCGCAACGACGCCGACCTCCGGGCGGGCCTGAAGTACATCAGCGTGGAGGAACACCTCAGGCCCGGCCTGCCCCAGCCGACGCCCGCCGCCGAGGGGGAGGGCGAGGCGGTGCACAGCGAGATCACCGCGACCCGCATGTTCAAACGCCCCGCACAGTCGCCCGCGTAACCGCGTTCCACACGTGAAGCCGGTGTGGAAATGAAGTGGAGGCGTTGTCAGAGGTTCCCCTTATGCTGCTCCCGTTGATCAAGCGGCACCTGGGGAGGGCGCGACATGCTCGGCAAGCTGTTCGGCAAAGCGGGGGAGAGACCGGCGGCGGATCCGCACGCCCTCCCCGCCCCGCGTGGACGCAGGAACAGTACGTACCCGGTGCGCGCCCTCGGTGACACACGCGTGCTGGCGCTGGTGGAAGCGGCCGGCGCGGGGGACTGGGACGGGGTGAAGGCGGCCCTGGCCCCGTTCGACCTCGGCCGGGACCACCAGGTGCTCGGCGAGCTGGCCGGTCTGGACGGGGTGCAGGACTGGATCGGCCGGGCCGTCGAGCGGGACGCGGAGGACCGGGCGACCGCGCTGCTTATATCCGGGGCCCGCCACATCGCCTGGGGCTGGGAGGCACGGACCGCCGACCTCGCCGTGAACGTCACGCACGAGCAGTGGCGCGTCTTCCACGAGCGGCTCGAGACCGCCGAGGAACAGCTGCTGCTCGCCGCCGAGCTGCGGCCGGACTGGGTCACCCCCTGGTGCCGCCTCCTCACCTCCGCCCGTGGCATGTCGCTGCCGGGCGACGTCAAACGCACCCGGTACGAGGCCGCGCTGCGCCGCGACCCCCTGGATCTGGAGACCCACATCGAGCGGGTGTCCCAACTGCAGCCCCGCTGGGGCGGCGAACCGGGAGAGGCGATGCGGTACGCCCGCGAGGCGTTCACCCGCGCGCCCGAGGGACACCGCCTGGGCTGCGTGGTGGCCATGGCCCACATCGAGGACTGGGTGGAGTCGGAGAGCCCGAGCTGCCTCGACCTGCCCTACATCCAGACGGAGCTGCGGGAAGCGGCCAGGCACAGCATCCTCCACCCCGCCTACGAGCGACGCCCGGGCTGGCAGCAGGACTTCAACACCTTCGCCATGGCCCTGTCGCTGGCCTCGGAGAGCGTCGTCGCCCCGCGGGTCTTCCACGAGTTGGGCGGCGCCTGCACGCCGTGGCCCTGGCGCTACATGGCACAGCCGGAGAAGGCGTACACCCGCTTCCGCCGCCACGCCTGAGCCGGCCCGGCCGCGCTCCGCGCTCCGCCCCACCCGGCCGCGCCCACCCTGGCGCCCCCTCCCGCCCCTGACCCCTCCATCACGCCACCCCGGGACTGCCCGATGCCCCTGTCCGACGCCCCTTCGAACCGGGCCGGCGCCGATCGCACCTTCCAGGTGGATCTGCGCGGCCTCGTCGACCTCCTCTCCCACCACCTCTACTCCAGCCCACGCGTCTACCTGCGCGAACTCCTGCAGAACGCGGTGGACGCGCTGACCGCCCGGCACGCCCTCGAACCGGCAGCCCCCGCGGGCGCCTTCGGGATCCGGCTGTACGCCGACGGTTCGGTCGTCCGGGTCGAGGACGACGGTGTCGGACTCACCGAGGCCGATGTGCACACCTTCCTCGCCACGATCGGGCGCAGCAGCAAGCGCGCCGAGCAGGTCGCCGAGCAACGCGGGGACTTCATCGGCCAGTTCGGTATCGGCCTGCTCTCCTGCTTCCTGGTCGCGGACGAGATCCACGTGGTGAGCCGCTCCGCCCGCACCCCCGACGCACCCGCCGTGGAGTGGCGCGGACGCGGCGACGGCAGCTACACCATCCGCACCCTGCGCTCCTCGGCCCGGCCCCGGCCAGGCACCAGCGTCACGCTGACGCCCCGCGCCGACGCCGGCGAGTGGACCCGGCCGACGCGGGTGCGGGAGCTGGCCCGGCACTTCGGCTCCCTGCTGCGGCACCCCGTGACCTTCGACGACGGCACGGGCGGCCCGGGCACCGCCGTGAACCCCGAGCCCGCTCCCTGGGGCCGTACGTACCCCACCCCCGGGGCCCGTTCCCGCGCCCTGGCCGCGTACGGCGCGGACGTCTTCGGGTTCACGCCGCTGGACACCATGGAGCTGGATCTGCCGGCCGTGGGCCTGAAGGGCATCGCGTGCGTACTGCCGCAGGCGGTACCGGCCGGACGGCGACACGGCCACCGCGTGCACGTCAAGGGCATGCTGCTGTCCGAGCAGGCCGAGGAGATCCTGCCCGAGTGGGCGTTCTTCGTCCGCTGCGTCGTCGACGCCGAGAGCCTGCGCCCGACGGCCTCCCGCGAGTCCCTGTACGAGGACGACACCCTCGCCGCGGTCCGCGACGCCCTCGCCGAGCGGCTGCGCGCCTGGATCGCCCGGGCCGCCGCCAGCGACCCCGACCTGCTGGCCCGCTTCCTGCACGCCCACCACCTGGCCGTGAAGTCGCTCGCCGTGCACGACGACGAGATCCTGCGGATGCTGCTGCCCTGGCTGCCGTTCGAGACCACCGACGGGCACACCACCCTCGACGAGTTCGCCCGCACCCACCGCACCGTGCTCGTCACGTCGAGCGTGGAGGAGTTCCGGCAGGTCGCGGCGATCGCCTCGGCCGCCGGGCTCGGCGTCGTCAACGGCGGCTACACCTACGACCGCGAACTGGTCCACCGGCTGCCCGAGATCAGGCCGGCCACCAGCGTCGCCGACCTCGACCCGGCGACCCTCACCGCCCACCTCGACCCGGTCGACCGGGAGACGGAACTGGCGGCCGCCGCCTACCTCGCCCGGGCCCGTGAGGCCCTCGCCGTCTTCGACTGCGACGTCGCCCTGCGCACCTTCCAGCCCGCCTCCGCCCCCGCCCTCCTCGTCGACAGCCGCGAGGCCCGGCACGAGCGCACCCGCTCCCAGCTCGCCCGCGAGCAGGAAGGCGGCCTGTGGGGCGACATCCTCGGCGCCCTGCGCCAGGAGGCCCCGCGCGCCCAGCTCATCCTCAACCAGCTCAACCCGCTGGTCCGCACCGCCGTCGCCATCGACGAGCCCGAACTGGCCCGCACCAGCGCCGAAGCCCTCTACGGGCAGGCGGCGCTGCTGTCCCGCCGCCCGCTCAGACCCGCCGAGTCGAGCCTCATCAACCGCTCCTTCCTCGACCTCCTCGCCCACGCCCTCCGCAAGGACCACTGACGATGCCCACCGCACCCCACCCCCAGAGCATCGACGAGCTGTACGAGGCGCTCCAGGCCAACCAGCGGCGCCCCTACGGCCGTACGCGCACCGTCACCGCCGAGGAACTCGTCGACGTCGCCGAACAGTTCGAGGAAGCCCTCCCGCTCGTCCGCGCGCTCCTCGAACTCCAGGAGGCGTACACGTACGGCTCCGAGCCCCGGAAGTCGCCCGTGGCCTTCGCCCGGCTGCTCACCCTCTTCGACGAGCAGCCCGACGTCTTCGACGAGAACCTGCGCCACCTGGTGTTCTGGCGGTTCAAGTGGGTGGCGGCCGCCCTGCGCGCGCTGCCGGAAATACCGTTGACCAGCCTGCGCCAGTGGCTGTCCGAGATGCGCGAGCGGTACGAGAAGGCCGGTCTCGGCCTCCAGCCCTACTACGGGCAGGCCTACCGGCTGGCCGCCCACGTCGGCGAGGACGAGCCCCGCGCCTTCGAACTGTGGGCGGGCCGTACCCGCACCCGGCTGAGCGACTGCGAGGCCTGCGAGATCTGCGAACGCGCCCTGTACCACCTCGCGTCCGGCGACGACGAGCGGGCACTGCACACCTGGGAGCCCGTCCTGGCCGGCAAGGAGTCGTGCCAGGAGGAGCCGTCCCGCTCCATCGCGTACGCCCTGCTGCCCCTGCTGCGCGCCGGCCACACCGACCGGGCGCGGGAGCTGCACCTCGCCGGGTACCGCGGCTGCCGCCGCAACCCCTCGATGTCCGGCGAGGTCGGCCGGCACCTGGAATTCTGCGCGCTGACCGGCAACGAGGCACGCGGCCTGGAACTGCTCGCCGAGAACCGCGCGCTGTTCGACGAGGTCGACTCGCCGTTGGAACAGCTCGACTTCCTCACCGGCGTCGAGGTCCTCCTCCGGCGCGTCGAAGGGCTCGGCCACGGCGGACTGCCCGCCGCCGGTCACCCGGGCCGCACCTGGACGGTGACCGGCCTGCGCGCCGAAGTGGGCGACCGCGCCGACGACCTCGCCGCCCGCTTCGACACCCGCAACGGCACCACGGCCCACACGGAGCGCCGCAGGGCCCGCCTCGACCGCGCCCCGCTCCTGGAAGCACTGGAACTGACCCTGCGCACCCGCCACCTCGACGACGTGGCCCCGGCCGCCCCGGTCGCCCCAGTCGCCGCGCCCGCTGCCCGTACGGCTCCCGCTCTCCCGGAGTCCCTGCCCGAACTCGTCGTCCGGGCACGGGCACTGGACGAACAGGGGCACCCGGATGCGCGGGCCTGCTGGGCGGAGCTGCGTACCCGGGTCACCACCCGTGACTACACGCACCCCGACGACCCGGCCGTGGGCCCGCTCGCGCGGCTGCGCGCCGACCTGCTGGCCGACGAGGCGAGCCGGCTCGGCGAGAAGGACGACTTCGCCGAGGCGGCCATCCTCTACGAGGAGGCCGCGGGCCTGTACGACGACGCCGAAGCACCGGCCCACGCGGCACTCGCCCGGGCCCACGCCCTCCTCGCCGCCGCCGAGATCCCGCCCCAGGCCCCTGCGGAGACCGCGCCCGCCGGTGAGATCGCCGCCGGGCCACGGACGGAAGCGGTGGCGGCGACATCCGCCGAGGCGGTCGCGGGCGCGAGGGCCGGCAGGTCCGCGGTGCCCGGGACCGAGCCCGCCGCCGAAGCCGGCGTCGACACCGGGGCGGAGGCGGCGGCTCAGGCCCTCAAGGCTGCTCCGGCCGGGCAGCCCGCGCGGTCCGGGGCCGCGCCCGCCGCCGGAGCCGCCGCCGAGGCCCCGCCCCGGGCTCCGGCCGACGGTGCTGGCGCCACCCGGGCCAAGGCCGCCGCGCTGACCGCCGCCCACGCGGCCATGGTCCGCCTGCACGAGGACACGTCCGGCCTGGCCACCCACCAGGAGGCCCGCCTGCTGCGGCTCAGGGCCACCGCGCTGGGCCTGCGCCTGCAGGCGTCCGGAAGCGACGGGCACGTCGCCGCGGTCCTGGACGAGATCGGCCTGCTGCACGCCTTCGCCACCCGGCACGACGTCCTCGGGCAGATCGCCGGTGCCCTGATGCTGCGGGCCAGCACTTACGCGATCGCCGGGGACCTGCCCGCCGCGGTTGCCGAGACCGACGCGCTGCTGGAGCGGCTGAAAGCGCACGGACCCGCCTGGCACCTGCCCCGGGCCCTCGGCCTGCGCGCCCGCCTCCGGCTCGGTCTGCAGGATGCCCAGGCCGCCCACGAGGACCTGGGCGAGGCGCTGCGACTGGCCGCCGACTGGCCGGCCGACGCCATCGACACCGCCCGTCTCCACGGCGACCTCGCCGAGGCATGCATGCACCTGGGCCGACCCGACGAGGCACTGCGGCACCTCACCCGCTCCGCGGAGCTCAACCTCCGGCGCGGCGACCGCTTCGACGCGTACTGCGCCTACAGCAACGCCGCCACGCTCAGCCTCGATCTCGGCCGCGTCGAGGACTGCATCGCCCTGCTCGACTCCCTGCTGGCCGAACCGGACGTCGCCGCCGGACAGCCGGACGACCGGCTCGTCGCCCAGCTGCGCCTGACCCGCGCCCGGGCGCTGCACACGGGGGAGGACCTCAAGGCGGCCACGGCGGAGTTCCTGGCCCTCGCGGCCGAGTCGGCCGGGTGGGACGACGACCCGGGAAGCCACGTCATGATCGCCGCGGAGACGGCCGTACTCCTCGCCGAGGCCGGTGAGTTCGACCGGGCCCGCGAGGTGGCCGACCAGGCGCTGGCCGCTCACGCCCGCGACGCGCGGCACGAAGCGCTCAGCAACTGCCTGCGCGAACTGGCCCGCCTCCAAGCCCAGCAACAGGGCCCCGACGGACTGGCCGAGGCGCTCGCCTTCCTCGCCGACGCGGGCCGCATCGCCGACGGGGCCCGCGCCGCCGGGTACGAGGCCCACGGACGCCCGCTGGACTCCGCGCTGGCTTACGAGTACGGGAGGGTCAACGCCTACGCCGGTGCCTACGAGGACGCCCTGACCGCCCTGGAGAAGGCCCTCACCCTGGTCGGAGAACCGGGCCCGGAGAACGACCGGGCCGACGAGTGGGCCGAGTGCGTCCGCTTCGCGGCCGCCATGGAAGGCGTCTACCTGGAACGCGTCGTCCCCGCCCTCGCCCGCCTCGACGCGGCGGTCGTCCTCCTGACCGCCCTGGGGGACGGTGAGAAGACCGAGCCGCTGACGGCATTGGCCGCCCGGCTGCGCGACGAGGAGTAGAGGAGCTGTAGCGGAGCTTCTGGGAGCGGCGGGGCAGGAGCGGCAGGGAGACCGTCACCCGCCCGCTCAGGGGTGCGACAGCTGTCCCGTGCCGCCCCGCCGGCCTATCCGCCCCCGGCCCCGCTCGGCGGCCCGCGCCTGCCGCCGCGCCCGGCGACGCTCGCGGCGCATGGCCCGCGCGGTGCTGCTCGGCACCGACACGACACCGTGCCGCTGGTTCCACACCTGCCGGGTCACCCACACGTCCAGCACGCCCCAGGTGGCCACCACCGTGCCCGCCACACTGCCGAGCACCATCGGGAACGCCAGCCAGGACTCCGCCAGCGTGCACAGGAAGGCCACCATCGCCAGTATCAGCGTCACGGCGACCACCAGCACCGCGCGCACGGCCGCCGTACGCACCGGATCCGGCATCCGACGCCGCCGCGCGGGCTCCTCGCGCCACAACGGCCGGTACCCCACCTGCCGCTCGCCCGCCCGAGTGTCCGGCCCGGTCGCCGGAATGTCGCGATCCGGCACCTCCGGGCGCACCGCTGAGGTCTCCTCGGCCACCCCGGCCACCCCGGCCACCCCGGTCGCACCGTCGTCCGCGGGCGCTCCGCGCCGCTCCGCCGTGCCCATCAACATGTCACTCCCCACCGCCGGCAGACCGCTCGTCCGTGTCCGAGGACACGTCTCCCCTCTGACTGCCCGGCTTGCACTGCTTTACGCCGCCCAGGGGCGGGATGCGGCTCCTGTGGCCGATTCCGCCTCCGTTTCCCGTAGTGAAGGACGAACGAAGAGTCCCCAAGATTCCCGAAAATCCCGCGCAGTCGAATAATTTCGGCCAATCCGCCCGTCACGTCGTCGTGACCGCCTCGCGCCCGTCCACCGATCCCGGGAGGCAATCTCCCGTAATGACCGGACAACTGACCATCGCCTGCCCCGGGTGCGGAGGTTCGGCCTCCGGACGGGTCTTCGAGTTACCTGTGCGTCAGTAGTAGGCTCGCGCCGTTTGTTGACGCACATGAGTGCCCCCACCGGTGGGGCCGAGCTGGGGGAGGCCATGCGCTTTCGCGGGAAGTCGATCCGCCGGAAGATCGTGGCGCTGCTCCTCGTGCCGCTGGTGTCCCTGACCGCGATCTGGGCCTTCGCCACGGTCCTGACGGGCCGGGAGGCGGCACGGCTGTTCAGCGTCTCCGCCGTCGTCGAGGAGATCGGCTACCCGGTCGAGGACACCGTCCGGGTCCTCCAGCAGGAACGCCGCCAGACCCTCGTCCACCTCGCCGACCCCCGCGCCTCCGACGGGCTGGCCGCACTGGAGCGCAGCCGCACCGCCACCGACGAGGCCGTCGCGGAGATCCGCCGCAACGCCGCCGACGCCGGCGTACGGGACGACCTCGGCCGGGCCGGGGACGAACGGCTCACCGCGGTACTCGACGCCTTCGACGGCCTCGGTTCCCTGCGCCGCAGCGTCGAGGACGGCACCGTGGACCGCGCCCAGGCCCTCGGCCTCTACAACCGCCTGGTCGACCCCTGCCACGACCTGCTCGCCAACCTCAACGTCGTCGACGACGTGGGCCTCGACAAGCAGTACCGCGCGCTCGTCAACGTCTCCCGCGCCCGCGAACTGCTCTCCCGCGAGGACGCCCTCCTCGGCTCCGCCCTGGTCACCGGACGGCTCAGCCGCACCGAGGTGCGGGACGTCTCCGACCTCGTCGCACAGCGCACCGTGATGTACGACATCAACCTGCCGCTGCTGCCCTCCACCGAACGCGGCCGCTACCAGCGCTTCTGGAAGAACGCCTCCTCCGCCCCCCTCAGGGTCGCCGAGCAGGCCGCCGTCTCCTCCGGCACCGGCACTCCGCGCGGAGTCACCGCCAAGAGCTGGGACACCGCCGCCGGGAGTGTCCTCAAGGAACTCGGCGAACTCGACGACAACGCCGCCGACCGCTACCAGGACCGTGTCGACCCGGTCGCCACCAGCACCATCGCCAAGGCCGTCGTCGCCGGAGCCCTCGGCCTGATCGCCCTGCTGTACTCCCTCTTCCTGTCCGTCCGCGTCGGCCGCTCCCTCATCCGCGACCTCAAGCAGCTGCGCCTGGAGGCCCACGAGGCCTCCGGCGTCCGCCTGCCCAGCGTGATGCGCCGCCTGTCGGCGGGCGAGGAGGTCGACGTCGAGACCGAGGTACCGCGCCTCGAGTACGACCGGAACGAGATGGGCGAGGTCGGCCAGGCCCTCAACACCCTCCAGCGCGCCGCCGTGGAAGCCGCCGTCAAACAGGCCGAGCTGCGCGCGGGCGTCTCCGAGGTCTTCGTCAACCTCGCGCGCCGCAGCCAGGTGCTGCTGCACAAGCAGCTGACCCTGCTCGACACCATGGAACGCAGGACCGAGGACACCGAGGAACTCGCCGACCTGTTCCGCCTGGACCACCTGACCACCCGCATGCGCCGGCACGCCGAGGGCCTGGTCATCCTCTCCGGCGCCGCGCCCTCCCGGCAGTGGCGCAAGCCCGTCCAGCTGATGGACGTGGTGCGGGCCGCCGTCGCCGAGGTCGAGGACTACGAGCGCATCGAGGTCCGCAGGCTGCCCCGCGTCGCCGTCACCGGGCCTGCGGTCGCCGACCTCACCCACCTGGTGGCCGAACTCCTGGAGAACGCCACGGTGTTCTCGCCCCCGCACACCGCGGTGCAGGTGCTGGGCGAGCGTGTCGCCAACGGCTTCACCCTGGAGATCCACGACCGCGGCCTGGGCATGGCCGCCGACGCCCTCCTGGACGCCAATCTGCGGCTGGCCGAGACACCCGAGTTCGAGCTGTCCGACACCGACCGGCTCGGCCTGTTCGTCGTCAGCCGGCTCGCCCAGCGGCAGAACGTCCGGGTCTCCCTGCAGCCGTCCCCCTACGGCGGCACCACCGCGGTCGTCTTCGTTCCCGACGCGCTGCTCACCGACGACGCCCCGGACACCAACGGCGTTGGCTTCCGCCTCGACCGTCCCCAGCACGTCAAGGACAAGGAGCGGGCGGAGGGCCGCAGTTCCGCCCTCGCCCACGTGCCCGCACGGCTCCCGGAGCGACCGGCCGCGCTGCTGGACGGCCCCGTCGAACTGGAGGCGCCCGTAGACCTGGACGCCCTCGACGGCCTCCCGGGCGCGCTCGACGACCAGGACAGCGAACGCGGCGGCCTGTTCCGCCCGCGCCGCTCCCTGGCCGCGGCCGACGACGACCAGGCGGCCCGCCGCACCGGACCACGACGCCCCGAGTCCCGCCACGGTGACGAGGCGGCGGCCGGGGACGGCACCGAGGCGGACGCGCCGGTGGCGCTGCCCCGCCGTCACACTCCCAAGCTGGTCAGCTCGCACGGGCGCCCCGTCACCGAACGCGGCGCCCGGAACAGCTCCGACGAGCCGCGCGCGGCCGGACCGGACCGGACGGAGCCCCCGGCCGCGTCCCGCACCCGAGCGGACGAGCTGCCCGCCCTGCCCGCCCGCCGACGAGGCGATCGCCCCACCGACCGCACGATCGACCGGGCCGAGGGGGCCACCGCCGACCGCACCGGCCGCCCCACCACCGAGCGCGGTGGCGGCGATCCCGCCGCGCGCGAGGACGGTCCGCCCCCGAACGCCGAGGCCGGGGCGCTGCCCCGACGCGTCCGGCAGGCCAGTCTGGCCCCCCAGCTCAGGCAGAGCCCCGAACCGGCCGCCGAGGACCGCTCCGACCCGGCCGACCGCGACGCCGACGAGGTACGCAGCCGCATGGCCTCGCTCCAGCGCGGCTGGCAGCGCGGCCGCGAGGAGAACGCCACGGGTGACGACCCACCCGGCGGCACCGCACCATCAGCAGCACGAGGAACGACAAAGGGGGACGGTCGATGACCGCACCGAAGGCGACCGGCCACACCGCGACCAAGTCCGGGGAGCTGAACTGGCTCCTCGACGACCTGGTGGACCGTGTCGCGAGCATCCGCAAGGCCGTCGTCCTGTCCGGCGACGGCCTGGCCACGGGCGTGTCCAAGGACCTGACCAGAGAGGACAGCGAACACCTGGCCGCCGTGGCGTCGGGATTCCACAGCCTCGCCAAGGGCGTGGGCCGGCACTTCGAGGCGGGCAGCGTCCGGCAGACCGTCGTCGAACTCGACGAAGCCTTCCTCTTCGTCACCGCCGCCGGCGACGGCAGCTGCCTGGCCGTCCTGTCCGACGCCGACTCGGACGTCGGACAGGTCGCCTACGAGATGACCCTGCTCGTCAAGCGGGTCGGCGTGCACCTGGGTACCGCGCCGCGCACCGATCTGCCCTCGGGCGGGTAAGTGGGATGACATGAGCGCAGACGGTCAGGGAAGAAACCACTGGTTCGACGACGAGGCCGGCCCCGTCGTCCGTCCGTACGCCATGACGCGCGGCCGCACCAGCAGCGCGGCCCAGCACCGCCTCGACCTGATCGCGGTGGTCGTCACGGAACCGCACGCGGACGATCCGGAGGCGGACGTCACCCTCTCCCCGGAGCACGTGGACATCGTCGGCCTGTGCCGCGAGGCCCCGCAGTCGGTCGCCGAACTCGCCGCCGGACTCGACCTCCCCATCGGGGTCGTGCGGGTCCTGGTGGGCGACCTCGTGGACATCGAACTCGTCCACGTCAACCGGCCCGTGCCTCCGGCCGAACTGCCGGACGAGAACATTCTGCGCGACGTGATCAACGGGTTGAGGGCACTGTGAGCCGGCCCCCGGGCCCGCCGGGCGGCGGCAGGTTAAGGAGAAGAGACCGATGATCTTCGGGCGTTCCCAGCGCGGCAAGCCGCCGGTCGAGCCCGTCACGCTCAAGATCCTGGTGGCCGGCGGGTTTGGCGTGGGCAAGACCACCCTCGTCGGCGCGGTCAGCGAGATCAGGCCGCTGCGCACCGAGGAGCTGCTCACCGAGGCCGGGCGGCCCGTCGACGACGTCAGCGGGGTGGAGGGCAAGCACACCACCACGGTGGCCATGGACTTCGGGCGGATCACCCTGCGCGAGGACCTGGTGCTGTATCTCTTCGGCACCCCCGGCCAGGAGCGGTTCTGGTTCATGTGGGACGAGCTGTCCGAGGGCGCGCTGGGCGCCGTCGTGCTGGCCGACACCCGGCGCCTGGAGGACTGCTTCGCCGCCATCGACTACTTCGAGCGGCGCTCCATCCCCTTCGTGGTCGGCGTCAACTGCTTCGAGGGATCGGCGCGCTACCCCGGCGAGACCGTCCGCCAGGCCCTCGACCTCGACGAGGACGTGCCCCTGGTGATGTGCGACGCCCGGGACCGGGAGTCCGTCAAGGAGGTCCTCATCGGCGTCGTCCAGCACGCGATGGCCCAGGCGGCGGACCGCCGCCGGGCCGTCCCGACCTGAGGGCCCCGCCGACCGGAACCGCCGTACGTCGCCGCCGTACGCCTTCGCCGTCCGTGCGTCCGCCCCCTCCTCCACCGCCCGCGATCAACCGCCCCGCGTCGGTCGTGGCGGCCGCGGTCGCGCACCGGCGTCTCCACGGCGGTCTTGGAGGCCGACCGGAACCCGCGGAGGGGCCCCGGCCGGACCGCACGGTTCCGCCTCGGAACCGGCGGGCCCGCCCGCTCAGCCGGCCGGTGCCGTCGTCCGGTCCGTGCCGCGCCGGACCTCGTGGCCCGGCACGTCCGCCCTGCCCAGCACCCAACTCGCCCCGCCCAACGCCTTCGCGGCCTTCTTCAGCGGCGCCAGGCGGGCCGCCGCCCGCCGGTGGTCGGGCACGCTGCCCGGCGCGCACAGGACCGTCGCCAGGGACAGCGTGACGGGCCGCCCGCCGGCCGACCACGACACGTCCAGTACGGCGGCGGCCAGCGGATCCAGCCCCTCCGGGTCGCTGAGCACCAGGAAGTCGTCACCGCCGATGTGCCCCACCCGGGTCTCCCCGGCGGCCGTGCGCAGCAGCGTCCGCCCGACCGACCGGATCAGCTCGTCGCCCGCGGCGAACCCGGCCCCGTCGTTGACCTGCTTGAAGTGGTCCACGTCGAGCCAGCTCAGCGCGAACGCCCGCCCGGCCGCGATCCGCCGGTCCACCTCGTCCGTGATCGCCTGCGAACCGGGCAGCCGCGTCAGCGGATTGAGCCCGGCCGCCTCCTCCACCCGGCTCTCCGCCAGCGCCCGCACCAGGTCCGAGAGCCGTACGACGCCCACACACCGCCCGCGCGCGTCCACCACGGCCACGTCGTCCGACGTACGGCCCGGACCACCGACGGCCACCACGTCCAGCACCTCCCACGCCGTCGCGTCGACGCCCACCGTCCGCGGCGGGTCGCCGAGCTTCACGGCGGGCCGGTCGGCGTACAGGGCGTGCCCGTAGCGCCCCGACATCGACAACAGGAAGCGCGAGCGGTGCACCGAGCGCACCGGAATCCCGTCCCGGTCCACGAGCAGCACCCCGGACACGTCCGGCGACCCGGTCAGCAGCGCCCGCACCCGCCCCGCCGAGGCCGTCGCCGGCAACAGCGCGGCCGGGCGCACGAACTGCCGTACCGGCGGCCCCGGCCGGGGCGTCGGCACGAGGCCGGAGGAGCCGGGCGGAACGTACACGTCCGCCGCGGGCAGCCGCGCGGGCGGCGCGAACAGCTCGCCCTGCGCCAACTGCGCCCCCGCCGACCGCGCCACGGCGCACTGCGCCTCCGTCTCCACGCCCTCGACGGCCAGCAGTGCCCCCGACTCGTCGCACAGCACCCGCATCGCCCGCACGGCCGCCGGCCGCGCCAGCAGCGACGCGTCGAGCTTCACCAGCTCCGGCGCCAGGTCCGCCAGCAGCCGCAACGGCGCGTCCCCGTCACCGACCCCGTCCGCCGAGATCCGGAACCCCTGCCCCCGCAACACGTCCACCGCGTCCAGCAGGGCCCGCCGCGGCACGTGCGTGTACGGCGGGCACACGTCCAGCGTCACCTCCCACGGCAGCCGCCCCGCCTCGCGCACGGCGTCGTGCAGGGGCCGGAGACCACCGAGGTCCGCGAGCGTGCCCGCGAACACGTTGACGTGCAGCGGCAGCAGCGTCTCCCGGCGCACCGCCGCACGCAGCGCCGACACCGCCAGCAGGCCGTCGAGTTCTGGATCGCGCCGCGCCTCGGCGAGCACGTCGCCGCTCTCCGGCCGGGCGAGTATCTCCAGCGCCGCGACCCCGCCGGTCATCAGGTTGACCACCGGTTGGAAGGCGAAGCGGAGAGTGTCCGTCCAGGAGCGCACGGGAGCAGGATGGCGCGGCAGGCTCCCCACCGGGCCCGGTTCACGCGACGTTCACGCAGGATTCCGGTGGGCTCACACGGCGTGTGCCCGGCGAGTCGCGGTGCCGCCCACTTCCCTCCCGGAGCCGCAGCCTGATAAATGCAGGGGACATGACACGACTCTCCGCCGCCCTCCGCGGGCTGGCCACCACCTTCGCCGCCCTGCTCGCCGTCACCGCCGCCCCCGCCGCCTCCGCCCCCGCCACCGCGCTGGCACGGCACGAGCCGAGGGCCCCCGAGGACTTCGTGGCCCTGCGCGGCGTCGACCCGACGATCATCGAGGAGATGCGCTACGTCACCGCGCACAACTTCGTCGGGGAGCGCGTCGACGGCTACCGGCAGCCCCTGTGCATCCTCACCCGCCCCGCGGCCGAAGCCCTCCACCTCGCCCAGACCCGGCTGCTGCGGCAGGGCTACTCCCTCAAGGTGTACGACTGCTACCGGCCCCAGCGCGCCGTCGACCACTTCGTGCGCTGGGCCGAAGACCTCGACGACCAGGACATGAAGGCCGAGTTCTACCCGGACGTCGACAAGACCCGCCTCTTCGCCGACGGCTACATCGCCGAGAAGTCCGGCCACAGCCGCGGCTCCACCGTGGACCTCACCCTCGTACGGCTCCCGGCCGAACCCACCCGCCCGTACCACCCCGGACAGCCCCTGGTGTCCTGCTTCGCCCCGAAGGACGAGCGCTTCCCCGACAACTCCGTCGACATGGGCACCGGCTACGACTGCTTCGACACCCGCTCGCACACCCTCGACCCCCGCATCGAGGGCGTCCAGCGCGCCAACCGACTGCTGCTCAAGGACACCCTGGAGGAGGTCGGCCTGGTGAACCTCCCCGAGGAATGGTGGCACTTCACCTACAAGCCCGAGCCCCACCCGGACACCTACTTCGACTTCCCGGTCTCCGCGAAGTCGCTCTCCGGCCGTCGCTGACCGGCCTGCCGGAGCCGTCCCCTCCGGCATCGGATACAGTCCGCCGCGTGTCCGAAACTGAAACCTCCGTTCCCAACTCCGCGCTCGGCTCCCACTGTTCGAGCTGCGGATCGCCCTACGGAGGGGGCGTCTCCGGCTGGCCCCGCACCTGTCCCGGGTGCGGCACCGTGGCCTACCGCAACCCGCTGCCGGTCGCGGTGGCCCTCCAGCCCGTGTACGACACACAGGGCACCGCCCTGGTCGTCATCACCCGCACCGTGACCCCCGCGCGCGGGGGCGTCGCCCTGCCCGGCGGCTACGTCGACGACCGGGAGGACTGGCGGCAGGCCGTCGTCCGCGAACTCAAGGAGGAGACCGGCATCGACGCGGCGAGCCGCGACGTACGGCTCGCCGACGCCATGAGCTCGCCCGACGGCCACCTGCTGCTCTTCGGGATGCTGCCCGAGCGGCCGGCCGAGGGCCTGCCGCCCTCCGCCGCCACCGACGAGACCGAGGGATGGCACCTCCTGCGCAGGTCGCAAGAGCTCGCCTTCCCGCTCCACACCAGGGCCGTACGCGCCTTCTTCGAGGGCCGCTACATCTGAGCCGCGCGCTCCGCGAGCCCTCGGACGCGGACCGGGCAGGACGGCTCGCTCAGACCGTCCTCGCCCTCCCGCTCGACGACGACCCGCCGCCCCTCCCAGCGGGACACGTACCGTTCGATCTCCGGTTCCACCCAGCCGTCGCCCGCGTCCGGCACGACCAGCCCACCGCCGGTCCGCCCCCGCGCGGGCGCCCACACCTCGAGCTCCGGCCCGCCGTCCGCTGCCCGCACCGGAATCACCGCTCCCGCGCGCGCGAACACCGGGATCCGCGCCGAAGGCGCGTCGACCAGCACCTGCGCCGGTCCTTCGTACGCCCGCTCCGTCGCCACGTCGTACCAGCGGCCCCGCGGCAACCGCACCGCACGCCGGTCCACCCCCGCACCGAGCACCGGAGCCACCAGCAGACAGTCCCCCAGCAAAAACGCGTCCTCGCAGTCCCGCAACATCCGGTCCTCCGGCGTCGACCACCACAGGGGACGCACACAGGGCGTGCCCGTACGCCGGGCCAGGTGCGCCAGCGTCACGAAGTACGGCAGCAGCCGCCGCCGCTCGACGAGCGCCACGCGCGCGTGCTCCAGCACCTCGGCCCCGGACTCCCACGGCTCCCGGTGCCCGGCCCGCGGCCCGGCGTGGGTGCGGAACAGCGGCAGGTACGCGGCCAGCTGCAACCACCGCAGGTACAGCTCCGCGGAATGATCCCCCTCAAAGCCGCCCACCTCCGCCCCCGAGAACGGCACCCCGCACAGCCCGAGCCCCAGTACCCGGGCCAGCGACGCCCGCAACCCCGGCCACCCCGTGGCCGTCGCCCCGGACCAGGCGCCGCCGTAGCGCTGCAGGCCGGCCCACCCGGAACGGGAGAGGACGAACGGCCGCTCGTCGGGCGCCAGCGCCCGCAGCCCCTCGTAACCGGCCCGCGCCATGCACAACGCGTAGACGTTGTGCGCCTCCCTGTGGTCGCCGCCCCGGCCCTCCAGCGCATGCCGGGCCGACCGCGGCAGCGTCGACTCCCCGAAAGCGGCGAACGAGGTGGGCTCGTCCAGGTCGTGCCAGAAGCCGGTGAACCCCTGCCCGAGCCGCTCCTCATAGAGCCCGCCCCACCACTCGCGCGCACGCGCGTGCGTGAAGTCCGGGAAGACCACGTCCCCCGCACGCCCCACACCCCGGACGACCGTCCCAGCCGCATCCCGCACGAACACGTCCCCGCGGCCACCGCCGTCGTACACGAGGTTGCCGGGCGCGGCCCGAACCGCCGGCTCCACGGCCGACACCAGCCGGACCCCCTCCCTGCGCAGCTCCTCGGCGAGTACGGGCAGCTTCGGGAACCGCTCCTCGTCGACGGTGAACACCTGCCGGGCAGCGCCGTGACCGATGCCCAGATGCACCGCGTCCAGGGGCAGATCCCGCTCCTGGTGCCCGGCCACGACCCACCTCAGATCCTGCTCGTCGCCGGAACCCCACAGCGCGTGATGATGACCGAGGGCCCACGCCGGCGGCAGCGCGGGCGCCCCGGTCAGCGACGCCCAGGCCAGCAGCACGCGCGCGGGGGTGCCCACCGTCACCCAGCACCGCAGCGGACCGCCGTCCATCCGCAGCACGCTCCGCCCCGGCCGGTCGTGCCCCGACCCCGCCCCCTCCTCACCCTCCCGCAACGCCACCGTGCCGTCCCACGTGCTGTCGTGGAAGACCAGGTGCATCCCGGCGTCCGCCACCACCAGCTGCACCGGCATCGTGACGGACGACGCGTCCTCGGCGGCCGCGAAGGGCAGGCCGGGACCGGTGTTCCACAGCCGGTACGTACCATCGCGCAGCCGGGGCCCCGCGGACCGCCCGCCGAGCCCGAAGAACCGGGCGTCGGCCGCCACCTCCGCCCGCTGCGTCCAGCGCGCGGGACCGCCGCCGACCGGCTCCCACCACCGGGGCGGCAGCTCACGGCGCAGCACCACACCCCCGGGCGTACGCACCTCGACCGCGCCGTGCCGGGACACGGCCACCGTGGCGCGCTCCGCCACCACCCGCCACCCGCCGTCCTTGTCCGGCTCCAGCACCGCCCGCGGATCCGGCTCCGGACAGCGGCCCGCCAACGCGTACGAAGGCTCGGGACCGGCCCCGTCCCACCCCCAGAACACCGCTCCGTTCACCGCCACGAGAACGCGCAGCTCCGAGCGGCCGAACCGGAGGACACCGCCCCCGGGCCCCGGCTCCACCTCCCGCAGCGGACCCGGCACCCGCGCCCGCTCCGCACCCCGCGGCGGCAGCCCGGCCGCATCGGCACGCCGTCTGCGCCACGCCGCCCGTACCGTACGCAACCCCTGCGCCACCCCCACGGAACCGACCGTCTTCATCGAACGCACCAGGTCACGACCGTCCATGCTGCTCACCCTGCCATCGACCGCCGCGCCCGGAGGCGTCGTTCAACTGCCGTTCACCCGTGACCGGACCACATCTTCATGTCACCGACTATGTGGGGCGCGCCCTGGTGCGGAAGTCGATCACATGGCATCGTCCCTGTCAGCCGCGTCACGCGCACACCCCAGCCCGTGCGCGGAGGACGCACACGACGCGCACAGTCCGGGAGCCGCCCCATGTCGACCGAGAACCCACAGCCGCTCTGGCAGCCAGATGCGCAACGCATCTCCCAGGCACGCATCACCAGGTTCCAGGCCTGGGCGGCCGAGCACCACGCAGCCCCCGCCGAGGGCGGATACGCCGCCCTGCACCGCTGGTCCGTCGACGAGCTGGACACCTTCTGGAAAGCCGTCACGGAGTGGTTCGACGTCCGCTTCTCCACCCCCTACGCGCGCGTACTCGGCGACCGGACCATGCCCGGCGCCCAGTGGTTCCCCGGCGCCACCCTGAACTACGCCGAACACGCCCTGCGCGCGGCAGGCACCCGCCCGGACGAACCCGCCCTCCTGTACGTCGACGAGACCCACGAACCGGCCCCCGTCACCTGGGCAGAGCTGCGCCGCCAGGTCGCCTCCCTCGCCACCGAACTGCGCACCCTCGGCGTACGCCCCGGCGACCGCGTCAGCGGATACCTCCCCAACATCCCGCAGGCCGTGGTCGCCCTGCTCGCCACGGCCGCCGTGGGCGGGGTCTGGACCTCCTGCGCGCCCGACTTCGGCGCCCGCAGCGTCCTGGACCGTTTCCAGCAGGTCGAACCCGTCGTCCTGTTCACCGTCGACGGCTACCGCTACGGGGGCAAGGAACACGACCGCCGCGACACCGTCGCCGAACTCCGCCGGGAACTGCCCACCCTCCGCGCGGTGGTCCACATCCCGCTCCTCGGCACCGAGGCCCCGGACGGCGCACTGCACTGGGAGACCCTCACCGCCGCCGACACCGAGCCCGTGTACGAGCAGGTGCCCTTCGACCACCCCCTGTGGGTGCTCTACTCCTCCGGCACCACCGGCCTGCCCAAGGCCATCGTCCAGTCCCAGGGCGGCATCCTCGTCGAGCACCTCAAACAGCTCGGCCTGCACTGCGACCTCGGCCCCGGGGACCGCTTCTTCTGGTACACCTCGACCGGCTGGATGATGTGGAACTTCCTCGTCTCCGGCCTGCTCACCGGCACCACGATCGTCCTCTACGACGGCAGCCCCGGTTTCCCCGCCACCGACGCCCAGTGGCGCATCGCGGAACGCACCGGAGCCACCCTCTTCGGCACCTCCGCCGCCTACGTCATGGCCTGCCGCAAGGCCGACGTCCACCCGGCCCGCGACCTGGACCTCTCCGCGATCCAGTGCGTCGCCACCACCGGCTCACCGCTCCCGCCCGACGGCTTCCGCTGGCTGCACGACGAGTTCGCCGCGAGCGGCGCCGACCTGTGGACCGCCTCCGTCAGCGGCGGCACCGACGTCTGCTCCTGCTTCGCGGGCGCCGTCCCCACCCTCCCGGTCCACATCGGCGAACTCCAGGCCCCCGGCCTCGGCACCGACCTGCAGTCCTGGGACCCGAGCGGCAACCCCCTCACCGACGAGGTCGGCGAGCTGGTCGTCACCAACCCCATGCCCTCGATGCCGATCCGCTTCTGGAACGACCCCGACGGCAGCCGCTACCACGACAGCTACTTCGACACCTACCCCGGCGTCTGGCGCCACGGCGACTGGATCACCCTCACCTCACGCGGCTCCGTCGTCATCCACGGCCGCTCCGACTCCACCCTCAACCGGCAGGGCGTCCGCATGGGCTCGGCCGACATCTACGAAGCCGTCGAGCGGCTCCCCGAGATCAGGGAATCCCTCGTGATCGGCATCGAACAGCCCGACGGCGGCTACTGGATGCCCCTGTTCGTGCACCTGGCCCCCGGCGCCGCCCTCGACGACGCCCTCCTCGACCGCATCAAGCGGACCATCCGCGCCAACCTGTCCCCGCGCCACGTCCCCGACGAGGTCATCGAGGTGCCCGGCATCCCCCACACCCTGACCGGCAAACGCATCGAGGTCCCGGTCAAGCGCCTCCTCCAGGGCACCCCGCTCGACAAGGCCGTCAACCCCGGCTCCATCGACAACCTCGACCTGCTCCACTTCTACGAGGACCTCGCCCGCAAACGCTCCTGACCAGCACGCCGACGAGCCGGCCGCCCCGGGCGGCGGCCGGCTCCCCGCGCCCGCCAGGCCCCGTTGTCAGTGCCGCCGATTACTGTGAGTGAGCATTGATCGACCGTGCACAGGGGGAAACATGGCGCACACCGACCAGACCGACCACACCATGCGACGCGTCCTGCGCCGCGAAATCGCGGGCACCATCGGCCTGCTCACCGACGAACACGACTTCCGCACCATGCGGCGCTACCGCAGCTTCACCTTCCACGACCACACCGCCTACCTACGCCAGGTGGAATCCCTGCTCAGGGCCCGCGCGGCACAAGGCACCCACACCACGGTCGCGCTCTTCGACCCGGAGGAGTACGCGGACTTCTGCACGGCGGCGGGCCTCGACGCCGACGCCTCCGCCAGCCGCGCCCGCTTCACCGCCGAACTCGCCGCCCACGGCCCCACCGTGCCCTACGAGGGCCAGCCCCTCACCGACCTGCTCCCGGCCCTCGTCGACGAAGCCGTCCGCCAGGCCACCTGGGAATACACGTCGACCCTCCTCGCCCGCCTCGGCAACTGCGCCACCTGCGGGGAGGACCTCGGCCGTGCCGCCTTCACCCGGGCCTCCGGCCTCCTGCGCCGCGTCCTCGAAACGGCACCACCGGGCAACCGGCACCTGGTCTGCAGCGTCTCGGGCCACCCGGAGGAGACCCTCGTCTCCGTCCTCCTCGTCGCCGAGGAGACCGACGGCACCCCGCACATCGACGAGGCCGAGGCCCTGGAGTTCACCAGCGTCCTCGCCCTCGGCCTGGCGACCCACAGTCCCGGCGGACTCGTCATGCGGATCAGCGCCCCGGGCGGCCCCGACCGCATCCACGGCTGGAGCCTGCGGGGATACGGCCTCGAACCCCTCACCGCCGCCCAGGTCTTCGACGCCTACTGCACCGACGTCGAGTCCGGCGACCTCATCTCCCCGGAATCCAACGTCGACTACTGCGCACCGCCCGACCTCGGAGACGACCGACTCCCACCGGGACACCACCACTGAACGCGGGCGGGGCGCCCCACCCGAAGGTGGAACGCCCCGCACCACAGCCTGAGCGGCAGGCCGCACCCGGCCCTACTCGCCGGACAGCACCGCCTGCGCGGCGTTCCGCGCCTCCTCGGCGCTGTCCGCCGCCCGGGCCGCGGCCGCGGCCCGCTCGCACTGCGCCAGCGTGAACTTCGCCAGCGTCGCCCGCACGTACGGCAGCGACGCCGCGCCCATGGACAGGGAGGTGACACCGAGACCGGTCAGCACACACGCCAGCAGCGGATCCGAAGCGGCCTCGCCGCAGACACCGCAGCTCTTGCCCTCGGCCTTCGCCGCCTCGGCCGACAGCGCGACCAGGTCGAGCAGCGCCGGCTGCCACGGGTCCTGCAGCCGCGACACCGCGCCCACCTGACGGTCGGCGGCGAAGGTGTACTGCGCGAGGTCGTTCGTCCCCAGCGACAGGAACTCCACCTCCTGCAGCACCGAGCGCGCCCGCAGCGCGGCCGACGGGATCTCCACCATCGCGCCGAACTTCGCCCGCAGCCCGGCCTCGCGGCAGGCGTCCGCGAAGGCCTTGGCATCCGCCCGGTCCGCCACCATCGGTGCCATGACCTCGAGATAGACCGGCAGCCCCTCGGCCGCCTTCGCCAGCGCCGTCAGCTGCGTCCGCAGCACGTCCGGGTGGTCGAGCAGCGTCCGCAGACCGCGCACGCCGAGCGCGGGGTTCGGCTCGTCGCCCGGGGTGAGGAAGTCCAGCGGCTTGTCGGCGCCGGCGTCCAGCACCCGCACGACGACCCGGCCCTCCGGGAACGCCTCCAGCACCTGGCGGTAGGCGGTGATCTGCTTCTCCTCCGACGGAGCGTTCTCGCTGTCGTCGAGGAAGAGGAACTCGGTCCGGAACAGGCCGACACCCTCGGCGCCGGCCTCGACCGCCGCAGGCACGTCGGCGGGACCACCGATGTTCGCCAGCAGCGGCACCTTGTGACCGTCCGAGGTCGCCCCCGGACCCGTCGCGGCGGCCAGCGCGGCCTTGCGCTCGGCGGCCTCGGCCGCCAGCCGTGCCTTCTTCTCCTCAGCGGGATTCACGAAGATCTCACCGGTGCTGCCGTCCACCGCCACGACGGTGCCCTCGGGAATCTCGCCGGCGCCCGGCAGGGCCACCACGGCGGGCACGCCGAGCGCCCGCGCGAGAATCGCGCTGTGGCTGGTCGGCCCGCCCTCCTCGGTGACAAAGCCCAGGACGAGCGTCGGGTCGAGCAGCGCGGTGTCGGCAGGCGCCAGATCCCGCGCGATGAGGACGTACGGCTCGTCGCTGTCCGGAACACCCGGCATCGGGACCCCGAGCAGACGGGCGACGATACGATTCCGCACGTCGTCGAGGTCCGCCACGCGCCCGGCCAGGTACTCACCGGCACCGGCCAGCAGGGCCCGGTAGGCGGCGAAGGCGTCGTACACGGCACGCTCGGCCGTGCTTCCGACGGTGATCCGCCGCTCGACGTCCGCCAGCAGCTCCGGGTCCTGGGCCATCATGGCCTGCGCCTCGAGCACGGCCTGCGCCTCGCCCCCGGCCAGGTTGCCGCGCGCCATCAGATCGGCCGCCACAGCCTCCACCGCCTTGCGGGCGCGCCCCTGCTCACGCTCCGCGTCCTCGGCCGGAATCTGCTTCGCCGGCGGTTCCAGAACCGCCGTCCCCATGTGCCGAACCTCGCCGATCGCCACACCGTGGCTCACGCCGACGCCTCGCAGCGTTGTCTCCATCTCACCCGTCCCGATAGTGCGGCGGGTCCCGCCGCCGCGGTGGTTGTCCTACCAGCAGTCGATGCCGCCGTGCGACGGCACGGACGTCACTTCCAGAGGAAGAGACTCTCGCCGGCCTTCACGTCGCCGTCCTCACGGAGGTCCGTGAGCGCCTCGGCGGTGGCCTCCAGGGCCACGATCGGGCAGACCGGCGACTTGCCCGCGGCCTCGACCGCGGCCGGGTCCCAGCGCACCACGCCCTGACCCCGTACGACGGTGTCGCCCTTGTTCACGAGCAGCTCGAAGCCCTCGCCGTTGAGCTGCACGGTGTCGATGCCGAGATGGGTCAGCACGCCGTGCCCGCTCTCGTCGACGACGACGAAGGCGTGGGGGTGCAGGGAAACGATGACGCCGTCGACCGGAGCGACCGCCTCGGAGGGCTCCCGCACGGGGTCGATGGCGGTGCCCGGGCCGACCATGGCCCCGGAGAAGACGGGATCGGGCACGGCGGCCAGTCCGATGGCGCGTCCTGCGAGCGGGGACGAGACGGTGGTCATGGGAAGCCTCCCAGGGCGGGGATCTGTACGGGCCGTCACTGCCTTGTCCCGGACGGCACACTGAGCAGCAGGGTATGTCATAGGAAGTACCGGTTCCGCATGAGTGTTCCGATTAGAGGTCTAGACCACACTCCTCACGGATTTGCACCCGTTCCGCGGCCCCGTGTACAGTCGTTACTCCTGCCTGGGGTTGAGCGATGCGTAGCAAGGTGTCCTCGCCTCGGCAGCATCCAACTCATCAGATCCTATCGCTGGATCGCCTTCTGCATGCCCGCAGGACGGTGGTCAAGAGCATCGGGAAAGCCTGATAGTGTTGGAAACACCGAAGGGAAGCGCCCGGAGGAAAGCCCGAGAGAGTCTCTTGGGTGAGTACAAAGGAAGCGTCCGTTCCTTGAGAACTCAACAGCGTGCCAAAAGTCAACGCCAGATATGTTGATACCCCGACCTGATCGGATCTC
>NZ_JBHWKU010000030.1:0-96906 GCF_042730645.1 Streptomyces sp. NPDC059906
CCTCCGGATTCCGGAGGCGGCCGCCCGTGCTCGTACCCGAAAGGCTCTCAGCGGCCGTCAGACGCCACCGCGCTGCCGCGCGGCCGTGCCGTCCCAGCCCAGCGTCCGCAGTATCGAGGAGACGCGCGTGTACACCCCGGGACTGCCCGGGCGCCCACAGCCGCTCCCCCAGGACACGAGACCGATGAGCCTGCCCCGGCCGACCAGCGGTCCTCCGCTGTCCCCCTGACAGGCGTCACGGCCCCCGGCCTCCTCCCCGGCACAGAGCATGGTGCTCGGGAGGTAGTGGCCGTCGTCATCGCCCGGATACGCCCGCTCGCAGGACGCGTCGGGGAGTACGCGCACCCGGGACGCGTGCAGGCCGTTCGCGTAGTCTCCGGCGCCCGAGGTGTCCCCCCAGCCGTAGACAAGGGCCCCGGTGTCCGGTGTGTACGCCGGGTCGCCTTCCGCCGCCATCCCTATGACCGAGCCGGCGGGGAGGGCTTCGGAGAGCGTGAGCACCGCGAAGTCGCCGGCGTTGGTGCCGTCGTCGTGCTCCGGATTCACCCACACGGAGCGGACGGGGATCTCCTGGCCCCGGTCCGACAGCAGGTCGGTGCGGCCCGCGATGACCCTCAGGTCCTCCACCTGTTCCGGCGGCGACCCGAGCACCTCCTCCCCCAGGCAGTGGGCCGCCGTGAGCACGGTGGTCCGGCCGACGGCCACTCCGCCGCAGAACTGTCCCGCCCGCGTACCCCCGAACCGGTCACGACTGGACAGGGCGACGGTCCACGGACTGTCGGACACCTCGACCGGAAAGCCTCCGACGACGATGCTGTCGGCGGCCGCGGGGGCGGCGGACCCCAGCGGTATCGCGGTCGCCGCGGCCGCCAGCACCAGCGGCCGGGCCAGTGTCCGGGCAAAGAGACGACGCATGCGGGCTCCTCACTCCTAGGTGGTCATGGGACACCCAGAGTGATCCAGTACGCCGTGCCGCGCACCCGCTGCCCAGCACTGAGGCCCGGTCCCGCACCTGGCGGGACCGGGCCTCAGTCGCTCGTACCGTCCGCTCTACTGCCGGTCCGTACTGTCGGCCACGACCTAGTCGAGGTAGTCGCGCAGCACCTGCGAGCGCGAGGGGTGACGCAGCTTCGACATGGTCTTCGACTCGATCTGGCGGATGCGCTCACGCGTGACGCCGTACACCTTGCCGATCTCGTCGAGGGTCTTCGGCTGACCGTCGGTGAGCCCGAAGCGCATGGAGACGACGCCCGCCTCGCGCTCGGACAGGGTGTCGAGAACGGAGTGCAGCTGCTCCTGCAGGAGTGTGAAGCTGACCGCGTCGGCCGGGACGACCGCCTCGGAGTCCTCGATGAGGTCACCGAACTCGCTGTCGCCGTCCTCGCCCAGCGGCGTGTGCAGCGAGATGGGCTCGCGACCGTACTTCTGGACCTCGATGACCTTCTCCGGGGTCATGTCGAGCTCCTTGGCCAGCTCCTCCGGGGTGGGCTCGCGGCCCAGGTCCTGGAGCATCTGGCGCTGCACGCGCGCGAGCTTGTTGATGACCTCGACCATGTGCACCGGGATACGGATGGTGCGGGCCTGGTCGGCCATCGCGCGGGTGATCGCCTGGCGGATCCACCAGGTGGCGTACGTGGAGAACTTGTAGCCCTTGGTGTAGTCGAACTTCTCCACGGCGCGGATCAGACCGAGGTTGCCCTCCTGGATGAGGTCCAGGAAGAGCATGCCGCGGCCGGTGTAGCGCTTGGCCAGCGAGACCACCAGGCGGAGGTTGGCCTCCAGCAGGTGGTTCTTGGCGCGGCGGCCGTCCTCGGCGATGATCTCCAGCTCGCGCTTGAGCTTGGGCGCCAGCTTGTCGGAGTTCGCCAGCTTGTCCTCGGCGAACAGACCGGCCTCGATGCGCTTGGCGAGCTCGACCTCCTGCTCGGCGTTGAGCAGGGGGACCTTGCCGATCTGCTTGAGGTAGTCCTTGACCGGGTCGGCGGTGGCACCGGCCGCGGCGACCTGCTGGGCCGGGGCGTCGTCCTCGTCCTCGTCGGACAGCACGAAGCCCGCGTTCTCGGTGCCCTCGGGCTCCTCCGTCGCGGCCTTCGGCTCCTCGGTCGCCTCGTCCTCGAGAAGCTCGCCGTCTTCCTTCTTGGCGGTGGTCTTCTTGGCCGCCGTCTTCTTGGCGGTGGTCTTCTTCGCCGTCGCCTTCTTGGCGGTCGTCTTCTTGGCCGCCGCCTTCTTGGCGGGCGCCTCTTCCTCGACGGCGGCGGGCTCGGTCGCGGGCGCCGCCGGGGCGGCGGGAGCGGCCGCCTTCCTGCTGGTCACCGGCTTCGCCGCGACCGCCTTCGTGGCGGTGCGCTTGGCGGGACTCTTCGCTGCGACGCTCTTTCGGGTGCGCTTGGGCTCTGCGGCACTGACCATCAGCGTCACACCCTCTTCCTCGAGGATCTGGTTGAGGCTGCGCAGTACGTTCTTCCACTGAGTGGCCGGAATCTGGTCAGCTTCGAAGGCCCGACGCACGTCATCGCCGGCGATCTGCCCCTCAGCCTTTCCCCGCTCGATGAGCGCCATGACAGAGACGGACTCGGCGATCTCCGGCGGGAGCGTACGGGATGTGCTGGCCGACACGAACAACCTCTCGGAACGTTGAAAAACGGCTTCCGGCCCCGTCCACGGCGGACAGGGGCCGACCACCGGCTTGGGAATGGGCCGACGGTGCGGGCGGGCCGGGGAGATGCACAGCGCCGTGAACGGCGTCCGTATTCCCTCCGCGGCTGTCACCTCTTAGGTCATCGTGTTGTTCCCAAGAGCGTTACGCCCAATCCGCGTGGCCCGAGTCACACCCCGTAAGCGATCAAAATTGGTCAGATACGGATAAACAAGGTCATCAACTCGTACCTTCCGACCGCCCGAGGAAGGCTCAGGCTGCTCATCACACCTTCGGACCCCGTGGAACCGCGAGCGGCTCCGCGGGGTCCGAAGGTGGCGGCGATGGCCGGCCACAGCCACAGGAGGGGTTTGGCGTGCCCGGACCGCGCCGTTTCGGCGGAAGGCGGTCAGTGCTCGCGAGGGGCGGGCACCACGCGTTCCACCTCGGGGTGGACGGTCAGAAGTTGACGCATGGCCGCCTCGGCCGCCGCGCCGTCACCGGTGGCGAGGGCGTCGACGATCCTGCCGTGCTGCGCGAGCGACACGTCGTTCGGCCGGTCACAGCCCGTGACCGGACCGCCGGAGACATGGAGGGCCGCGGAGACGATGCCGGAGAGGTGGTCCAGCATCCGGTTGCCCGCGATCTGGATGAGCAGGGTGTGGAACTCGGCATCGGCGCGCGAGAAGGTGAGCGCGTCGCCCTGCCCCATGGCGTGGCCCATGATCCCGACCATGTCGGACAGCCGCTGCTGGACGTCCTCGCGCCCGTGCCCGGCGGCCAGGCGCGCGGCGAGCGGCTCGATCGTCCAGCGCAGCTCGCTCAGCTCGCGGCGCTGGTCGTCGCGCTGCGGGCCGAAGGCGCGCCACTCGATGATGTCCGGATCCAGGAGGTTCCAGTCACTGACGGGACGCACGCGGGTGCCGACATTGGGGCGGGCGCTGACCAGCCCCTTGGCCTCCAGCACGCGAAGGGACTCGCGCACCACGGTGCGGGAGACCTCGAAACGCTGTCCGATCTCCTCGGGCACCAGCGGGCGGTCGGCACCCAGGTCGCCGGAAACGATCATCTGGCCCAGCTGCTGGACGAGTTGCCCGTGCAGTCCGCGGCCACGGTTGCCCGCGGTGCGCCGGCCCACGCGCCCCAGCTCGGGCTCCACCCCTTCCCAGGAGGGCGCCCCGACGCGGTCGACGGCGGGCGTCTCCGCGTACGGGTAGCGGTCGAGTTCGCCCGGGTTCGCGAGGCCGGAGTCGGCGGAACGGGCGGCGGTCATCATGGTGTGCGCAAGGGTACTCACGCATCCTTTGTCGGCGCCGACCTCAACTCCCTTGAGGTCTTTGGTGAAAAGCACACGAAAGGGTGATCGCTCACCCCGTCGCAATTGACGCCTTATCGGAAAGAAATGGGCTTTCCCCGGGGAGTTGCGCACACGGCCGGAACGGAAGGGTGGGAGAGGGGTCGTCAAACCCTGCTGCGCAGGGTCGTGAGCAGATAGGCGCAGAGCAGCGCGGTCAGCGACAACGTCATTGCGCCGCCCACCGGTTGGGCGATCAGGCGCAGCACCTCCGCCACGTAGCGCTCGCCTCCGAACGGCCACTGGGTCAGGAGGACCTCGCGCACCCGCATCGGCAGCCCGGCGGCCGTCCGCACGGACGGGCCCTCCCAGGCCTTCTGTACGAGCGGTACGACGACCACCGGGACGGCGACCACCGCAGCCAGCCCTGCGGTGGTCGACCGGAAGACGCCCGCGGCGAGCACTCCGGACCAGGCGCACCCGACGACGAGTCCGAGCCAACCGGCACTCAGCGCGGGCCAGTCGGCGGGGGCCTGGGCGAGATCCGGCCCGTAGAAGAGGCGGAGCACCTCGGCGTCGCAGCCCACCGTCAGCGCGGCCAGCAGCAGTGCGGTGGCCGCGGAGACGAGGAGTTTGGCGGTCAGCAGCCCCATGCGGCGGGGCACGGTGCCGCGGTCCGCCGCCAGGGCGGGGTGGCGGAACTCGTCGCCGAACGCGAGGGCGCCGAGCAGCCCGGCACCGAGCGCGGCGGGCGGCAGCGGCAGCTCCCGCGGCCAGGCGGCCAGGAGTCGCGGCTGCGGGGTGTGTCCGACTCGGGCCAGGACCACGGCGATGACGGCGGACACGAGGAGCACGACCGCACCGGTGACGAACCCGGTGCGGACGCCCACCGCGCGACGGAGTTCATAGCGCAGCGGACGGAGCGGGCTGGGGGCGGAGCGGACGGAGATCGGCGGCGGCAGCGTGGCGGCCGCTTCCCGGGTCCGCGCGCCGCCCGGGGCGAGGGCACGGAACGGGCGCGGGGTGCGGAGCGGAGCGGCGTCGATCGCGGCGGGGCCGGGAGCAGGCGCGGTGGGGCCGGGAGCGGGTGTGGAAGGCCCGGGTGCGGGGTCGGCGGGACTGGGAGCCGGCCCGGAGGGAGTGGGAGCCGGCCCGGAGGGAGTGGGAGCGGCTTCGGGGTGGCGACCGGAGACGGGGGCCTGGCGGGGGCCGGGAGTTCTGTTCGGGACGGTCCCCGATGCGGGGTCGTCCGCGTCTCCGCGCCCGACACCACGCCCGTCTCCGGGGGTGTCGCCGTCCGTGGCGGGCGACGGGAGGAGCGCGCCGGGCGTCTCGGGGCCCGGCTTCCCCGCGCTCGGCGCGCCTGTGCCCGGCGCGCGCCCGCAGTCCGTCTCCCGTTGCTCCTGCTGCCGGGCTGCGGGGATCTCACCGGCTCCGGGGCCCATGTCACCGACCTCGTCGGCGAGTTGGTGCACGAGAATGCCGTGCCGGAAGGCCGTCTCGCCGATGTCGGCGCACGTACTGCCGTACACCGCCAGCCGGTTGCCGCCCTCGCGTACCACCTCGACGGAACGGCGTGCCGCGCGTGCCTCCTTGGTCACCAGGGCCGCGAGCCGGGCGGCATGCGGGCTGCGTACGGCGACGCGGGGGCGCAGCCGGGTACGGGAGAACTCCGCCGCCTCCTGGTCGGCGACGACCCTGCCCCGCTCGAGCGTGACGACGTGGTCGGCGCTGCGCGCGGCCTCCTTGGGATCCGCCGTGCTGAACAGGACCGTGCCGCCCTGTGCGGCATGCGCGCGCAGCGCTGCGTGCAGTTCTCGGGCATCCTGGCCGGAGAGGGCGGCGGCGGGGTCGTCGAAGACCAGGGTGTGCGGGTCGGGGACCAGTGCGCAGGCCAGTCCGAGGCGCCGGTCCATGCCCCGGGAGAGGGAGCCGAGGCGTTCGTCGCGCAGGCCCAGGAGACCGACCGACTCCAGGACCTCGTCGGCCCTGCGGACGGGGATGCCGGCGGCGGCGCACAGCATGCGGAGATGGCCGCGCACCGTACGGGCGGGGTGGCCCGGAACGTCCCCCAGCAGCACGCCGACCTCGCGCGAGGGGTGGGCGATGCGGCGCAGGGGGCGGCCTCTGAAGTAGGTGAGGCCACGGCCCTGCTGAAGGTCGAGCATGAGTCTGAGTGCCGTCGTCTTGCCGGCGCCCGATGCTCCGAGCAGCGCGGTGACGCGGCCCGCGCGCGCCTCGAACGAGACGTCGTCGACGGCGGGCGGAAGCTCCTTGCGGGGGTTGCTGGTCAGTCCGAAGGCCTGGATCACCCGTAGCAAGATAGCGTGTGATATCCGGTTTTTCGGGCATCGCAGGGGCTCGGCGTCACACCTCGGGACGGAGCATCGGCGGGTTGAGGAGGGTCGCGCCGCCCGCGCGGAAGAGCTGGGCGGGACGCCCGCCCTGGCG
Organism: Streptomyces sp. NPDC059906; assembly: GCF_042730645.1. NCBI lineage: Bacteria > Bacillati > Actinomycetota > Actinomycetes > Kitasatosporales > Streptomycetaceae > Streptomyces > Streptomyces sp. NPDC059906. The sequence goes on from NZ_JBHWKU010000030.1 coordinate 6,381, forward strand.
GGTGGTCGTGCCGCCGGTGGGGACGAGGAAGCCCGGGGTGCCCGTCACCTTGCGGTGGAAGTTGCGGGGGTCGAGCGCCACGCTCCACACCGCCTCGTAGACACGGCGAAGCTCCCCCACGGTGAACTCGGGCGGACAGAAGGCGGTGGCCAGGGACGAGTACTCGATCTTGGAGCGGGCTCGCTCCACGCCGTCCGCCAGGATCTGGGCGTGGTCGAAGGCGAGCGGTGCCACCGCCTCGTCGGCACGGCCGTAGCCGCTCTGTTCGAGCAGTTCCTCGACCGGCGCCCAGCGGGCGTTGCTGGCGTCGCCACCGGCTCGCGGCGCGGGCAGGTCGGGGGCGAGCGCGAGGTGGGCGACGCTGACCACCCGCATGCGGGGGTCGCGCTCGGGGTCACCGTACGTCGCGAGCTGCTCCAGGTGGGCGCCGTTGTCCTGGGTCGGTGCGGCAGGGTCGTGGACGCACAGCCCGGTCTCCTCGGCCAGCTCCCGCGCCGCCGCCTGCGCCAGGTCCTCGCCGTCCCGTACGAACCCACCGGGCAGGGCCCAACGGCCCTGGAACGGCGGCTCGCCCCTGCGCACCGCCAGCGCGCACAGTGAGTGGCGACGCACGGTCAGCACGACCAGGTCCACAGTGACGGCGAAGGGCGGAAAAGCTGACGGGTCGTAGGGCATGCGGCGATCATAGTCGTCTGCCTGACGATAAACACTCCCTTCGCCAACCGCTTCGCCGCTGATCCACCTCCTCCCGACCTGCGCCTCCCCGCCCGGCGGCTCCGGGTACGTCCCGGCCTCGGCCATCCGCCTCAGGAGCGCTCCCTGTCCCCGTGGCTCCCGCCCTCTCCCGGGCCCGCGCCCTCCGGGCAGGCGCCCTCCCGGCCGGTGACCGGCGTCGCCGGTGCGTGGGGGCGGTTCCGGCCCGTGCGCGGGACGCCGGGGTGGCCGGCCCCGGGGGTGGTGCGGGGAGGCGTGGTGCGGGGAGGCATGGTCTCGGTCCCGGGCCGGTGACCGCCCGCCCTCGTCCGGCGTCGTACGCCGGAGGGCGTGGCGAGCGAGCGCCCGCGGCGCCGACGGCGGGACGGAGCGGCGGACGACGGCCGGTCCGGTTCCCCATCCCCATCCCCTTCCCCTTCCCTTTCCACGGCCGCACCGCCGCGTCCGTCGTCGTCCGCGGTGGTGTCCCCCGTGCCTTGGCCGCCCTCCCTGCCCTCGCGCAGGCAGCGGCGGATCGACTCGGGGTCGAGACCCTCGTTGCACGCCTGGTGCAGGAGCCGGGCGAAGAGGTAGTCGGGGTCCGCCCCGAGGGCCATGGCCAGTGCCTCCCGCGCCTCCAGCTCGTCACCGGTGGACCAGGCGACCCAGCCCGCGAGGGTGAGGGGCGCGGCCGCGTGTTCGCCGTACGGCCCGACGCAGCGTCGGGCCAGGGCCCGCCAGAGGCGCATCGCGGGTACCGCCTCGGCACCCTCCATCCAGGCGGCGGCACGGTCACGCGTCGTACGGTCCTGGAGCCCCAGGATCAGTGCCGCCGCCTCGTCGTGCCCGAGCAGTCGATCGTCCCGCACATCCTCGGCCGGCGCTCCGGACACGGGCGGGGCCCCGGCGAGGCGTCGCATGATCCGCTCCGCCGTCTCCAGCGTCTCCTCGGCCACCTCCGCCCGGCCCCCGGCGTCAAGGATCCTGGCGACCAGCGTCGTGGCGGCCGTGTCCAGGGCGGCCGCCTGCTCGGCCGCCGTCTCGTGCTCCCTCGGAAGCATCCTGGCCCGCAGCTCGGTGAGCGAGCCGCGCACCTGGATACCGGCGTAGGTGGCCGCCGCGGCCAGCACCGACGTACCCGGCAGTCCCATGGGGAGGCCGTCGGCAGGGCAGCAGGCCTCTTCGTCGCAGCAGTACGACCAGAAGCGCCCGTCCGAGATGCACAGGGCTTCGACGACGGGAATGTCGAGGGCACCGCACTCGACACGGAGCTTCTGGGCCAGCGGCCGGAGTCGCTCCATCACCTTCCGGCCCGTCTCGCCCGGGCGCGGTTCCTGGCAGAGGTAGGCGACCATCTGCTCGGGCCGCGCCCCTCGGCGCTCGCTCCCGGTCACCAGGCCGTGGACCAGTTGTCCGGCCGCGGCCGCCCAGTCGTCCGGGCTCGCCGGGATGCCGAGCCGCGCGCGGCCGCCGAACCGGCCCCGACCGTCCCTGTCGCGCAGAGCCGCCAGGACGATGCTGTCCTCGGGGCGGTACCCGAGCAGGTACGGCAAGGCGTCCGCGAGCTCGGCGGGGGTGCGCAGGGTGACCTGGTGTTCGTCTGCGGGGCTCTCGGGCGTGGCGCCGTCCGCCCGCTCCCGCCCGCGCTCCGCGGCCCGCGAGATGTCGCCGTTCTCGGAGGATCCAGTCGTTTCGCTGTGGTTCGTCATGACTGGACGATCTCGCGGATCGGAAAACTCCGCTTTGCCCTGTGGACAACTATCGACAGGGACACGTCACACCGGGCGATCCCTGTCGTCGCGGAACCGCTCGACGTGCCGTCCCACCGGCCTTGACCCCTGGCCGGGCGACAGCCTCCGAGGGCCGGAACCCGTTATCCGGCCAGGGCCAGGACGAGCGGGAGCACCTCGTCGGCACCGGCCTGCCGCAGGAGGCGTGCGCCGACGGCCAGGGTCCAGCCGGAGTCGGTGAAGTCGTCGACGAGCAGGACCGGACCGTCCGTGGCGGCCAGCGCCGCGGCGAGTTCGCCGGGCACGGTGAACGACTCGGCCAGGGCACGCAGCCGCTGGGCGGAGTTGCTGCGGTGGGCGGCGTACTCGTCGGCGTGGGGAGTGTGGGCGAGGCTGCCCAGCAGCGGGAGCCTGCCGACCCGGGCCACTCCCTCGGCCAGTGAGGCGACCAGCTGGGGCCGGCTGCGGGAGGGCACGGCGACGACGCCCACGGGCCTCGCCACCGCGTCGGGGGAGCCGGTGGCCCAGCCACCCGGTGAGCGGGCCCAGTCGGCCAGCACCGTCACGACGGCCCGCAGCACGTCGTCCGGGACCGGACCGTCCGCGGCCTGCGCGGACAGGAGGGGCCGCAGCCGGTTGCCCCAGCCGATGTCCGACAGCCTTCCCAGTGCCCGCCCGGTGAGGGCCTGCCGGCCTGCGGGAATGCGGCCCTTGAGGTCCATGCCCACCGCGGCGAGGCCGGTCGGCCACATCTTGCGCGGCTCGACCTCCACGCCCGGACGGTCCAGCTCGCCCGTCGCCGCAGCGAGGGCCGCGGCGGAGACGGCGGGGTCGAGCCAGGGGCCGGCGCAGGTGTCGCAGCGACCGCACGGGGCCGCCTTCTCGTCGTCCAGCTGCCGCTGCAGGAATTCCATCCGGCACCGCGTGGTGGACACGTAGTCCCGCATGGCCTGCTGCTCCGCCTGCCGCTGCCGGGCCACCCAGGCGTACCGCTCCGCGTCGTACGCCCACGCCTGTCCCGTGGCGGCCCAGCCGCCCTTCACCCGCTTGACCGCGCCGTCCACGTCCAGGACCTTGAGCATGGTCTCCAGGCGCGATCGGCGAAGGTCCACCAGCGGCTCGAGCGCCGGGAGCGACATGGGCCGCCCCGCCTCCTCCAGCACCGACAGCGTGCGCCGGACCTGTTCCTCCGGCGGGAAGCCCACCGAGGCGAAGTACGCCCAGATCGCCTCGTCCTCCCGCCCGGGCAGCAGCAGGACGTCCGCATGGTCCACGCCACGACCGGCACGCCCCACCTGCTGGTAATAGGCGATGGGGGACGAGGGCGACCCCACGTGAACGACGAAGCCCAGGTCGGGCTTGTCGAAGCCCATGCCCAGCGCCGACGTCGCCACGAGTGCCTTCACCCGGTTCGCCAGCAGATCCTCCTCCGCCTGCAACCGGTCGGCGTTCTCCGTCTTCCCCGTGTAGGAGGCCACCGGATATCCGCGCTGCCGCAGGAACGCCGCGACCTCCTCCGCCGCAGCCACCGTCAGGGTGTAGATGATCCCGGAACCGGGCAGCTCGCCCAGCCGCTCCCCCAGCCACGCCAGCCGGTGCGCCGCGTCCGGCAGCACGAGCACGCCCAGCCGGAGGCTCTCCCGGTCGAGCGGCCCCCGCAGTACCAGAGCGTCCCCGGCGCCGGTGCCCAGCTGCTCGGCCACGTCGGCCGTGACCCGCGCGTTGGCGGTCGCCGTGGTGGCCAGCACCGGCACCCCGGCCGGCAGCTCGGCCAGCATCGTGCGCAGCCTGCGGTAGTCGGGGCGGAAGTCGTGCCCCCAGTCGGAGATGCAGTGCGCCTCGTCCACCACGAGCAGGCCGGTGGTGGCCGCGAGCTTCGGCAGTACTTGATCGCGGAAGTCGACGGAGTTGAGGCGCTCCGGGCTCACCAGGAGGACATCCGTCTCACCCCGTTCGACCTCCCCGTAGATCGCTTCCCAGTCCTCCGGGTTCGCCGAGTTGATCGTGCGCGCCCGGATCCCCGCCCGCGCGGCCGCCTCGACCTGGTTCCGCATGAGCGCCAGCAGCGGCGAGATGATCACCGTGGGTCCGGCGCCACGGCGGCGCAGCAGGGCGGTGGCGACGAAGTACACGGCCGACTTGCCCCAGCCGGTGCGCTGCACCACCAGGGCCCGCCGGTGCTCCTCCACCAGGGCCGCCACCGCCTGCCACTGATCCTCCCGCAGCCGTGCCGAGCCCTCACGGTCGCCGACGAGCTCGGCGAGGACGGCGTCGGCTTCGGTCCGGAGTTCCACGTGGTCCATGCCCCCATGCAACCCGATGGCACTGACAATCGGCGAATCCGGAACGGGCCGGGGCGCGCGCCGTGCCCCATGCGTCGCCCGGTGACACTCCGGGTAGGGATATAGAACGCACATCGGCCGATATGGGTCCCCGGTCTCAATTGCTCGTTGCCGCATCCAAGTTCGACAGGAAGAATTGAAGTCCGCTCCCCGCACGGCCCTCCGTGACCCGGCAGGGCTTCGCTGCGGTGCGCGCTCCCCGAATCCGACCCTGCCCGCAGTGTGGGCGCGTAGCCGAAGGGAGGAACGTGACCTTCGGATTCGCTCCGTCCTCGGCGGCCTCGTTTTCGTCGTCCGCCGCTTCCGCCACTCGCATGCTCGAACCGGCGGAGTGGGCCGCCGCCGGAATCCCACTGCTGCGCAATCCCCGCGAGGTCGTCACAGGGCTGCACTCACGGCACCGTCCCGAACCGGCGACGGCGGTCGTGGCCGTACTCGACCCGGACGAACGGCTGCGCGCCAGTGCCTCGTTCACCAGCCGCCGCTCACCCGCCGACGGATGGATGTTCCGCAACGCGCTGCTCTCCCAGCTGCGCCGTGTCATCCCGCACGACCTGCGGCGCCGCACTCCGGTGCGCACCGCCGTGCTGCTCTACTGCCGTGAGGGCGACGGGCGCTGGACGCAGGAGGACGGCGCGTGGATGTGGGGGCTGCGGGACGCGTGCACACTGCACGGGCTGCGCTGCGGCGCGTACATCACGCTGACCCGGGACGGCTGGCAGGTCCTCGGCGAGGGCCGCGGCGGGCGTCGGCCCAACGCGGCGTCGGCGCCGGAGCCCTTCGCCACGGCGGAGTCGCCGCCCCCGCCGCCACGCACCGGCGGTGTCGCCTCGGACGTGCTGCGGCGCGCCGCGGCCCGCTGAGCACCGCGGGACGGGCGGACCCGGGGGTGCTACGGGGCACCCGAGCGGCGGCGCCCGTCGCCCGAGACCCGACCGGCGTGCGGGACCCGTCGGCGCCGACCGCGCCGGGGCCCGGCAGCGTCCGTAGGGTCTCGGGCCCGGCAGTGTCCGTACGGCGCACCGGTCCTGGCAGCCGGCACGTACACCGGTTGCCCGCGTCGGGTCCGATCCGGTCGGGCGCCCGGGGTCCTCGGGACACCCGGGCACGCCGAAGATGCCACCGTGCCGGGGCTCCGGCCGGGCGCCCCCTGTTTCGCGCCGGTGTCCGCCGCGCTCGGCGGGACGGGCTCAGACGCCCGCGCCCAGCACCGAGTTGATCCGCTGCGGATCACCGCAGACGATCAGCAGGGCACCGGCCCGGGCGTGGGCCACGGTCAGGGCCGTGACAGCGGCGGCCTCGGGGCCGCCGTTGACCGCGACCACGACCACGGCCCGCGACGCGGCACGGTCGGCGACGGCGGCGTCGGCGCAGAAGACGTCGTCGCCCGCGTCGTGCTGCGCCCAGTAGGCGGCATCGCCGAAGGACAGTTCGTGGGCCGCCCACGGGTGGAGTTCGCCGGTGGTGATCACCAGCACGTCACCGGGGGTACGACCCGAGTCCAGCAGCAGGTCCACGGCCTCTTCGGCGGCGTCGAGCGCGCCGTCGGGGGTGGCCGGGATCAACTGGATCTGCGGGGCGGCCGAGGTGGCTTCCGGGGTGGCCGAGGTGGCTTCCGGGGTGGCCGGGGCGGCCGGACCCGAAGGTCCGGGTTTGGCGGCCGCGGCCGTGTCACGCGACGCGCGTTGCGCCGGCGGTGCCGGCCGCACCGGGCCGGGACGGCCGGGGCGCGGCGGAGCCGCGGGACGGGGGCCGGGTACGGGGCGGGGGGTCGGCGCGGTGCGGCCACTGGCCGGAGTGGCGCGGGGACCCTGGGCCTTCTCGTGAATCTGAGGCTCCTCGGGAATGAGAGGCATGAGCTGATATTTATCAAACGTTGGTGCGGCTCGCGTCGGCGGGTGGCACATACCTGCGAGCGGAACCGTCAGAAATCGAATCCGAGCTGACCCTCGATTTCCGGAACGCTTCCCTCCACCCAACTGCGGACCTTCTTGAGGTGCCGCCACTGGGGCAGCGCATCAAGATACGCCCACGACAACCGGTGGTGCGGGGTGGGGCCCCGCTCCTCCAGTGCGGCCTTGTGCACGGGCGAGGGATACCCGGCGTTGTCCGCAAAACCGAAGTCTGCATGGTCGACACCCAGTTCGGCCATCATTTTGTCGCGCTGGACCTTGGCGAGCACCGAGGCCGCCGCGACGGCGACGCAGGACTGATCGCCCTTGATCACCGTGCGAACCCGCCAAGGTGCCCCGAGATAGTCGTGCTTGCCGTCGAGGATGACGGCGTCGGGGCGGACGGGCAGGGTCTCCAGGGCCCGCACCGCCGCCAGTCGCAGCGCGGCGGTCATCCCCAGCGCGTCGATCTCCTCCGGGGAGGCGTGCCCCAGGGCGTAGGACGTGACCCAGGTCCGCAACTCCACCTCGAGTTCGGTGCGTCGCTTGATGGTGAGCAGCTTGGAGTCGGTCAGACCGACCGGGGGCCGGCGCAGTCCGGTGATCGCGGCACAGACGGTGACCGGACCGGCCCACGCACCGCGCCCCACCTCGTCGACACCGGCAATGATCTTCGCTCCGGTCGTGGCGCGAAGGGAGCGCTCGACGGTGTGAGTAGGTGGTTCGTACGGCATGGCGCCCCTAGCGTACGCCGCTGCGATCGCCGGGCGACACCCCGGTCGCCCAAAGCGGGAACGGCCTTCTGGCCGCCCGGGGTCAGGGGCTGCCGGGCCGCAGCAGCGGGATCATCAACTGGTCGATCATTTCCTCGAGCTCGCGATCCGTCCATTCACTTGCACAAATCTTGGAGCGGTACATCATCATCGCCGGGATGGCGTCGCAGACGTATCCGTTGACCGCGTCGCGCCGGACGTCTCCCCGCTCCGTTCCGCGCTCGATGACCTCACGGAGCAGCTTGAGGGTCGGCTCGACAACCCCCTTGACGATTACCGCATGGAAGCGTTCGGCCTGCGCGGCATCGCATTCGTGAATCACGGAACGCAGAGCGAATCCGGGTCGGGAGAACATCGCGTCGCGCGCCCTGCGGCACAGCTCCAGCAGGTCCTCGCGCACGCTGCCACAGTCGGGGGCCGTGTCGAAGTCCGGCAGCCCTGACCGCAGCGCCTCCGCGACGAGGTCTTCCTTGGAGGGCCAGCGCCGGTAGACGGCGGCCTTGCCGGTCTGCGCGCCCGCGGCCACCCCCTCCATCGTCAGGCCGTTCCAGCCGACGGTCCCGAGCTGGTCCAGCGCGGCCTCGAGGATCGCGCGCTCCAGGACCGCACCACGCCGGCGGGAGGGCGTCTGGGCGGAGGCGGACGCCCAGTGCGAAGCAACCATGTCGGAGGTCTCCAGAAAGCGGTGAAAACGGGTATTCGGGGATGAGGCACGCATCGCGCGACCGCGACGGGGACCGGACGCGCGACGACACAAAAAGTGAACGGTTGCGTTCACTGTCTCCGGGTCACTAACGTTGAAGCAACAGTGAACGCGAGCGTTCACTAAATCGTCCGTGGGGGACACATAGTGACAACCTCTTCTCTGATCAAAGACAAGAAGCCGGGAGCGGCCCGCCGGGAGGGGCATCCCGGCATCGCACTCGCCGTCATCGCGGCCTGCCAACTCATGGTCGTACTCGACGCGACGATTGTGAACATCGCGCTCCCGCACATCCAGAACGCGCTCGAGTTCAGCACCACGGACCTCACCTGGGTCGTCAGCGCCTACACGCTCACCTTCGGCGGTCTGCTCCTGCTCGGCGGCCGAGCCGGTGACATCCTCGGCAGGCGCCGGGTCTTCATGACGGGCATCCTGCTGTTCACCTTCGCCTCGCTGCTCGGCGGCTTCGCCCAGGAACCCTGGCAGCTGCTGGCCGCGCGCGTCCTGCAGGGCATGGGAGGCGCGATCGCGTCGCCCACGTCGCTGGCCCTTATCACCACCACCTTCCCCGAGGGGCCGGAACGCAACCGGGCCTTCGGCGTCTTCGCCGCCGTCTCCGCGGGTGGCGGTGCGATCGGCCTGCTGGCGGGCGGCATGCTCACCGAGTGGCTCGACTGGCGCTGGGTGCTCTTCGTCAACGTCCCGATCGGCGTACTGATCGCCGTGCTCGCGCCGCTGTACATCAGCGAGTCCGAACGGCACTCCGGCCGCTTCGACATCGCCGGGGCGGTCACCTCGACTGCGGGTATGGCGTCTCTCGTCTACGGCTTCATCCGGGCCGCGGACGAGGGCTGGCGGGACAACCTGACCATCGGCTCCTTCGCGGCCGCCGCGGTCCTGCTGCTGGCCTTCGTCCTCATCGAACAGCGGGCCAAGGAACCGATCACCCCGCTGAAGATGTTCGCCGACCGCAACCGCTCCGGCACGTACGTGATCATGCTGAGCCTGGCCGCGGCGATGTTCGGCATGTTCTTCTACATCGTGCTGTTCGTGCAGAACGTGCTCGGCTACACCCCCATCGAGGCCGGACTGGCCTTCCTCCCGGTCACGGTCGTGATCGCGCTCGGCGCCGGACTGTCGCAGCGCTTCCTGCCCGTGTTCGGCCCCAAGCCGTTCATGATCGCGGGCTCGGCGCTCGCGGCGCTCGGGCTCGGCTGGCAGGCCCTCATCAGCTCCGACAGCTCGTATGTCGGCGGAATCCTGGGACCGATGCTGATCTTCGGCTTCGGCATGGGGCTGAACTTCGTCACGCTGACGCTGACCGCGGTCTCCGGCGTCGCCCAGCACGAGGCGGGCGCGGCGTCGGGCCTGCTCAACGCGATGCAGCAGGTGGGCGGATCGATCGGCCTCGCCATCCTGACGACGGTCTTCGGCACGGCCAGCAAGGACGAGGCGGAGAAGCAGGTGCCCGACTTCCTCACCAACGGTTCGCCGGAGCAGAAGGCGGAGTTCGCCCAGACGCATCAACTGCCCGCGCCTTGGTCGCACGACGTGCTGGCACAGGGCATCTCGGCCGCCTTCATCCCGGCGGCGGCCATGGCCGTACTCGCCCTGGCGACGGCCTGGCTGGTGATACGGGTGCGCAAGAGCGACCTGGACGCCCTGTCCGGCACGGCCGGGCCAGGTATGGGCTGACACCCCCGCACTGCTGGCACTTGAAGGCGCCGCCCCGCTCGGCCGGCCGAGCGGGGCGGCAAAGGCCACGACGGCGACGGACAGCAGCGCGGCCAACACCGACAGCGCGTCCACGTCCCACCCCCATGACCTTCCTGTATGCCCGGAGGCCGTGCCCCGGACAGCGGTTGTCATGACAACGCGCAGGCGGTCACGCAGAGTTCCCAACGCACACGGAGAGTTTTTGCCGAGGGGCCGGTCAGGCCGACGTCGTCATCCAGGCGGGCAGCGCCTCGACCCGGTCCGCCCACTCGGCCGGGGGCGCCCCCGCCCTGCCGGCCGCGATCACCCCGCCCACGATGGCACAGGTGGTGTCCACGTCCCCGCCGACCTGGGCAGTGGTCCAGAACGCCGTCTCGTAGTCCCGGAGGGCGCGCGCCGCGGACCAGAGGGCGAAGGGGACCGTGTCATGGGCGGTCGTACGCCGACCGCAGCCCAGGACCGCCGCGACCGTGGCCGCGTCGGCGTAGTCGAGCATGTCCCGGGCGCGTCGCAGCCCTGCGCCCACCGCGCTCTTCGGTACGAGCGCGATCACCCCGTCGAGGAGCGTGTGCGCGGCGGGCGGACCGGCCGGATCGGCGGCCAGCGCCGCGGCCGCCGCGACGGCCATGGCCCCGACCACGGCCTCACGGTGCTGGTGTGTCGGGTAGGCCGAGATCTCCGCCTGGTGGGTCGCCTGCTCCGGGTCGTCCGCGTACCAGGCGCCGAGCGGGGCGATGCGCATGGCGGCGCCGTTGCCCCAGGAGCCCTGGCCGTTGAACAGCGCCGCGGCCAGCTCGCGCCAGTCGCCGCCTTCGCGGACCAGCCGCAGCAGCCGGTTGACCGCGGGACCGTATCCCCGGTCGAAGTCGTGGTGGTGGGCGAAGGAGTGTGCCAGGGCGTCCTGGTCGATGCGGTGGTGGGCGGCCAGGACGGAGACGACGGAACAGGCCATCTCCGTGTCGTCCGTCCACTGCCAGGTACCGGACGGCAGCTCGCGGCGCCCCAGCAGCGGGTAGTTCGCGGGAACAAAGAACTGGGAGCCGAGCGCGTCCCCCACCGAAAGTCCGCGCAGGCTGGAAAGGGCGCGGTCCAGGCGCCCGTCAGAAGAAGAATGAAGGGTCATCGCCCCGCCACTCTATCCGGTGATCCCGTACGGTTCCGGATCTCGCCAGCGTTCGAAGGGCCGGTCAAGGCTGTACTTGCCGTCCTCACCGAGAACGAGCATCCGCATCTCGGCGTTCCCGGGGTTGGACAGCGACTCGAACTCCGCGACCGTCCAGTGGAACCACCTCATGCAGAACAGCCGCATGGCCAGCCCGTGCGTCACCAGCAGCACGTTCGGGGGATGGTCGGGGTCCTCGAAGCTGCGGAACAGGCTCTCCAGGAAGCCGCCGACCCGGTCGTACACGTCGGCGCCGGACTCGCCCTGGGCGAAGCGGTAGAAGAAGTGCCCGTAGGCGTCGCGGTAGGCCTTCTGCAGGCGCACGTCGTCGCGGTCCTGCCAGTTTCCCCAGTCCTGCTCCCGCAGCCGGGGCTCCTCCCGTATCCGTATGAGGTCCGGGTCGAGGCGGAAGGCGCTGAGCGTCTCGTGGGTGCGGCGGTACGGGGAGACGTACACGCTGATCCGCTCGCTGCCGAACACCTCGCGCAGCCCCTTGCCGGTCCCCTCGGCCTGCGCCCGCCCTCGGTCGGTGAGGGCGAGCGCGTGGTCGGGTTCGCGCTCGTACACGGTGTCATCGACGTTGCCGGTCGACTCGCCGTGCCGGACAAGAACGATGCGCCGTGGTCGTGCCATGCCAGAACCCTAGATCGAGACCTGCGGAACCAAGCATCCGTACGGGCCCCGTACGGCGTACGTCACACAGTTTCCACACCTGGGAGAGGTATGCGGGTCCGGAGCTCAAACGTTCAGTTCAAACGTTCAAACGTTCAAACGGTCCAGGACGGTTCCAGTTGCACGATGTCGCCCGTCAGCGCCGCGATGTCGGCCTCCGTCTGGGCGCGCAGGGCGAGCCGCTCCACCCGCTCGGTGCGGTACTTCCCGTGTTCGGCGGCCGACAGCCACATGGACAGCACGAGGTACTCGTTGTACCCGTTCCCCGGGGCCTCGCCGAACAGGCCGCGGATCATGCCCGGCGAGCCGGCCATCGCCGGGTTCCAGACCTTCTCCTGCATGAGGACGTAGTGCTCCGACCGCTCCTCGTGGACCCGGCACAGCGCCACCCGCAGCAGGTCGGCGTCGGTGAAACGCGGCTCGAAGCCGGTCTTCACGTCGAAGCGGTAGTCGAAGAGCCTGACCCGGGCGTCCTTGAAGGTGCCCACCTGGGCCGAGGCCAGCCTGTCGTGGGAGCGGGCCATGAAGGAGTCGTAGAAGGCACGGCTCTCCCAGAAGGCGAAGACGTGCGCCACGTCCGGCCGCCCCCGGCTCCAGCCACCCCCCTGTCCCCGAAAACCCGGCTCCCCCGGAAGCCCCGCCCACTTCCGCTGCCCCCGCTCGAAACCGCGGCGGTCCACCACGGTGCAGCGAATCCACTTGACCAGCACCGCGCCATGGTAAGGCCAGGGAACCCGGCGCCGGTCGGTCTCCGCGGGACCGCTTGACCGCACCCCCGTCCCGGTGCGTGGCAGGATGGGCAACCGGCCGCCATCGCCCGGCAGTTCAGGTGGCCCGGGCGGGGCGGGGGGACCTGGGAAGGGGAAGTCTGTGAACGGCCTCAGCAAGGGCATGGGCAAGGTCGAGGTCGCGCTGCGGTGGGACCCGAGTCCGGCGGGAGAGCCACCCACCGATCTGGACCTCGTCGCCGGGACCTATCCGGCCGGTGACCCTTACGGGGCCCCGGTCTACGTGGTGCACTTCGACAGCCGCTCGCCCGACGGCACGATCTACCTCAACCGGGACAGCAAGGACGGCAAGGGCTTCGGTTTCGACGAGGTCATGACCCTGGAGCTGGAGCGGCTGGACGCCCGGTACGCGCGCGTGGTGGTGGGCGTCGCCATCCAGCAGCACACCGAGGAGCGGACCTTCCGCGACGTGGCCGGCCCGGGCCTGCGCATCCGCGAGGGCTACACGGACCTGGCCGCGGAGGACTTCGCCGGCGTTTTGGCCGCCACCGCGGCGACGGTCGCGGAGTTCGTCCGGGACGAGGCGGGGGCGTGGGAGTTCCGCGCCGGCGTGCGCGGCTTCGACGGCGATCCCGCGGCGTTCACCCGGGTGATGGGCGCGGCACGGCGGCCCTGACGCCGCCGGTGCATGAGTAAGGGGCGCCCACCATTGGCGGGCGCCCCTTACTCATGGACGGCTGGGACGACTACGCGTCAGCTGCAACCGCTGGTCGAGCCGCAGCCCTCGCAGATGTAGCAGGAGCCGGCGCGCTGCATCTTCGTGCCGCAGGAGAAGCAGAGCGGGGCGTCGGCCTGGATGCCCAGCTGCATCTCCACCAGCTCGGCGCTGGTGTGCGCCTGCTGCGGAGCGGGCTTGGCGGCCTCGGCCTCAGCCTTAGGCGTGGCGACGGCCACCAGCTCCTGGGCGCGGGGCGCCGACTGGGCCAGGCCCTCGACGTCCAGCTCGTCGTCGGACGGCTCGTACGACCCGGTCTCCAGGTGGCGCTGGCGCTCCTCGGCGGAGTGGATGCCGAGCGCGGAGCGCGTCTCGAAGGGCAGGAAGTCCAGCGCCAGGCGGCGGAAGATGTAGTCGACGATCGACTGCGCCATCCGCACGTCCGGGTCGTCCGTCATGCCGGCCGGCTCGAAGCGCATGTTGGTGAACTTCGAGACGTACGTCTCCAGCGGCACGCCGTACTGGAGGCCGACGGAGACCGCGATGGAGAAGGCGTCCATCATGCCCGCGAGGGTCGAGCCCTGCTTGGACATCTTGAGGAAGACCTCGCCGAGACCGTCGTCCGGGTAGGAGTTGGCGGTCATGTAGCCCTCGGCGCCGCCGACGGTGAAGGACGTGGTGATGCCGGGGCGTCCCTTCGGCAGGCGCTTGCGGACCGGGCGGTACTCGACGACCTTCTCGACCGTCTCGCGGATGGCCGCCTCGGTCTTCTCGGTGATCTCCGCCTTCTCGTCCTTGGCGGACTTGGTCTTGGCGGAGAGGGGCTGGCCGACCTTGCAGTTGTCGCGGTAGATGGCGAGCGCCTTGACGCCCATCTTCCAGGCCTCGAAGTAGACCTCCTCGACGTCCTCGACGGTCGCCGACTCCGGCAGGTTGACCGTCTTGGACAGGGCGCCGGAGATCCACGGCTGGATGGCGGCCATCATGCGGACGTGGCCCATCGCGGAGATGGAGCGCTCGCCCATGGCGCAGTCGAACACCTCGTAGTGCTCGTGCGCGAGGCCCGGGGCATCGACCACGTTGCCGTTCTCGGCGATGTGGGCGACGATCGCCTCGATCTGCTCCTCCTGGTAGCCCAGGCGGCGCAGGGCCTGCGGGACGGTGCCGTTGACGATCTGCATCGAGCCGCCGCCGACCAGCTTCTTGAACTTGACCAGGGCGAGGTCGGGCTCGAGGCCGGTGGTGTCGCAGGACATCGCCAGACCGATGGTGCCGGTCGGGGCGATGACGGACGCCTGGGAGTTGCGGAAGCCGTTCTTCTCGCCGAGGCGCAGCACGTCCTGCCAGGCCTCGGTGGCGGCGGCCCAGATCGGCGTGTCGAGGTCGTCCATGCGGACGGCCCTGGCGTTCTCGTCGGAGTGCTGCTTCATGACCCGCAGGTGCGGCTTCGCGTTGCGGGCGTAGCCGTCGTAGGGGCCGACGATCGCGGCGAGCTCGGCGGAGCGCCGGTACGACGTGCCGGTCATCAGGGAGGTGATGGCGCCGGCCAGGGCGCGGCCGCCGTCGGAGTCGTAGGCGTGGCCGGTCGCCATCAGCAGGGCGCCGAGGTTGGCGTAGCCGATGCCGAGCTGGCGGAAGGCGCGGGTGTTCTCGCCGATCTTCTGGGTCGGGAAGTCCGCGAAGCAGATGGAGATGTCCATCGCGGTGATGACCAGCTCGACGACCTTGGAGAAGCGCTCGGCGTCGAAGGACTGGTTGCCCTTGCCGTCGTCCTTCAGGAACTTCATCAGGTTCAGCGAGGCGAGGTTGCAGGACGTGTTGTCCAGGTGCATGTACTCGCTGCACGGGTTCGAGCCGTTGATGCGGCCGGACTCCGGGCAGGTGTGCCAGGCGTTGATGGTGTCGTCGTACTGGATGCCCGGGTCGGCACACGCCCAGGCGGCCTCGGCCATCTTGCGGAAGAGCGCCTTGGCGTCGACCTCCTCGATGACCTCGCCGGTCATGCGGGACGTCAGGCCGAACCTGCCGCCGTCCTGCACGGCCTTCATGAACGTGTCGTTCACGCGGACCGAGTTGTTGGCGTTCTGGTACTGGACGGACGTGATGTCGTCGCCGCCCAGGTCCATGTCGAAGCCCGCGTCGCGCAGGGCGCGGATCTTCTCCTCCTCCGAGACCTTGGTCTGGATGAAGTCCTCGATGTCGGGGTGGTCGACGTCGAGGATGACCATCTTGGCCGCGCGGCGGGTGGCGCCACCGGACTTGATGGTGCCGGCGGAGGCGTCGGCGCCACGCATGAAGGAGACCGGTCCCGAGGCGTTGCCGCCGGAGGAGAGCAGTTCCTTGGAGGAGCGGATCCGGGAGAGGTTCAGGCCGGCGCCGGAGCCGCCCTTGAAGATCATGCCCTCTTCCTTGTACCAGTCGAGGATCGACTCCATGGAGTCGTCGACGGACAGGATGAAGCAGGCGGAGACCTGCTGCGGCTGGGGCGTGCCGACGTTGAACCACACCGGGCTGTTGAAGCTGAAGATCTGGTGCAGGAGGGCGTAGGCCAGCTCGTGCTCGAAGATCTCGGCGTCGGCGGGCGAGGCGAAGTACTTGTTGTCCTCGCCGGCCTTCCGGTACGTCTTCACGATGCGGTCGATGAGCTGCTTCAGGCTCACCTCGCGCTGCGGGGTGCCCACGGCGCCCCGGAAGTACTTGCTGGTGACGATGTTGACCGCGTTCACCGACCAGAACTCGGGGAACTCGACGCCACGCTGCTCGAAGTTGACCGAGCCGTCGCGCCAGTTGGTCATGACGACGTCACGACGCTCCCAGGCCACCTCGTCGTAGGGGTGGACGCCGGGAGTGGTGTGGACGCGCTCGACGCGGAGTCCCTTGCCCGCCTTGGTGCCCTTGGCGCGGGAACTCCGTGCCGGACCGCTCGCCGTCTCTGTCATGCCGCCTCCCTGTACGGGCGAAAACGCCCTGAAGTGCCCCGATTGTTCCCGTGAGCACGGTGTTCTGTCTGGTGTTGCGGGCATCTCTCGCACCGCCCGCAACAGGTCTTGTTCGCTCGCCGCCGTCCGGCCGGGCCCGGGCGCCGAAGTCCGGGTCCGGCCCGCCGATCAGTCGGCGGCGCCTGCGGGCTCGGGGACCTGTCCCGCCCCCGTGGGCCCGCGGTCGTTCTCCTGGCTCCCCGTGCCGGTGTCGTCGTCCTCGCCGGGGTGCCCCGTCGTCTCCCTCAGTTCCGTGATCGCGGCCTCGAAGTCCTCGAGCGAGTCGAACGCCCGGTAGACGGAGGCGAATCGCAGATAGGCGACGAGGTCGAGCTCCTGCAACGGTCCGAGGATGGCCAGCCCCACGTCGTGGGTGGTCAGCTCGGCGCTTCCGGTGGCCCGCACCGCCTCCTCGACCCGCTGGCCGAGCTGGGCGAGCGCGTCCTCGGTGACGGGCCGGCCCTGACAGGCCTTGCGCACACCGTTGATCACCTTGGTCCGGCTGAACGGTTCGGTGACCCCGGACCGCTTCACCACCATGAGCGAGCACGTCTCCACGGTCGTGAACCGACGGGAGCAGTCAGGGCACTGGCGGCGCCTGCGGATCGACGTGCCGTCGTCGGTCGTACGACTGTCGACGACACGGCTGTCGGGGTGCCTGCAGAAGGGGCAGTGCATGGACTCCGAACCCTCCTCACAGCAGACTCAACAGCCTCGAAAGGCCCTTCAGGCCCCTCGAAGCAGCCCCCAGCATAGGCGATCGCGGCGGGCTCGAAGACCCGGGGGACCACAACTTGTGGGCTGCTCTCGCTATCCAACCACTAGATGTGGGGATTGGCTCATACATACACGCCCTGCACGCGTGTCGGGGCCGTGTCGCCCGGGGCATGCGGAGATACCGTGGGCACCGCGGGGAGGGGACGTGGGGCTACCGCAACAGATGGGAGACCCGCCCCGTCGAACGGGATGCCGGATGGCAGACTGGGGCGACATCCCGGAGGTTGTCACCACGGCGGTGAAGAGTACAGCAATGAACCCTTTTGTCCGCCAGGCGCCACGGTAGCCATACACCCAGACATGCAATACGAGCGAGCGATTCGCGTTTTTTCACTCGAACGTGTGTTTGGCGCAACCTTTCGAAAGCTACTACCGTTGTGCAGCAGGGAGACCATCGAGAGGGGCCGACGTGACCACCACCGCCGACAGTGCCACCATCACTGCCCAGGAACGCCCCCAGGGCCGACCTGAGCCGGTGCACGCGATGAGCGACGCCGCGAATCCCGAGGGGCACAAGCGCTCCCTGCCAGGACGACCTCCCGGCATCCGGGCGGACAGCTCGGGGCTCACCGACCGCCAGCGCCGGGTGATCGAGGTCATCCGCGACTCCGTGCAGCGACGCGGATACCCGCCGTCGATGCGGGAGATCGGCCAGGCCGTCGGCCTCTCCAGCACCTCGTCGGTGGCGCACCAGCTGATGGCACTGGAGCGCAAGGGCTTCCTGCGCCGGGACCCGCACCGCCCGCGTGCCTACGAGGTGCGCGGCTCCGACCAGGCCGCCTCGGTGCAGCCCACCGACACCGCAGGAAAGCCGGCCGCCTCGTACGTCCCGCTGGTCGGCCGGATCGCCGCCGGTGGTCCGATCCTGGCCGAGGAGTCCGTCGAGGACGTCTTCCCGCTCCCCCGGCAGCTGGTCGGCGACGGCGAGCTGTTCGTCCTGAAGGTCGTCGGCGACTCGATGATCGAGGCCGCGATCTGCGACGGCGACTGGGTCACGGTCCGCCGTCAGCCGGTCGCGGAGAACGGCGACATCGTGGCCGCGATGCTCGACGGCGAGGCCACCGTCAAGCGCTTCAAGCGCGAGGACGGCCACGTCTGGCTCCTCCCGCACAACTCGGCGTATGAGCCGATTCCCGGTGACGACGCGACCATCCTCGGCAAGGTGGTGGCCGTACTGCGTCGCGTCTGAGCGCCACGGCGGGCGGGTACGCGCGACAGCGCCCCGCCGACCAGACCGGGCCCCGGGACCTCTGCGCCGGTTCCGGGGCCCAGCGCTGTGCGGGGACCGGGCGGTGCCGGGGCACGGCCGCCCGGCGCCGCGCCCTGACCGCAATCAGTGACCGCAATCAGTCGCCCTCGGTCTGCTCGGCCCGCTCGGTCTGCTCGGCGCCCTCGGTCTGCCGCGCCTTCGCGTCGATCGCGGCGAGTGACTTGCGGACCTGGTTGCGGTCCGTGGTGAACCAGAAGTCGGGCAGCGACGCCTTCAGATAGCTGCCGTACCGGGCCGTCGCCAGCCGCTGGTCCAGTACGGCGACCACCCCGCGGTCGCCCGAAGCGCGGACCAGCCTGCCGGCGCCCTGCGCCATGAGCAGCGCGGCGTGGGTGGCGGCGACCGCCATGAAGCCGTTGCCCCCCGCCTCCTCCACCGCCTTCTGGCGGGCGCTCATCAGAGGGTCGTCCGGACGCGGGAACGGGATCTTGTCCATGACGACCAGCTGGCAGCTCGGCCCGGGCACGTCGACGCCCTGCCACAGGGACAGGGTGCCGAAGAGGCAGGTCCGCGGATCGGCGGCGAAGTTCTTGATCAGCTCGCCGAGGGTCTCCTCGCCCTGGAGGAGGATCGGGTACTCCGGGATCCGCGAGCGCAGCTCCTCGGCGGCCAGCTGGGCCGCGCGCATCGAGGAGAACAGCCCCAGTGTGCGGCCGCCCGCCGCCTGGATCAGCTCGGTCAGCTCGTCGAGCATGTCGCCGCGGTCGCCGTCCCGGGCGGGGCGGGCCAGGTGCTTGGCGACGTAGAGGATGCCCTGCTTGCGGTAGTCGAAGGGCGAGCCCACGTCGACGCCCTTCCACTGGGGCACGTCGTCGCCCTCGGTGCCCTCGGGGGCGAGGCCCAGGGACGCCCCGACGCCGTTGAAGTCGCCGCCCAGCTTCAGGGTCGCGGAGGTCAGGACGACCGAGCGGTCGGTGAAGAGCTTCTCCCGCAGCAGCCCGGAGACGGACATCGGAGCAACCCGCAGCGAGGCACCGAACCGGTCGTGGCGCTCGTACCAGACGACGTCCCACTCGGAGCCGTTCGTGATCCGCTCCGCGACGTCGTGCACGGACTCCACGGAGGCCAGCGCCTGCTTGCGGACCGCGTCCTCGTCCTGCACCGACTTGTCGCGGGTGCTCCCGATCGCCGAGATGACCGTGCGGCAGGCGTCCCGCAGGGCCATCAGGGCGTAGCCGAGGTCCTCCGGGATCTCCTCCAGGCGGCCCGGCAGCGCCAGCTCCATCAGCCGCTCGAAGCCCTCCGCGGCGGTCTGGAGCTGGTCGGCGGCCTTCTCGTTCACCAGCTTCGCGGCGCGGCGCACCGCACGGTTGACCTGGCCGGGGGTCAGCTCGCCGGTGGCGACTCCGGTGACCCGGGAGACCAGCTCGTGCGCCTCGTCGACGATCAGCACCTCGTGCTGCGGGAGGACGGGCGCGCCCTCGATGGCGTCGATCGCGAGCAGCGCGTGGTTGGTGACGACGACCTCGGAGAGCTTGGCCCGCTCACGGGCCGACTCGGCGAAGCACTCGGCGCCGTAGGCGCACTTCGTGGCGCCCAGGCACTCCCGGGAGGACACCGACACCTGCGCCCAGGCACGGTCGGAGACGCCCGGCGTGAGGTCGTCGCGGTCGCCGGTCTCGGTCTCGTCCGCCCAGTCGCGCATCCGCAGCAGGTCCTGGCCCAGCTTGCTGGTGGGCGCGGCGGCCTCGAACTGGTCGAAGAGGCCCTCCTCCTCGTCCTGCGGAACGCCCTCGTGCAGCCGGTGCAGGCACAGGTAGTTCGACCGGCCCTTGAGCATCGCGAACTCGGGGCGGCGGCGCAGCTGGGGGTGGAGCGCGTCGACCGTGCGGGGCAGGTCCCGCTCGACCAGCTGGCGCTGCAGGGCCAGGGTCGCCGTGGCCACGACCACCCGCTCTCCGTGCGCCAGCGCGGGCACCAGGTAGCCCAGCGACTTTCCGGTGCCGGTGCCGGCCTGGACGAGCAGGTGGGAGCCGCCGTCGATGGCTTCCTCGACGGCTTCGGCCATGGCCACCTGGCCGGGACGCTCCGTGCCGCCGACGGCGGTGACGGCGGCGTGCAGGAGTTCGGGGAGTGAGGGCTTCGTCATAGCGCGACCACCCTACGGCCCGGGACTGACAAACGGGTCCGCGAGGCGGCGGCGAGCGACGTGAGTGACCGTGGGGACAGGCGGGGCAAGGGTGGCTCCTGGGCGGCTGGCCGGCGAAACGGGGTGGGACGGACCGGCGGCACGGGACGGGCGGGCGGCCGGCGGGGACGGGGCGGGGACGACCGATACGGTGGGCGCCGCGCTTCACGGCGACTGTTCCCGTGCCTCGCGTGCCCGGATCATGAGGACGGCGCGTTTGGTGGGCAGGTCCACCTCCCCCGTCGGCCGGAACCCGGCGCCGAGGAACGCCGCGACGGACGGCCTGTTGCGGACGTCGGGTTCGGCGAGCACGCGCGTGCAGGCCGGTCGGCCCGCGAGGACGAGGTCGGCGACGGCCCTGATCAGCTCGGTTCCGAGGCCCCGCCCGCGGTGGGCGCCGTCGCCGATCAGCAGGTGGACGCCGGTGTCGTGGGGCCGGACCGGGCAGTACCGGGCCAGCGGATCGAGGTCGGCGCGGTAGATCTCCCAGTAGCTCATCGGCACCCCGTCCAGCGTCCCGACGCACGGGACGCTGCGCCCGTCGCCGGTCAGCTGGGCCCGCAGGTGGTCCGCGGTCACGCGCTGCGGGCCGGTCAGCTCCCAGTACGCCGCGACGGCGGGGTCGTTCATCCAGCGGGCGATGAGCGGGACGTCCCGTTCCAGGTCGACGGGGACCAGATGGAAGACTCCGGCGGGGGTGTCGCTCGGCCCCCAGCCGACGATGCCGTCGAGGAGGTCCTCACGCGCGCGTGCCGTCGCCGCTTGGGCGGGGTCGTTCGCCGGGGTCCGGAAGAGGGCGCCGAACTCCTCGGGCAGGTGCAGGTCCAGGGTGTCGTCGGCGCTCGCGTCGGTGGAATTCACAGTGTCGCTCCTTCGGAAGGGCGGCCCGGCCCGCTCAGGCTTGCAGAGGGTTGGCGATGGTGACGTAGACGGACTGGGTGTCCACCGGGCCGACGAGTTCGTCGAGGCCGTGCAGCCGGGTCAGCAGATTCGCCTTGCAGCGCAGCACGGGTGAGTCGAGCAGGTAGGCGGGGAGCGGGCCGCCCTGGGGGTCGGGGCCCGAGTCCAGCTCACCGAGGAAGCGGCGGAAGGCCGCCAGCAGCGTGCCCTCAGGGGCGAGACGCTCGGAGCCGAAGGTGCCGATGAGACCGAACACGTTGTTGACGGCGAGGTAGTAGGCGAAGCGCTCGTCGGTGACGGCGTCGGCCACGAACGTGTCGCTGTGTTCGCCGATCCCGGGGAGCCTGGCGTCGAGTTCCGCACGCCGGGACTCGCGGAAGTAGAAGCCCTGGTTGTCGCGGTAGCGGCCGCCCGCGGGCCAGCCGTCGGCGTCCAGCAGGACGAGCGTGTTCTGCTGGTGCGCCTCCAGGGCGATCCCCGCGCGGGCGTCCAGCCACAGGACGGGGCGCACGACGTGGTGGAGGTAGCGCAGGAACCACTCCACGGCGACCGCCCCGCGCGATCGGCCGGACCGCCCGGCGAGCCGGGTGACCACTTCGGCCAGCCGGGTGTGCGGCCGCGGCGCCACGAGGGAGGCCACGCAGCAGACGTCGTCCGACGGCCGGAAGGGGTTGTGCCGGACGACGACGTCGAGGCCCCGCACGGGCGTGCCGTCGGGCCCGTCGACGGCCAGCCAGGCCGGGTCGCGGACGATGTCGAAGTCCGGGTGGGCCGACCGCCACTGGCGGGACAGGCCGCGGCGCAGCAGGCGGTGCACCTCGACGCCGCGGTGGAGCTCCTTGCGGAGGTTCTCCCTGCGGGAGTTGGTGATGTGCAGGCCCAGCGAGAGCTTGAGCATGGCGGGGGCGCCGCCGCGGTGGACGGTGCGCACGGAGGACGTGGGATGCCATGCCGGGCCCCGGGCGCCGAGGTCCCTGACCAGCCCGGCGTCCAGGAGGGCGGCGACGTCCGGCCGGTGCAGCACCGCGCGGAACTGCCAGGGGTGCACGGGCAGGAGCGCATACCCCTCCGGTGCCGCCGGAGTGTCCGCCGCGAGGCGTGCGGTGAGCTCGGGCGCGGTGACCGGGCGGCCGCGCTCGGTCCAGGCCGAGTCGGTGCCGAGTACGGAGGGGGCGACGGCCAGCCAGTGCAGGGGGAAGGAGCCGCGCAGCTCAGGTGAGTAGCGGCGTGCCTCGTCCTCGGTGAGGCCCTCCCGGCTCTTCGGGGTGGGATGCAGCGGGTGTCCGAGGAGCAGCGCCTGTTCGGCGGCGAGGAAGAGGTCGGTTCCGCCGCGTTCGCCCGAACCGGCGCGGTCCCGCAGGAAGACGGCGGTGCGGCGGACGGAGTCGGCCACGCGCGCGACGAGGTCGGGACCGTCCCGCCCCGGGGCACCGGCCGTCTCGCGTACGAGCAGCGCGGCGAGCGTGACCGCGTCCACCGGCGGCGCCGACGCGGGGGAGCCGGAAAGCCGCGGAGGGCCGAAGCGGTGCGCCCCGGTCGGGGACCAGTAGCGGACGGGCACGACGAGCGCCGTACCGGAGGCCGGGAGCGGCACGTGGAGGACGCCGTCGTCGGGGGCGGACACGTCGGCCTCACGGGCCCAGCAGCGGATCAGGTTCTCCGTGCCCGCGGCCTGGGCGGCGGCGCAGGGATCGGGGTCGTCCAGGGGGTCGGCCGGGGACTGGCGGGTGTGCGGCGCGGGCCGCGGCCCGGGGAGGTCGGCGTGCGCCGGGGCAAGCCGTGGTGCGGTGGCCGGAGTTCCGTCGGACTCCGAAGCGGCGTCGCGCGCGGCGTCCGGAGCGGCAACAGGCCCAGGAGCAGCCGGCGTCCCGGAGGTGGAGGTGACCGCGAGGGCCGGTTCGGGGGCGGGGTCGGTGTGCAACGCGGGTCCTCCTGGCGTGCCGTGTCCGGGGCGTGGGGTCTCATCTCGGGCCGCGCTTCCCGCGTAACGGGACGGAGCCGCCGGGGCGGTCGCGGTCCACCGCCCGTACGGCGTCGGCGAGTCGGTCGAGGACGGCGGACGTCTGCTCCTCGGTCACGATGAGCGGCGGCAACAGCCGTACGACGTTCGCGCGCGGGCCCGTGACGTCCACGATCAGCCCGCGGCGCAGGCATTCCCGGCGGACGGCGGTGGCGAGATCGGCGGCGGTACCGGGGCGGACGGCGGTCCCGGGGCGGGCGCCATGGGCGGTGCCGTCGGGCGCGGTGTCCGGTGCCACCAGTTCGACACCGGCCATCAGGCCCCGCCCGCGCACGTCGCCGACGCACGTGAACTCCGCGGCCAGGGCGCGCAGTCCGGTCAGCATCCGGTCGCCCAGCGTGGCGGCGTGTTCGGCGAGCCGGTGCTCGCGGACGTGGGCGAGGGTGGCGGCTCCTGCGGCCAGGGCCAGTTGATTGCCCCGGAAGGCGCCGGCCGCACGGTCGGGTGCGCCCAGGTCCTCGCGGTGGACCACCACGGCCAGTGGGAGGCTGCCGCCGATCGCCCTGGCGAGGACCAGCACGTCGGGCGTGACTCCGCTGTGCTCGAAGGCCCAGTAGGCGCCGGTCCGGCCGACGCCCGTCCCGGTCTCGTCGACGATGAGCGGGACGGCACGCTCGGCCGCGCGGGCCCGCAGGCGCCGCACCAGGCCGTCCGGCACCGGACGCACTCCGGCCTCGCTCCGGACCGGTTCCAGGAGGAGTCCGGCAGGCCGCTCCCGTCCCGGCCCGCCGTTGCCGTTGCCGTTGCCGTCGCCGTCGCCGTCGCCGAGAACCGTCTCGTCGGCGTCGGCGTCGGCGTCCGTGACGGTGACGGTGACCACCCTGGTCCTTCCGGTGGCGGCGCGGGCCAGCGCGACGGCGGTGTCGACCGGGTCCGTGCCGGCCGGGCCGCAGAACCGCACGCGCGCGCGGTCGGCGAGTCCCGGCGGCAGGGTGCGCAGCAACTCCGTGACGAACGCGTCCTCGACCGGTGTGGTGAGGTCCATGACGTGCAAGGGCGCGCCCGAGTCGAGGACCGCGCGGATCGCGTCGAGGACGACGGGGTGGTTGTGGCCGAGGGCCAGGGTGCCCGCGCCGGAGACACAGTCCAGGTAACGGCGGCCGTCGGCACCCTCGATGGTGAGTCCCCGGGCGCGGACGGGTACGACCGGGAGGGCGCGCGCGTAGGTACGCGCGGCCGGTTCCCGCGCCGCGCGGCGCTTCGGAGCGCCCCTTCGCCCGCCGTCCCCCGACCCGGGCCCGGGCCCCGGCCCTGGTCCTGCCATGCCGCTCCCCTGCCCCGCGCCCTCGTGCATGCCGCGCCCCTGCCCAGCGCCCACGCGCGTGGCGTGCGCCCGCGTGGGCGCCCCGACCGCTGGCTCCCTCGCCACGACCGGCCAGGCGTTCCCACCGGCGCCCGCGCACCCTCCGTACGGGGATCCCGCCACGGCTCGTCGACCTCCCGCTGCCCGGACCCGACCCGGCGTGCCGGGCGCTCCCGGCATGGGGGACCGCGTCCGGACAGCAGGCCCCCCACCGCTACCAACCGAGGACCGTTCAGGGGGTTACGGCCTGCCTGAAGATCGTTGCCACGGCGGGGGTTCGCACGGGGCTTTCACGGTCCGCCCCGGCTCCGCGACTCGGCGGTCCGGCCCGGCGGGCGACGCGTGCCAGGTCAGGCGGCTGTATCCGAACCGTTGCCGTTCCGTCGGAACTCCCCCACAGCCACCGCATAGTGTGTGGTGCCGTTCCCGGTCACCGTCGTTCGGCGGTTCGACCGCGGCACCACGTTCGTTCACAGCAGGGGGAGTCAACACCATGCGATCCATACGGCCGTCGTTCAGCACGCGCGGAAACAGGCGCGGACGGCGCGGAACCTCCTCCGCGGCCGCCGCCGTGGCGCTCGTCTCGGCGCTCGCGCTCACCGCCACGGCGTGCGAGGACGGCGACCCCGAGGCGGGCGGCGGCGACGCCTCGGCCTCCGCGTCCGCCGCGGACGACGGCAACGGCGGCATCCGGATCCCGGACGACATCAAGGACAAGCTCAAGGAACACGGGATCGACGTCGACGACTGGAAGAACGGCGCCTGGAAGAACTGGAACAAGGACGACTGGCTGCGCGAGGCGCAGGACTTCGTCAACCCGATCATCGAGGGCCTGTGGGACCCGGACCGGATGCGGGACGCCGAGGAGCCGGACCAGGAGGTCGACGAGAACGACATCTCCGGCGACCAGGGCGTCACCGACCCGGAGCCCGCGCCCGTCGAGGCGGAGGCCGTACCGGCCAAGTACCACGACAACGCCGCCACGGCCGGCAAGCTCCTCTTCGACTCCCCCAAGGGTTCGATGGTGTGCTCGGCGACGGTCGTGAAGGACCCGGCCCACCCCGGCAAGTCCAACATGGTGTGGACGGCCGGTCACTGCGTGCACGCCGGCAAGAGCGGCGGCTGGTACCGCAACATCGCCTTCGTCCCGTCGTACAACGACGCGGACAAGTCGGTGGAGGAGCTGCAGAACGCCACCAAGGAGGAGCTCGCTCCCTACGGTGTCTGGTGGGGCGACTGGGCGCAGACCTCGGACCAGTGGATCGAGCAGGGTGGTGCGACCGGTGGTGACGGCGCCTCGTACGACTTCGCCGTGATCCATGTGACGCCGGAGAAGGGCAGCGGTGGCAAGTCGCTGGAGGAGACGGTCGGCGCCGCGCTGCCGGTCGACTTCGACGCGCCCGCCGTGCCGGAGATCGAGAGCATGAAGGCGATCGGCTACCCGGCCGCGCCGCCGTACGACGGCCAGAAGCTGTACCAGTGCCAGGACAAGCCCGGACGGCTGTCGCTCAACGCCTCCGACCCGACGATGTACCGCATCGGCTGCACCATGACCGGCGGCTCGTCCGGCGGCGGCTGGGTCGCCGCCGGTTCCGACGGCAAGCCCGCGCTGGTCTCCAACACCTCCATCGGCCCGGTGACGGCCGGCTGGCTGGCCGGTCCGCGCCTGGGCGACGAGGCCAAGGGCGTGTTCGACGCGGTGAGCGGCAAGTTCGCCGACCAGTGAGGACGGTGGGGTGCGTCGGGCCCGAGGCCGGCACCCCGCCGCGCGTCCCATGACAGAGATTCACGCGTTCACACGTTTCAACGGGGGTTGTCGCACCATGCGTTCCACATCTTTGTCCGCCGGGCCACGGCGCGGGCGGCGCACCGCACTCGCCGCCGCCGGTCTGGTCGCCGCGCTCACGCTCACGGCGACCGCCTGCGGCGGAACGGAGCAGGACGAGGCCGACGCCAAGCCCGGCGGCGGCACCTCCGGGGCCGCCGACGCGGGCGGCACCGGTGGCGGCGAGGGCGGGCCGGCGGCCGGCCTCGCGAACCGGCTCAAGGAGCACGGCATCGACGTCGACCGGTGGAAGGACGGCGGCTGGAAGGACTGGGACCGGGACAAGTGGCTCAGTGAGGCCAAGGACTTCGTCAACCCGGTGATCGAGGGCCTGTGGGAGCCGGACCGGATGAAGTCCGCGAAGGAGGCCGACAAGACCGTCACCACCAAGGACGCCGCCGCCGACCAGGGCGCCACCGACCCGGAGCCGGCGCCCGTCGAGGCCGTGGCCGAGGAGAAGCCGTACCACGAGAACGCCGCTCCGGTGGGGAAGGTCTTCTTCGACTCCCCCGAGGGCTCGATGGTCTGCTCCGGCACGGTGGTCAAGGACGTGAACCACCCCGGGAAGTCCAACCTGGTGTGGACGGCGGGCCACTGCGTGCACGCGGGCGGCAGCGGCGGCTGGTACCGCAACATCGCCTTCGTCCCGTCGTACAACGACTACGGCAAGTCCGAGGCGGAGCTGGCGAACGCGACGACCACCGAGATGGCGCCGTACGGCACCTGGTGGGCGGACTGGGCGTCGACGTCGGACCAGTGGATCAAGGGTGGTTCGGAGAGCGGCGGTGACGGGGCCGCGTACGACTACTCGGTGCTGCACGTGAAGCCCGAGCAGGGCGGCAAGTCGCTGGAGGAGACCGTCGGCGCCGCGCTGGAGGTGGACTTCTCCGCCCCGTCGGCGACCGAGGTGTCCAGCATGGGTGCCTGGGGCTACCCGGCGGCCGCGCCGTACAACGGCCTGGAGATGTTCAAGTGCGTCGACCGCCCCGGCCGGCTGTCGCTGAGCCCGTCGCTGCCGACGATGTACCGCATCGGCTGCACCATGACCGGCGGTTCGTCCGGCGGCGGCTGGTTCCGGGTGGTGGACGGCGAGACCAAGCTGGTCTCGAACACCTCGATCGGCCCGCTGGAGAACACCTGGCTGGCGGGACCGCAGCTCGGGCCGTCGGCCGAGGCGATGTACCAGAACATGAGCAAGACGTACGGCGGTCAGTGACCCGTACGGGATCCGTGCGTGACCGAGGGCCCGCCCCCTGCCGAGGCAGGGGGCGGGCCCTCGGTCGGCCGGCCTGCTGTCCGGCCGGGCGGGTCTCAGGCGAGCGGCGCCGGAACGTACGGCGCGAACTCCGCCGCCAGCTCCTCGTGCACCCGCACCTTGAGCAGGGTGCCCTCCGGGGTGTGCTCCTCGGAGATCACCTCGCCCTCGTCGTGGGCGCGGGCCACCAGCTTGCCGTGGGTGTACGGCACGAGCGCCTCGATCTCGACCGAGGGACGCGGCAGCTCGTTGTCGATCAGGGCGAGCAGTTGGTCGATGTTCTGGCCGGTGCGCGCCGAGACGGCGATGGCCCGCTTCTCGACCCGCAGCAGCCGCTGGAGCACCAGCGGGTCGGCCATGTCGGCCTTGTTGATCACGACGATCTCGGGTACGCCGGTGGCGCCGACGTCCCTGATCACCTCGCGCACGGCGGCCAGCTGCTCCTCCGGGACGGGGTGCGAACCGTCGACCACGTGGAGGATCAGGTCGGAGTCGCCGACCTCCTCCATCGTGGAGCGGAACGCCTCGACCAGGTGGTGCGGCAGGTGCCGGACGAAGCCGACGGTGTCGGCCAGGGTGTACAGCCGCCCACTGGGGGTCTCGGCCCGGCGCACGGTCGGGTCGAGGGTCGCGAACAGGGCGTTCTCGACCAGTACGCCCGCGCCTGTGAGGCGGTTGAGCAGCGAGGACTTGCCGGCGTTGGTGTAGCCCGCGATGGCGACGGAGGGCACCTTGTGGCGCTTGCGCTCCTGGCGCTTGATCTCGCGGCCGGTCTTCATCTCCGCGATCTCCCGGCGCATCTTCGCCATCTTCTCGCGGATCCGGCGCCGGTCCGTCTCGATCTTGGTCTCACCGGGACCACGGGTGGCGAGGCCGCCGCCCTTGCCGCCGCCCATCTGCCGGGACAGCGACTGACCCCAGCCGCGCAGCCGCGGCAGCATGTACTGCATCTGCGCGAGCGCGACCTGCGCCTTGCCCTCTCGGGACTTGGCGTGCTGGGCGAAGATGTCCAGGATCAGGGCCGTGCGGTCGATGACCTTGACCTTGACGACGTCCTCGAGGTGGATCAGCTGCCCCGGGCTCAGCTCACCGTCGCAGATGACGGTGTCCGCGCCCGTGTCGAGCACGACGTCCCGCAGCTCCTCGGCCTTGCCGGAGCCGATGTAGGTGGCGGCGTCGGGCTTGTCCCGGCGCTGGACGACGCCGTCGAGCACGAGCGCACCCGCCGTCTCCGCGAGGGCGGCCAGCTCGGCCAGTGAGTTCTCCGCGTCCTGCACGGTGCCCGAGGTCCATACGCCGACGAGGACGACCCGCTCCAGACGGAGCTGGCGGTACTCGACCTCGGTGACGTCCTCGAGCTCGGTGGAGAGGCCGGCCACGCGGCGCAGTGCCGCGCGGTCGGAGCGGTCGAACTGCTCGCCGTCCCACTGCGAGTCGCTTCCGCGGTTCCAGGCGACGTCCTCTTCCATCAGGGCATCGGCCCGGAGGCCCTCGGGATAGGTCTGCGCGAGACGCTTGGTGTCCTGGGAGGGGGAAGAAGAGGAGGTCATTGGATCCTTACGTAGCTGGGAAGGGGTCGGCGCGGCGCACGGGCCGCGACATCGTGTACAACGTGCGAACCACCGGGGAGATTCCCGGAGCCCGTACCGCGCCGTCCCGAAGATGGTCGCACGGCACGGGCCGTCTCGTCACCGGCTTATTCCCCGTGTGCGTTCCGGGACGCCTTGGCGGGCTGCTTCCCGGCGGCCTTCTCGACGGGGTTCTGCTTCCAGTCCGGGTGGCCGGGCATCGGCGGGGTCTTCGCGCCGTACAGCCAGGCCTGGAAGAAGCCGCCCAGGTCCCGGCCGGAGGTCTCGGAGGCGAGCCGGACGAAGTCGGCGGTCGTCGCCGTGCCGTCCTGGTTGCGGGCGACCCACGCGCGCTCGACGCGTTCGAAGGCGGGACGGCCGATCTCCTGGCGCAGGGCGTAGAGGACGAGCGCGGCGCCGTCGTAGACGTTGGCGCGGAAGATCCCGGTCTTGCTGCCGTTCTTCGGCGGCTTGGGGGCGGCGGGGGGTCCGCCGGCCGTGCGCCAGCGGTCGGAGGCCCCGTAGGCGGCCTTCATACGGGCCGCCACCGGCTTGTCCGCGGTCTCCTCCGCGTACAGCGCCTCGTACCAGGTGGCGTGGCCCTCGTTGAGCCACAGGTCGGACCAGGTGGCCGGGCTGACGCTGTTGCCGAACCACGAGTGGGCCAGCTCGTGCACCATGATCGACTCGACGTACCACTTCGGGTAGGCCGGCTCGGTGAACAGCTCCCGCTCGAAGAGGGTGAGCGTCTGGGTCTCGAGTTCGAAGCCGGTGGTGGCGTCGGCCATGAGCAGGCCGTACGTCTCGAAGGGGTAGCGCCCGACCTTCTGCTCCATCCACGTGATCTGGCCGGGGGTCTTCTCCAGCCACGGTTCGAGGGCCGCGCGGTGCTCGGTCGGCACCACGTCCCGGATGGGCAGTCCGTGCGGCCCGGCGCGGTGCAGCACCGTGGAGCGGCCGATGGACACCTGGGCCAGCTCGGTGGCCATGGGGTGCGGGCTCCGGTAGGTCCAGGTGGTCGATCCGCCGGTGCGGTCCACGCGGGTCGGCAGGCCGTTCGCGACGGCCGTGAGCCCGTCGGGGGCGGTGATGTGGAAGGTGAACCGCGCCTTGTCGGAGGGATGGTCGTTGCAGGGGAACACCAGGTGGGCGACGTCCGCCTGGTTGGCCATGGCGAGGCCGTCGGCGGTGCGCACCCAGCCGCCCTGGCGGTCCTCGGGATACACCGGGTCGCTGCTGTGCCGCACGGTGATCCGCGTCCAGTCGCCCTCGTCGAGCGCGTCCTCGGGCGTCACGACGAGGTCCTCGCCGGCGGTGGCGAAGCCGGCGGGTTCGCCGTCGACCTCGACGGAGTCGACCTTCCCGTGGGCGAAGTCGAGGTTGATCCGGTCCAGGTCGGCGGTCGTCCGGGCCTCGATGGTGGTGACGGCCTTCAGCGGCTCGCTGTTGCTGCCGGAGTAGGTGAAGGAGAGGTCGTACGCCGCCACGTCGTACCCGGGGTTGCCCAGCTGCGGGAAGAGACGGTCGCCGACGCCGAGCGGGGTCGGCGGGGCGCTCGCGGCGACCAGGCAGACGGAGACGGCGGAGGCGAGCAGCGCCACGGCCCTGAGCCGCCGCCGGGGGCGTGCGCGGAGTCGCGGGGTCGGGGGGTGAGGGGTGTGCAGCATCCCCCACGGCTATCAGCGCCCGCGTGTCCGACGGCGACGGCGCGCGCCCGGGGCACCCGAACGGGTACGGCGCGGCACGCCGGACCGGACGGGCGCGGTACACGGTGCCGGACCGAACAGGTGCGTACACGGTGCCGGACCGGACAGGTGCGGTACACCGTGCCGGACCGGACAGGTGCGGTACACCGTGCCGAACCCGACAGATGCGGTACACCGTGCCGAACCCGACAGGTGCGGTACACCGTGCCGAACCCGACAGATGCGGCGCCGTGCGTCGGATCACGCGCTGGTCTGCTGCGGTGAGCCCGGCTGGTTCGGCGCGGCATGCCGGATCGGACAGGTGCGGTACCTCGGACCGGACACGCGGGTTCGGCACCGCCCCCGCGCAACCGCACGGAATCGGCACCGCCTACCGGATGCGGCAAGCGCGGTACACCGTGCCGGACCGGACAGGTACGGCGCCGGGTGCCGGATCACGCGCCGGTCGGCTGCGGCTGGGCGCGGCTGACGTCGTAGACGCCGGCCACGTCGCGCATGGCGCGCATGAGCGCGGGCAGCCGGGCGGCGTCCGGGAGTACGACGGTGTAGCTGTGCCGGACCCGCTGGCGGTCCGGGGGTTCGACGGTGGCGGAGACGATTTCGGCGCCTTCGAGGGCCATGGCCTCGGTGAGGTCGGCCAGGAGGTGCGGGCGGCCGAACGATTCGGCGAGCAGGGTCACCCGGCAGCCGGTGCTCTCCCCCCAGCGCACACCGACCTCCGCGCGCCCGGTGCTCTTCATGCGCGCCACCACCGCGCACTGGGCGCGGTGCACGGTCACCACGCCTCCGCGCACGGCGAAACCGGTGATCTCGTCCGGCGGTACGGGGGTGCAGCAGCCGGCCAGTCGTACGGTCGCGCCCGGTGGGTCGACGAGGACGTCGGCGGCGGGGCGGGCGGCTGCGGCGTCCGGGGCCGGTCGCGGGGCGTCCGGGTGGGCGTGGGGCTCGGGCAGGTCGGGTCCGCGGGGCGGGTCCTGCGCCTCGGGCGCCGCTTCCGGGTGGGCGGCGAGCCGTCGCTGGATGGCGATCCGCGCGGCGGGGGTGTGGGCGTGCTCCAGCCACTCCCTGGAGGGCTCGGAGGCGGGGTCCTGACCCATCAGGAGCTGTACGGTGTCGCCGTCCCGCAGCACCGTGCTCATGGGCGCCAGCCGGCCGTTGACCCGGGCGCCGATGGTCGCGTGGGCGTCCTCGCCGTACTGGGCGTAGGCGGCGTCGACGCAGGTCGCGCCGTCGGGGAGGCCGAGGGTGCCGCCGTCGGGGCGGAAGACGGTGATCTCGCGGTCCTGGGCGAGGTCCTCGCGGAGGGTGGACCAGAACGTGTCGGGGTCGGGGGCGCCGCGCTGCCAGTCGAGCAGCCGGGAGAGCCAGCCGGGCCGGGTGGGGTCGGCGCGCTCGCCGTCGCCCGCGCTCTGCTCCTCCGCCGAAGGCGCGTACGGGTTGCCGAGCGCGACCACACCGGCCTCGGCGACCTTGTGCATCTGGTGGGTGCGGATGAGGACTTCGACGACCTGACCGTCCTCCGCGCGGGCTACCGCCGTGTGCAGCGACTGGTAGAGGTTGAACTTGGGGACGGCGATGAAGTCCTTGAACTCCGAGACGACCGGCGTCATACAGGTGTGCAGCTCGCCGAGGACCGCGTAGCAGTCGGCGTCCTCCTGGACGAGCACCAGGAGGCGGCCGAAGTCCGCGCCGCGGAGCGTGCCGCGCTTGCGGGAGACACGGTGCACCGAGACGAAGTGGCGCGGGCGGATGAGGACTTCGGCCTGGATGTCGGCCTCGCGCAGCACGCCCCGCACCTCGTCGGCGACCGCGGCGAGCGGGTCGTCCGCGCGGGCGGCGTTCTCCTGGACCAGCTCCCGCGTGTGCGCGTACTCCTCGGGGTGCATGACCGCGAAGACGAGGTCCTCCAGCTCGGACTTGAGCGCCTGGACGCCGAGCCGTTCGGCGAGCGGGATGAGGACGTCGCGGGTGACCTTGGCGATGCGTTCCTGCTTCTCGCGGCGCATGACGCCGAGGGTGCGCATGTTGTGCAGCCGGTCGGCGAGTTTGATCGACATCACGCGGACGTCGTTGCCGGTGGCGAGGAGCATCTTGCGGAAGGTCTCCGGCTCGGCGGCGGTGCCGTAGTCGACCTTCTCCAGTTTGGTGACGCCGTCCACGAGGTAGCGGACCTCGGCGCCGAACTGCTCGCCGACCTGGTCGAGCGTCACCTCGGTGTCCTCGACGGTGTCGTGGAGGAGCGAGGCGGTCAGGGTGGTGGTCTCCGCGCCCAGTTCGGCGAGGATCAGGGTGACGGCGAGCGGGTGGGTGATGTACGGCTCGCCGCTCTTGCGCATCTGCCCGCGGTGCGAGGACTCGGCCAGGACGTAGGCGCGGCGCAGCGGGTCGAGGTCGGCGTCGGGGTGGTGGGCGCGGTGGGCCTCGACGACGTGGCCGATGGCGTCGGGCAGGCCCCGGCTGCGGGTGGCGGAGCCGAGCAGGGCGGCCCGGCCGAGGCGGCGCAGGTCGATCCGGGGGCGGGCCTTCCTGCGGGGTGCCGGCGTGACGGCACCGGTGGCCGCGGGCGGCACGGGCCCCGGGCTCGCTGGATTCACGGCCTCCGCGTTCATGGGCACCTCCGGCTGCGCGGACCGGCGGACGGGGAATCCCAGGGCGGACACGGCTCAGGGGATGCTGTCGGTCCCCCGTCCGGGCCGGTGCTTGATGCTATCGAGCCCATCACGTGCGGCCGACCGCCTCTCGCCGAGCGTGAAACGGATCACCCATTCGAGCGATGGTCCGAGGGTTTACGTTTTCGCACTGAGTGTCATGGACCGAGCTGTGGTTCACCGCGGTCCGGGTCACCGGGTCGTGGTTCAGGCGAGTACCCCTTCCAGCCAGGCGGAGTCGAACTCGCCCTCCGCGACGATCACGGCCGGCCCCGTCATCTCGATCTCGCCGTCCGGGCGCTCGGTGATCACCAGGGTGCCGCCGGGCACGTCGACGGTGTAGGTGGCCGGGGTTCCGGTGGCCGCGGGGTCGAGGCCGTCCCGGCGGGCGGTGGCGACGGCGACGGCGCACGCGCCGGTACCGCAGGAGCGGGTCTCGCCGGAGCCGCGCTCGTGCACGCGCATCGCGACGTGGCGGGGGCCCCGGTCGACCACGAACTCGACGTTGACCCCGTCCGGATAGGCGCCGGCGGGCGCGTGGGCGGGCGGGGCGTACAGGTCGCCCGCGTGGTCGAGGTCGGCGACGAAGGCGACCGCGTGCGGGTTGCCCATGTTCACGTTCCGCGCGGGCCAGTCGCGCTCGCCCACGCTCACCTCGACGTCGCCCTCGGGCAGCAGCGCGCGGCCCATGCCGACGGTGACGTCGCCGTTCTTGGCGATGTGCACGGTCTTCACGCCCCCGCGCGTGGCGACGGCGAGGTCTCCCCCGGTGACGTGCCCGGCGTGCTGGAGGTAGCGCGCGAAGACCCGCACGCCGTTGCCGCACATCTCCGCGACCGAGCCGTCGCCGTTGCGGTAGTCCATGAACCACTCCGCCTCGGCGGCCATGCCCCGGGCCTCGGGGTGCGCCGCGGACCGCACCACGTGCAGCAGCCCGTCCCCGCCGAGGCCCGCACGGCGGTCGCACAGGGCGGCGACGGCGGCGGGAGGCAGGTCGAAGGCGTTCTCCGGGTCGGGAACGATCACGAAGTCGTTCTCGGTGCCGTGACCCTTGAGGAAGGCGATCCGCGTGCTCATTCCTCGATCGTACGGGGTGGGTGCACCGCGACGACGAGGGGCGGAGCCGGGCCCGGGCGGGAGGGCCCCGTCAGCTCCGAAGGCGGGCGACCCGCCACACGGCCAGGACGACGACCGCGGCGACCGCCAGGGCGTACACGAGGATCGTCCGCCAGTCGGCTCGGCGCCCCGAGCCGCGCTGGGGCAGGCCCGGCCAGGTGTAGCCGACCCGGCGGGCGGCCATCATGCCCCAGCCGGCCGCGCAGGAGCAGATCAGCAGTCCCAGCATCGCGATCACGGCGCCGCTGTCGCCGAAGTCGAAGGCGAGCGGGAAGGCGAACATCAGGGAGCCGAGCGCGGCCAGGCACACGATGGGCGCGAGCTGCCAGATCCGCAGCCGGCGCTGGGGCCGCAACTCGACCTCGACCTCGTCCCCGTACATCTCGTCGGGCGCGGGACCGTCGGCGACGCCGTCCGGCGTCTCGTCGGGACCGTCGGGGCTCAGGGCGCCGCCGTCCGGCTCCGGTCCGCCGCGGTCGGCGGTGCCGTGTTCGGTGCTCGGTGCGGTGTCGCGAGGGCCGGCCTCCATCGCCACGCGCCCTCCCAACTAGGACTCACTCGGTCGATCGAAGCTCGA
The DNA here is from genome assembly GCF_042730645.1 of Streptomyces sp. NPDC059906. NCBI lineage: Bacteria > Bacillati > Actinomycetota > Actinomycetes > Kitasatosporales > Streptomycetaceae > Streptomyces > Streptomyces sp. NPDC059906. Next base: position 41,578 of record NZ_JBHWKU010000030.1, read on the forward strand.
TGATGGCACGCCGCCGAAGGCCCGGATGACGGCCGGGGCGTCCCGATGCCATCACGTGATCAGGCTGTAACCGGTCGTTCGACCAACGACAGGGCGAGCCGCGGAAGTTCCGTGCGATCCGCCACACCCCCACTCAACCAGTGCACCCGCGGGTCGCGCCTGAACCACGAATCCTGACGGCGCGCGAAGCGCTTGGTGGCACGGACGGTCTCGGCGCGCGCCTCGTCGAGCGTGCACTCGCCGGCGAGTGCCGCGAGGACCTGCTGGTAGCCGAGCGCGCGGGACGCCGTACGCCCCTCGCGCAGCCCCTGCGCCTCCAGTGCGCGCACCTCTTCGACCAGACCGGCCTCCCACATCCGGTCGACGCGCAGGGCGATGCGCTCGTGCAGCTCGGGCCGGGCCACGTCGACGCCGATCTGCACGGTGTCGTAGACGGAGTCGTGACCCGGGAGGTTGGCGGTGAAGGGCCGGCCGGTGATCTCGATCACCTCTAGGGCGCGCACGATGCGACGCCCGTTGCTGGGCAGGATGGCCCGTGCCGCCTCCGGGTCGGCGAGGGCCAGCCGGGCGTGCAGCGCACCCGGGCCGCGCAGTTCGAGCTCCTCCTCGAGGCGGGCCCTGATCTCGGGATCGGTACCGGGGAACTCCAGGTTGTCGACGGCCCCGCGGACGTAGAGACCGGAACCGCCGACGAGGATCGGCCAGCGTCCTTCGGCGAGCAGCGCGTCGATCCGCTCGCGCGCGAGGCGCTGGTACTCGGCGACGGAGGCCGTGACCGTCACGTCCCAGATGTCCAGCAGGTGGTGCGGGACGCCACCGCGTTCCTCGGGCGTCAGTTTGGCGGTGCCGATGTCCATCCCTCGGTAGAGCTGCATGGAGTCGGCGTTGACGACCTCGCCGCCGAGCCGCTCGGCCAGGAAGACGCCCAGATCGGACTTTCCGGCCGCGGTGGGTCCGACTACGGCGATGACGCGGGGGGCGGGGGGTGCGCTGCTCACCGCCCCAGTCTCGCAAACCTCTCACCTCGCCCTCGAACGAGTTACGTGACGGTCCGCGTCCGGGGTCGTTGCCCGTTGCGAGGTTCCCGCTCCCCGGGCCACCGGCTCAGGGCCCCGGCCACGCAAACGGACGCACCGGATGCCGCGGGATTTCGCCCGCACGAGTAACGTATGGAGTTGATATGGGCGTTTTTGCACGGCTTTTTCGGAGGTCGAAGAACACCGAGGCGGCGGCGGCCGCGGAGACGCGGACCGACGTCCCGGACACCGGGAGCGCGGCGGAGGCGGAGGCGAAGGCGGCGGAGGCTGCCGGGGTGGCCGAGACCGCCGACGCCGGTCCGCGGAACACGGCGGAGGCCGGCGAAGCCGACGGTACCTCCGCCGAGGCCGGCGACCCGGAGAGCGTCGGCATCCCCAAGCAGCAGTCCGCCGGGGAGGCCGTCGACAACGAGGCCGACAACGGCGCCCGCACCTGACTGCCCCGTGAGGGAAGGCGAACCATGGGTCTCCTGGACAACTTGAAGGCCAGACTCGAACCGGCGAAGGGCAAGGTCTCCGACCTCGCGCAGCAGCACGGCGACAAGATCGATCGCGGTCTCGACAAGATGGCGCGGACCGTCGACGAGAGGACCAAGGGCAAGTACAGCGACCGGATCCAGACCGGCACGGGCAAGGCCAAGGGCGCCATGGACCGCCTCGCCCACAAGGACGACAAGGACGACAGGGGCGGGGAAGAAGGCGGCGGCGCACCCGGCGGCGCACCCGGCGGCACGCCCGGCGGCACCCCTCCGGCCGGCCCGCCACCGGCTTCCTGACCCGGTACGCCGCCGGACGGTCACGGAGCCCGGCCCCCGGGCGGGCTCCGGACCGTCCGCGGGCGCGTCAACGGCTACGGCTACGGCTACGGCTACGACTACGACTACGACTACGACTACGACTACGACTACGACATGGTGGCCGCGCGGCCGCTGCGACCAGGTGACACCCCGCCGCTGCGCCCGTGCATTACGACCAGGTCGCCACGAGGTACCCGACCCCGTAGGGCGCGTCCTCGTACAGCAGCGACCCGTCCAGGTCCGAGTCCCCGGCGGCACCCGCGAGGACCTGCCAGGGTGCCCGGCCCGACGCCTTGAGTTCGCGGGCCAGACCGGGGTCCAGGGCGGCGAGCGCGGCCGGGTCCGCCGTTTCCATCGCGCGGCCGACCTCCGCGTCGAAGGGCGCCGCCCGCTCGTCGAGGTAGCCGGGCGCCTTCAGCGTGCGGCACGCGCTGGCGTCGCCCAGCACCAGCAGCGCCGTCCGTCCCGCCGCCCGCGCGGCGATGTCCCGGCCGACGGCGGCACAGTGCTCGGCGGACAGCCCGTCCCCCACCCCGATGGCGTCGACGGGGGCGTCGGCCCAGCCGGTCCGCCCGAGCAGCCAGGCGCCGACGGCGAGACCGTGGGGCAGCTCGGTCACCTCGGCACCGCCGCTGTCGGCGCCCAGGTACACCTCCACGTCCACGCCGAAGCCGCGGAAGGAGCCCCGCGCACCGCGCGGATAGACCTCGGGCCCGGCGGAGTCCGCGGGACCGACCACCACGAGCCGGTCGGGCCGGGACGCGGCGAGCACGCCCAGCGCGTCCGTACACGCGGCGCGTGCGGCGTCCAGCTCGGGTGCGGCACCCGCGGCGACCTCCGGCACGAGGAGCGGCGGGCAGGGGCAGACGGCGGCGGCGACAAGCATGATCGGCAGCGTATCCCCGTACCGCCGCCCCCGGCGGCACCCTCTGCGGTCAGTCGCAGCCGCAGCCGCTCGCCACGGCCGGCTGGGGCTCGGGAACGCCGACCTTCGGCAGTCCCAGCAGCACACCCGCGGGCTTGGCCTGCTCGGCGGTGTTGCGCTTCTCCCAGGCGTCGCCCGCGCGCGTGCGGCGCACGTCGAGCACCGCGCCCTCGGCGAGGAGGTGGTGCGGGGCGGCGTAGGTGATCTCCACGGTCACCACGTCGCCGGGGCGGACCTCCTGGTCGGGCTTGGTGAAGTGCACCAGGCGGTTGTCGGGGGCCCGGCCGGAGAGACGGTGGGTGGCGCCGTCCTTGCGACCCTCACCCTCGGCGACCATCAGCTCCAGGGTGCGGCCGACCTGCTTCTTGTTCTCGTCCCAGGAGATCTCCTCCTGGAGGGCGACGAGGCGCTCGTAGCGCTCCTGGACGACCGCCTTGGGGATCTGGTTCTCCATCTCGGCGGCCGGGGTGCCGGGGCGCTTGGAGTACTGGAAGGTGAAGGCCTGGGCGAAGCGGGCCTCCCGCACCACGTGCAGCGTCTGCTCGAAGTCCTCCTCGGTCTCGCCGGGGAAGCCCACGATGATGTCGGTGGTGATCGCCGCGTGCGGGATGGCGTCGCGGACCTTCTCGATGATCCCCAGGTAGCGCTCCTGGCGGTAGGAGCGGCGCATCGCCTTGAGGACCGGGTCGGAGCCGGACTGGAGCGGCATGTGCAGCTGCGGCATCGCGTTCGGCGTCTCGGCCATGGCGGCGATGACGTCGTCGGTGAAGTCGCGGGGGTGCGGGGAGGTGAAGCGGACACGCTCCAGGCCGTCGATGTTCCCGCAGGCGCGCAGCAGCTTGCTGAACGCCTCGCGGTCACCGATGTCGGAGCCGTAGGCGTTGACGTTCTGCCCGAGCAGGGTGATCTCGCTGACGCCCTCGGCGACCAGGGCCTCGACCTCGGCGAGGATGTCGCCGGGGCGGCGGTCCTTCTCCTTGCCGCGCAGGGCGGGGACGATGCAGAAGGTGCAGGTGTTGTTGCAGCCGACGGAGATGGAGACCCAGGCCGCGTACGCGCTCTCGCGCCGGGTGGGCAGCGTGGACGGGAACGCCTCCAGGGACTCGGCGATCTCGACCTGCGCCTCCTCCTGCACGCGGGCGCGTTCGAGCAGCACCGGGAGCTTGCCGATGTTGTGGGTGCCGAAGACGACGTCCACCCAGGGGGCCCGCTTCACGATGGTGTCGCGGTCCTTCTGCGCCAGGCAGCCGCCGACCGCGATCTGCATGCCGGGGCGGCTCGCCTTCTTCGGGGCGAGGTGGCCGAGGTTGCCGTACAGCTTGTTGTCGGCGTTCTCCCGTACGGCGCAGGTGTTGAAGACGACGACGTCGGCGTCGCCGTCGGCGCCCTCGGGGGCGCGGACGTAACCCGCGCCCTCCAGCAGACCGGACAATCGCTCGGAGTCGTGGACGTTCATCTGGCACCCGTAGGTGCGTACTTCGTAGGTGCGCGTGCCGCCCACTGACTGGCTCCGGTCGATGCTGCTCATGGCACTAAGGGTAGGCGGTCACGATCGGGGCGGACGCCCGCACGCATCTTGACAGTACACCGCCAATCTCGGTGTGATGCATGGGAGCGCTCCCATGCATCACACCGTGCATGCCCCGTACAGGCCCCATGCATGCGCTGACGCATCCCTTCTCCCGCACTGGAGGCACCCTGTGCGCACCCGAGTCCTTCGATTACCGCGCCGGCCCTGGACCGCGGCCGTGGCCGCCGTGGCGCTGGTGGTGTCGGTCCTGGTGGCGATGCCCGCGAGCGGCGCGGCGGCGGCCGCCTGCCGGGTCGACTACAGCGTCGACGCGTGGGCGGGCGGCTACACGGCCCGGGTGAGGATCACCAACCTCGGACCCGCGGTGAGCGACTGGCGTCTGACCTGGACCTACACCGGCGATCAGCAGGTGACGTCGGCGTGGAACGCGACCGTCGCGCAGACCGGCGCGTCCGTCGTCGCCGACGACGCCGGCTGGAACGGCGCCGTGTCCACGGGCGGCACCGCCGAGTTCGGACTGCAGGGGACCTGGCGGTCCACCGGCCCCGAGCCGGACGACTTCGCGCTCAACGGCACCTCCTGCGGCGACGACGGCGGCACCCCGCCCGCCACCCCGACGACGTCCCCCACCACACCGCCGACCACGCCTCCCACGACCACTCCACCGCCGTCCGCGGAGTGCGGTGACGCGGTGATCTGCTCGGGCTTCGAGGACCAGGCCGGCCCCGCGCCCTCCGGCGACTGGCGGTTCACCGCGCCCGACTGCCAGGGCACGGGCACGGCGGCCGTGGACTCGGCGGTGTCGCACGGGGGCGGCAGGTCGCTCCGGGTGGACGGCCGGGCCGGGTACTGCAACCACGCCTTCGTCGCCCACACCGCGGACCTGTCGTCGGTCGGCCCCGTGATGTACGTGCGCATGTGGGTCCGGCACACCACCGCGCTGCCGACCTCGCACGTCACCTTCGTGTCGATGCCGGACTCGGCGCAGGGGGGCCGGGCGCTGCGCGTGGGCGGCCAGAACGGCGCGCTGCAGTGGAACCGGGAGAGCGACGACGCCACCCTGCCCGCGCAGAGCCCGGCCGGGGTGGCGCTGAGCAGGCCGCTGCCGACGGACGGCTGGCAGTGCCTGCGGTTCGCGATCGACACCTCGGCCGCCGGCCTCGACACCTGGCTCGGCGACGAGCAGGTTCCGGGCCTGCACGCCGACGGGGTGCCGACGCAGGACGTCGACCAGCAGTGGCTCACCCGCGGCACCGCACCCAGGCCGACCGCCCTGCGACTGGGCTGGGAGAGCTACGCGACGGGTGACGACACCGTCTGGTTCGACGACGTGGCCGTGGGCTCCGCGCCGATCGGCTGCTGACCGGCGCGGCGGTACGCGGTCCGCGCCGGCTCAGGGCTCGATGAGGCCCGCGCGGATCGCGTACCTGGTGAGTTCCAGGCGGTCCCGTACGCCCAGTTTCTGCAGAAGGTTCGCGCGGTGGCGTTCGACGGTCTTGGCGCTGATGAAGAGCAGCTCGCCGATCTCCTTGGAGGTGTGCCCCTCGGCGACCAGCTTGAGGATCTCCTCCTCGCGCTCGGTGATGGGCCGCTCGGGCAGGCCGCCACCGCCCTGCACGCGGTCCAGGTAGGAGCGGACGAGGGCCCGCTCGGCGCCGGGGTAGATGAACGGTTCGTCGCGCACGGCGGCCCGGCACGCCTCGACCAGGTCGCGGTCGGCGACGGACTTGAGGACGTATCCGCAGGCGCCCGCCTTGAGGGCCTCGAAGAAGTACTGCTCGTTGTCGTACATGGTCAGGATGAGGATGCGCAGCTCGGGCAGGCGCCGGGAGAGTTCGCGGGCCGCCTGGAGGCCGGTCATGCGGGGCATGGCGACGTCCAGGACGGCCAGGTCGATCTCGGTGGCCCGCGCGGCCGCTACCGCTTCGGCACCGTCACCGGCCTCGGCGACCACCGTCAGATCGGGTTCGCCGTCCAGGATGAGGCGGACTCCGCGGCGTACGAGGGTGTGGTCGTCGGCGAGCAGGACGCGGATCGGGGGCCGTGCGGACATCAGGGGCTGTCTCCGGTTCGGTCTGCGGAACGGTCCCCGGGCGGCGCGGGGACGCGCAGGCGTACGTCGGTGCCCCCTCCGGGGGCGGGTTCGAAGTGGATCTCGGCTCCTATCAGCAGGGCCCGCTCCCGCATCCCGCGGATGCCGGCGCCCTCGGCGGCCGTGCCGAGACCGGCGCCGTCGTCCCGGACGAGCAGTTCGACACCGGCGTCGTCGGGCAGCGGACGCAGCGTGAGCGCCGCGCGGGCGGCGTCGGCGTGGCGGGCGGTGTTGGTCAGTCCCTCCTGGGCGACCCGGTAGAGCACGAGTTCGGCCTCCGGGGCGAGCGGGGGGAGGTCGCCGGGGATGTGGTGCTGGACGGTCAGTCCGTGGTGCGTGAACTCGGCGGCGAGCGAGCGCAGGGCGCTGGCCAGGCCGAGTTCCTCCAGGACGCCCGGACGCAGCCGGCGGGCGATGCGGCGGATCTCGTCGAGCCCGGCCCGGGTGGCCTCCTGCGCCAGGGTCACCTCGTCGCGCAGTTCCCCGGGGACCCGGTCCGCGACGCGCTTGAGCTGGAGGAGGACGGCGGTCAGGGTCTGGCCCACCTCGTCGTGGAGTTCGCGGGCGATGCGGTGGCGTTCGCGCTCCTGGGCCTGCAGGGCCCGACCGGCACCGGCGGCGCGTTCGGCCTGGAGCCGGTCCAGCATCGTGTTGTACGTCGCGATGAGCTGCGCCGCCTCGGCCGGTCCGGAGACCTCGGGACGGGTCCCGGGCACCAGCAGGTCGGCGGTGGACATGGCCCGGCCCAGCCGGTGCAGCGGGGTGAGCCCGATGCGCAGCACGACCGCGTTGCCGGCCAGCAGGGCCGCGAGGCCGGCCAGCAGGACGAGGGCCTCCCCGGCCAGCACGGGCGTCGACACGGTGACCGGCCCAAGGAGCAGTGCGGTGGCGACGACCAGGCCGGCGGCGTTGAGCGAGAAGATCCGCCAGAACAGCGACACGTTCCTCTTTCCGCTCCTCCCGGCCTGCTCGCACGACACCCCCGCAGCGAGCTTCGCCGACCGCGACCGGCTGCGTATATCCGTCACGACACCCATATCGCCACCGTACGTGCGGATGGCAGCATGGCGAGGTCGCGGGCACGGCACCCACGTGCGGAAAGCGCAGCCGGGGACGCGGCAGGCAACGCAGGACGAGTGAGGGGAAAGCACGTGTCAGCACCACGCCTGAGGGCGACGCCGCTCCCGGGTATCGGGGTCCAGTACGACCTGGTGACCCGCGAGCACCGCCACCTGTCGGTGGTGGCCCACCGCGACGGTGCCCGCACGGTGAACGTGTACCGGTCCGACGACCCCGACTCCTGTGCCCACTCGCTGCGGCTGACGGGGCCCGAGGCGGGCGCGCTGATCGACGCGCTGAAGCCGTCCCACCACAGCGCGAGCCTGCTCTACACCACGGATCTCGGGCTGGTCGCCGAGCGGGTCGAGGTGGCGGCCACGTCCCGGTGGAACGGACGGCTGCTGGGCGACACCCGGATGCGGACCGACACGGGTGCCTCGATCGTGGCGGTGCTGCGGCGAGCCGAGGCGATTCCCTCGCCGGCGCCGGACTTCCGGCTCGTGGGTGGTGACACCTTGATCGTCATCGGCACCCGTGAGGGCGTCGACGCCGCCGCGGCGATACTCGGGCAGGAGTGAGCGCGTGCACTCCGCGGTACTCCTGATCGAGTTCGGTTCCATCATCCTGGGGCTCGGGCTGCTCGGCCGGTTCGCCGGCCGTTACCGGCTGTCGCCCATCCCGCTGTACCTGCTGGCCGGTCTCGCCTTCGGCGAGGGCGGCCTGCTGCCGCTCGGCGCGAGCGAGGAGTTCGTCGCGACCGGCGCCGAGATCGGTGTCATCCTCCTGCTGCTGATGCTGGGCCTGGAGTACACGGCCAGCGACCTGGTCACCAACCTCAAGTCCCACTATCCGGCCGGTCTCGTCGACTGCGCGCTCAACGCCGTGCCGGGCGCGGTGGCCGCGCTGCTGATGGGCTGGGGTCCGGTGGCCGCCGTGGTCCTGGCCGGCGTGACGTGGATCTCGTCGTCCGGTGTGATCGCGAAGGTCCTCGGCGACCTGGGCCGGGTCGGCAACCGCGAGACGCCGGTGATCCTGAGCGTGCTGGTCCTGGAGGACCTGGCGATGGCGGTGTACCTGCCGATCGTCACGGCCCTGGTCGCCGGCGCCGGTCTGATGACCGGGAGCATCACGCTGGCGGTCGCGCTGGCCGCGGCGGGCCTGGTGCTCTTCGTGGCGGTGCGCTACGGCCGGCTCATCTCCCGCTTCGTCTCCAGCGACGACCCGGAGAAGCTGCTCCTCGTGGTGCTGGGTCTGACGATCCTCGTCGCCGGTGTCGCGCAGCAGCTCCAGGTGTCGGCCGCGGTGGGCGCCTTCCTGGTGGGCATCGCGCTGTCCGGGGAGGTCGCGGAGGGCGCGCACACGCTGCTGAGCCCGCTGCGGGACCTGTTCGCGGCCGTCTTCTTCGTCTTCTTCGGGCTGCACACGGACCCGGCCAGCATTCCGCCGGTCCTGCTGCCCGCGCTGGCGCTGGCGCTGCTGACCGCCGTGACGAAGATCGCCACGGGGTACTGGGCGGCACGGCGCGCCGGGATCTCCGTCAAGGGCCGATGGCGGGCGGGCGGTGCGCTGGTGGCGCGCGGTGAGTTCTCCATCGTGATCGCGGGCCTCGCGGTCTCCGCCGGCATCGAGCCGTCCCTGGGCCCGCTGGCCACGGCGTACGTCCTGATCCTGGTCGTCCTCGGCCCCCTCACCGCGCGCTTCACCGAGCCGCTGGCGATGCGGCTCTTCCGGCGCCGCGACAACAACCCCGACCGCCCGAGCGGCCTCGCGGAGGGGGCGCCCCGGGCCGCGGCGACGGAGGCGGAGGCCTCGGTGGGCGACTGACCGGCACCGGGCTCAACCCCCTGACACGACTCCGGCACCCGGGTGCCGGAGTCGTCGCACGCCGGGGTCAGGCGCCGCTCGGTTCCGGGGCGTCCGGCGTCCGCGGTGTCCAGCCCTGCCGGCGCAGCACGCCGGACACGTCCGGTATCTCGTAGTGGTCGCCCTTGAGGACCTTGCCGTCGGCCCGGCGGCTGACGCGGCCGTCGGGGCCCAGCTTGGTCATGTTGGAGCGGTGGACCTCCGCGATCACCGCGTCCAGGTCGATGCCGTGCACGAGGGCGGTGCCGTAGGCCACGTAGACCACGTCGGCCAGTTCGTGCGCGAGCCGGTCGAGCGGGCCCCGCACCGACACCTCGGCGACCTCGGCCGCCTCCTCGGCGAGCAGCTCGCCCCGGTGCGCGGCCAGGGCGGGCGGAACCTCGGCCGGAGTACTGCGGGCGTCCAGCCCGAAGGCGAGGTGGAAGGCGCGGACCAGGTCGGCGGGCGACGTCCTGCCCCGGGCGGACGGGGTGCGGCCCTCGGCGGACGGCGGGCCGCTCTCGGCGGGCGGGGTGCGGCCCTCGGCGGGCGACGTCCTGCCCCCGGCGGACGGGGTGCGGCCCTCGGCGGACGGCGGGCCGCTCTCGGCGGGCGGGGTGTTGCTCATGCCGACGACTGTAGTGACCACCACTGACAGTGGGCCCTGGTCAGTGCGGGTGCGGGCTGGCAGGATCGCCCCCATGTCCACGCTCCTCTCCCGTATCGGCAGGCGCCGGGCCGTCCAGGGCACGGTCGCCGGTGCCGTCGTGCTCGGGCTGCTGCTGTGGTGGCTGCTGCCGCTGGGCGAGAAGCCGCCGAGCGGGACGATCACGTTCAGCACCGGGACCCGCGCGGGCGTCTACCAGAAGTACGGCGAGCTGCTGCGCACCGAGCTGCGCAAGGACATGCCGGACCTGGACGTACGGCTGATGACCAGCGCGGGCTCGCAGGAGAACGTCGAGCGGGTGGCGTCCGGGGAGGCCGACTTCACCATCGCCGCGGCCGACGCGGTCGAGACGTACAAGCTGGCCGGCCGCCCGGGCGCCGAAGGGCTGCGCGGGGTCACCCGGCTCTACGACGACTACGTGCAGCTCGTCGTGCCGAGCGACTCGGACATCCAGTCGGTGCGGGACCTGCGTGGCAAGCGGGTGGCCATAGGCCTGCCCAACTCGGGGGTACGGCTGATCGCCACCCGGCTGCTGAAGGCGGTGGGCATCGACCCGGAGACGGACATCACCCCCCGGGCGGACGGGATCGACACCGGTCCCGGACGGCTGGGCGACGAGCTGGACGCGTTCTTCTGGTCCGGCGGGGTGCCGACGGACGGCCTCAAGAAGATCGCGGAGAGCTCCGCCTTCCGGTTCGTGCCGATCGGCGACGACCTGGTCACCAAGCTGCACCAGTCGGGCGGCGCGACCCGCTACTACCGCACCACCAACATGCCGGAGTCGGCCTACCCCACCGTCCAGAACGGCGCCGTGGTGCCGACGATGGCGGTGTCCAACCTGCTGGTGACCCGCGCGGACGTCGATCCGCGGCTCACCGAGTGGCTGACCCGGACCGTGCTCGACAGCCGCGACGGCATCGGTGCGCACGTGCACTCCGCGCAGCTGGTGGACCTGCGTACCGCCATCTACACCGACCCGCTCGAACTGCACGAGGGCGCCCGGCGCTACTACCGGTCGGTCAAGCCGTAGACCCGCTCGGGCTCCTTGGGCACCGTGCCGGTCCGGGGCACCGTGACCGTGACCCGGAGTCCGTGCGGCTCGTGGTGGCCGAAGGAGATCGAGCCGTCGCCCGCCGCGAGCAGCGCCCGGCAGATGGACAGGCCGAGGCCGGAGCCGTTGATGTTCTGGTGCCGGCCGCTGCGCCAGAAACGGTCGCCCACGCGCGTGAGCTCCTCGTCGGTGAGTCCGGGACCGTTGTCGGTGACGACGACGGTGGCGGCGTCCCCGGTGGAGGCGACCTCGACCCGGACACTCTCGCCGCGCGGCGTGAACTTCACCGCGTTGTCGATGATCGCGTCCAGGGCGCTCGACAGGGCCACCGGGTCGGCCCAGCCCGTGGTCGGCGGGCAGTCGCCGACCAGCCGTACGCCCTTGACGTCGGCCGTCGGTGACCAGGCGGCCACCCGCTCGGCGGCCAGCGCGCCGACGTCGGTGACCTTCAGGTCGGCCTGGCTGTGCTCGGCCAGCGCCAGGTCGAGCAGGTCGTCCAGGACCCGGGCCAGGCGTTTGCCCTCGGTCTGGACGGAGGCGATCTCCTCGTTGCCCTCGGGCAGTTCGAGGGCGAGCAGCTCGATGCGCAGCAGGAGGGCGGCGAGCGGGTTGCGCAGCTGGTGGGAGGCGTCGGCGACGAAGGCCCGCTGCTGCTCCAGAACGTCCTCCACGTGGTCGGCCATCTCGTTGAACGACCGGGCCAGGCGTCTGAGCTCCGGCGGCCCCCCGGACGGCGCGACCCGGGACTTGAGCCTCCCGGTGGCGATGTCGTGGGTGGTGGCGTCGAGTACCCGTACCGGCCTGAGCACCCAGCCGGTCAGCCGCAGCGCCGCACCGACGGCGAGCAGCATCGCGGCGAACTCCCCGGCGCCGATGACCAGCCAGCCGCGCAGGGTGCTCGAACGCATCGAGTCGGTCGGCGACTCGGTGACCACGACCGCGACCACGTCGCCGTCCCGGATGACCGGCGAGGCCACCACGAGCCGGCCGTCCTGCCACGGCCACACCTGCTCGGGGTCGTGGCTGCGGCGGCTGAGCAGCGCCTCGTCGAAGGAGTCGCGGACCTCGCCGGCCTGGGGCAGGAACCAGGTCGTGGGCGCGTTGGCCATCGGGATGTGGTTGCGGTAGAAGACCCCGGCCTTGATGCCGTAGACCTCGTAGTAGCTGGTCAGCTCGGTCTGCAGGGTCTCCAGGCGCTCGTCCGTGTCCGTCCGGCGTGAGCCGCCCGAGCCGTCCTCCGTGACGAACTGGGCGAGCGCGGCGAAGCGCGCCGTGTCGTCGATGCGGTCGATGACGACCTTCTGCTGCTCCGCGCGGGCGACGCTGACGCCGAGCGGCACGCCGAGCGCGAGCAGGACGGCCGCCATCAGGACGATGAGCAGCGGGAGCAGGCGGGTGCTCACGCGGACCCGCTAGGGGGTGGGGGCGACGAGGCGGTAGCCGACGCCGCGGACGGTCTCGATCAGCGCGGGCATGTGCAGCTTGGAGCGCAGGGACGCGACGTGCACCTCCAGGGTGCGCCCGGTCCCCTCCCAGCTGGTGCGCCACACCTCGCTGATGATCTGCTCGCGGCGGAAGACCACACCGGGGCGCTGGGCCAGCAGGGCGAGCAGATCGAACTCCTTGCGGGTGAGTTGGACAACCGAACCGTCCACGCTCACCTGGCGTGTCGGCAAATCGATGCGCACCGTGCCGAGGCGGACCACGGTCTCGGTGCTCCCGGTGGCGTCCTCGTGGGCGGTGCGCCGGCTGACGGCGTGGATCCGGGCGAGCAGTTCCCCCGTGTCGTACGGCTTGACCACGTAGTCGTCGGCGCCGAGGTTGAGGCCGTGGATCCGGGAGCGCACGTCGGCCCGCGCGGTGACCATGATGACCGGGGTGCTGGTGCGCTTGCGGATCTTTCCGCAGACCTCGTAACCGTCCTGGTCGGGCAGGCCCAGGTCGAGCAGGACGACGCCGAAGCCGTCGACCTCGGGGACGAGCGCCTGGAGCGCCTCCTCGCCGCTGCGCGCGTGGGTGACGTCGAAGCCGTGCCGTGCCAGGATCGCGGACAGGGCGGCGGCCACGTGGTTGTCGTCCTCGACGAGCAGCAGTCTCATCCGGGCTCCCTTCGGTTCATCGGCCGTACGCTCGGGGCGGGTAGAAATCGGGACGGGCACATGGACGGGCACGCGCGCGTGCGTCCTGTGCAGTGACGCCGATGGAGGGGGACGGCGTCAAGAGGCTTCCGGTTGCGGCCGCTCGAAGTTATCCGGCCGATATGCGCCCAGCTCACAAGTGCTACGACTCGTGTCCGATTGCTATCGGATCGTGATGCTCAGATCTCGCTCAGATGTAGAGACGCGACGTGTCCCGGGTCACTACTGTCCTGCGAAACCCAGGAGGACGGAGCCCGAGAGCGATGACCGAAGTATCGGTGGCCAAGGAAGACAAGGCTGCGACCGGCGAACTGGTCGTCCTGAAGAGTGTCAACAAGCACTTCGGCGCGTTGCACGTGCTCCAGGACATCGACCTGACGATCCACCGCGGCGAGGTCGTCGTGGTCATCGGACCCTCCGGGTCCGGCAAGTCCACCCTGTGCCGCACCATCAACCGTCTGGAGACCATCGACGACGGTTCGATCACGATCGACGGCAAGCCGCTGCCCGCGGAGGGCAAGGAGCTGGCCAAACTGCGTGCCGACGTCGGCATGGTCTTCCAGTCGTTCAACCTCTTCGCGCACAAGACGGTGCTCGAGAACGTGACCCTGGGCCAGGTCAAGGTCCGCAAGGTCGACGCCAAGAAGGCCGACGAGAAGGCTCGCGCCCTGCTCGACCGGGTCGGCGTGGGCGCCCAGGCGGACAAGTACCCCGCGCAGCTCTCCGGCGGCCAGCAGCAGCGTGTCGCCATCGCGCGTGCGCTGGCGATGGACCCGAAGGTCATGCTCTTCGACGAGCCGACGTCGGCCCTCGACCCGGAGATGATCAACGAGGTCCTGGAGGTCATGAAGCAGCTCGCCGAGGACGGGATGACCATGATCGTGGTCACGCACGAGATGGGCTTCGCCCGCTCGGCCGCCAACCGCGTGGTGTTCATGGCCGACGGCCGCATCGTCGAAGAGGCCACGCCGGACCAGTTCTTCAGCAATCCGCGCAGCGACCGTGCCAAGGACTTCCTGTCGAAGATCCTGCACCACTGAGATTTCGGAGCGGCTCCGGCGCCCCGCGCCGACCGCACCGGCGGCCCGCTCCCGACGGCCCGCACCTGATCGCCTGATCCTCTGATCGTCCGATCGCAGCTCGATCACAGCCAAAGGATGTCCACCATGAAGCTTCGCAAGGTCTCCGCCGCCTCGGCCGCCGTGCTCGCCCTCGCCCTGACCGCCACCGCCTGCGGCGGCGACGACAAGGACAGCGGCTCGTCCGACGGTGACGGCAAGAAGATCACCATCGGCATCAAGTTCGACCAGCCCGGCCTCGGCCAGAAGACCCCGGACGGCTACGAGGGCTTCGACGTGGACGTCGCCACGTACGTCGCCAAGAAGCTCGGCTACACCGAGGACCAGATCGAGTGGAAGGAGTCGAAGAGCGCCGACCGCGAGACCATGCTGCAGCGCGGTGACGTCGACTTCATCGCCGCCACGTACTCGATCACCCCGAGCCGCCAGGAGAAGGTCGACTTCGCCGGCCCCTACCTGCTCGCCCACCAGGACGTGCTGGTCCGCGCCGACGACGACAAGATCAAGTCGCCGGAGGACCTGAACAACGCGAAGCTCTGCTCGGTCACCGGTTCGACGTCGGCGCAGAACGTCAAGGACAAGCTGGCGCCCAAGGCGAACCTGCAGAAGTACCCGACGTACTCCGCCTGCCTGAACGGTCTGCAGACCGGCGCCATCGACGCGCTGACCACGGACGACTCGATCCTCGCCGGTTACGCCGCCCAGTCGCAGTTCAAGGGCAAGTTCAAGCTGGGCGGCTTCAAGATGACCAACGAGAACTACGGCATCGGCGTCAAGAAGGGCAGCGACCTCAAGAACAAGATCAACGACGCGCTCGAGGCCATGGTCGCCGATGGCGCCTGGGACAAGGCCGTGAAGGACAACTTCGGTCCGGCCAACTACAAGAACGAGCCGGCGCCGAAGATCGGCGACATCAAGAGCTGAGGCCGGGCCCGCCCCGGTGCGCCGCCCTCCGGAAGGGGCGGCGCACCGGGGCGGGCATCCCTACACGCGGAAGCGCGGGAGATCGTGTTCGACTTTCTTCAGGATTACGACCTGCTGGGAGCCTTCTGGACGACGGTGCAGCTCGCTGTACTCTCGGCCGTCGGCTCCCTGATCTGGGGCACCATACTTGCCGCCATGCGCGTCGGCCCGGTGCCGCTGATGCGCGGCCTCGGGACCGCGTACGTGAACACCGTGCGCAACATCCCCCTGACCGTCATCATCTTGTTCGCGTCCCTCGGTCTGAACCAGACCCTCGGCGTCACACTCGGCGGCGGCGACGACTTCGAGACGATCAACTTCCGGCTCGCCGTCCTGGGTCTGATCCTCTACACCTCGGCCTTCGTCTGCGAAGCCCTGCGCTCCGGCATCAACACCGTGCCCGTCGGACAGGCGGAGGCGGCCCGGGCGATCGGGCTCAGCTTCGGCCAGGTGCTCCGCCTGGTGGTGCTGCCGCAGGCATTCCGGTCCACGGTCGGACCGCTGGCGAACGTACTGATCGCGCTCATCAAGAACACCACGGTGGCCGCGGCCATCGGCGTCGCCGAAGCGGCGGCGCTGATGAAGGACATGATCGAGAACGAGGCACAGCTGCTGCTGATCTCCGCGGTCATCGCCGTCGGCTTCGTGATCCTGACGCTGCCGACCGGCCTGATTCTCGGCTGGGTGGGCAAGAAGGTGGCGGTAAAGCGATGAGTTCCGTTCTCTACGACGCGCAGGGACCGCGTGCCAAGCGGCGCAACGCCGTGTTCACGGCCGTCTTCCTGGTCGCCATCGTGGCCCTGTTGTGGTGGGTGTACACGACCCTCGACGAGAAGGGGCAGCTCGACTGGGACAAGTGGAAGATGTTCTTCACCAGCGGCGAGCCCTGGTCGACGTACATCTGGCCCGGCCTGCAGAACACCCTCAAGGCAGCGGCTCTCGCGATGGTCATCGCCCTGCCGCTCGGTGCCGTACTCGGCATCGCCCGGCTGTCGGACCACGCGTGGGTACGGGTCCCGGTCTCGATCGTGGTGGAGTTCTTCCGCTCCATCCCGGTGCTGGTGCTGATGATCTTCGGCCTCGCCCTGTTCGCCGAGTACACGAACGTCAGTTCGGACAACCGTCCGCTGTTCGCGGTCGTCACGGGCCTGGTGCTGTACAACGCCTCCGTTCTCGCGGAGATCGTCCGGGCGGGCATCCTCGCGCTGCCCAAGGGTCAGGCCGAGGGCGCGATGGCGATCGGGCTGCGCAAGGGCCAGTCGATGCGGCTGATCCTGCTGCCGCAGGCGGTCACCACGATGCTCCCGGCCATCGTCAGCCAGCTCGTCGTGATCCTGAAGGACACCGCGCTCGGTGGTGCGGTCCTCACCTTCCCCGACCTGCTGGCCTCGGCCAACACCATGAGCGGCTACTACGGCGCCAACGTGATCGCCAGCTTCACCGTGATCGCGGTGCTCTACATCGCGCTCAACTTCTCCCTCACCACCTTCGCGAGCTGGCTGGAGCGCCGGCTGCGGCGGGCGAAGAAGACGACCGGTGCGGTACTCAAGGCGGACGATGCCGGGATACCCGGAACGTCGGCGACCGGCGCCGGAGGCGGCAACGCCTGACATCCTGTCATCTCGTATGACCATCAACGGAGGCCGTGGCATGATCGCCACGGCCTCCGTCGCTTGACGCAAGCTGCGGCAATAGGTTGCATACGTTCTGTGACCGTGCACCCTGCTCCAATGTCCTGTTCACCCACGTCCCCCGGGACACCGCCACGGGCAGGGGGCGCCGCACCGTGGACCCGGTGATCATCACCGGAGCGGGGCCCGTCGGGCTCACGCTCGCCCTGGCGCTGGCGCGGCAGGAGGTGCCCTGCGTCGTCCTCGACGAGGGACCCGGCAAGGACGAACCGCGCCCCGCGCGCACCGTCGTCCTGCGCGAGGAGGCCGTCGCGCTCGTCGAGCGGCTGACCGGCGCACCGCTGACCGGGCTGGGTTCGCGTTGGGCCGGATGGCGGTCGATGCGGCGCAAGCAGGTGACGCGCGAGGTCGTGTTCGGCGACGCCGACCCGGCCCCCCTGCACATCGCCCAGCACGAGCTGGCCGGGGCCCTGCGCACGGCGGTCGCCCGCGAGCGGCTGGTCAGGATCGCCGTGGACAGCCGGCTGGACGGCATCGAGCAGGAGAAGTCCGGCGTCACCGCCCACACTCGCGGCCCCGCCGGCACCTGGTGGCGCGGCAGTTACCTGGTCGGCTGCGACGGCCCCCGCTCCACCGTCCGCAAGCTCCAGGACATCCGCTTCCCCGGCCGTACGGCGGTGGAACGATACGCCGTCGCCGCACTGCGCACCGAACTCCCGTGGACCGACCAGGCGCTGCTCCACCGCATGCCGCCGTGGCGGACGACCGGGCCCTCGGCCGACGAGGTGGTCGGCCGCCCGCTGCCGGACGGCGTGTGGCGCCTGGACTGGCTGCTGCCGCCCGGCAAGGACCTGGTCACGCCCGAACTGCTGGTGAACCGGGTCCGCGAGACTCTCACCGGCTGGGCGGCCGACGGTTCGACCCCGGCTTACGAACTCCTCGACACCGGCGTCCACACGGTCCACCACCGCCTCGCCCGCCGCTGGCGGGTGGGCCGCGTGCTGCTGGCCGGGGACGCGGCGCACCTGCTGGGCGCGCTGGGCACGCAGGGCCTGGAGGAGGGGCTGCTGGACGCCGACAACCTCGCCTGGAAACTGGCCC
Source organism: Streptomyces sp. NPDC059906 (assembly GCF_042730645.1). Lineage (NCBI taxonomy): Bacteria > Bacillati > Actinomycetota > Actinomycetes > Kitasatosporales > Streptomycetaceae > Streptomyces > Streptomyces sp. NPDC059906. Next base: position 59,491 of record NZ_JBHWKU010000030.1, read on the forward strand.
TGGTCTGGCACCACGGGCCCCGCGAGGCGCTGCTCGACAGCTACCAGCGGGAACGGCGGGCGGCGATCTCCGCTCGGCTGCGCGCCGCCGACCAGTTGCTCCCGCTGGTGCGCGGCGGCGGCGGACTGCGCTCCTACGTGCCCGGCTCCGCCCGCGGCAACGACGCGCTGCTGACGGACGGTCACCTCGGCCGCGGCACGCTGGGCGCGCAGGGGACGTACGCCGACTCGCCGCTCGCGCCCGAGGACCTCGGCGGGGAGGTGTCCGTGGGCACACCGCCGGGGACACCCGTCACCGATGTGCGGGTCACGGCGGAGGACGGCACCTTCGTACGGCTGCGCGACCGGCTGGGGCGCGGGGCGCTGCTGGTGGTACTGATCGCGCCGGGCACCGGGGTGTGGGACCGCAAGCACTGGGTGACGGCCGGGATCATGCCCCGGCTGGCGGCCGCGGTGACGGCGCTGCCCCACCACGCCGAGCTGCTGGTCGCCGAGAGCTACCCGGGTGCCGCGGCCCACACGGTGCTGCTCGTGCGGCCCGACGGCCACCTGGTCACGGCGCTGAACGGGGTGCGCCCGGCCGACCTCTACGCGGCTGCCGAGAGCGCGCTGGGCGGGGCGACGGCCAGGGCGGCGACGACCGAGGCCGAGGAGGGGGCGGGGGCCGCCGCCGGTTCGCGTTGAGCGGTCGCGTCGAGCCCTGGGGGCTGGGGCCGCTGTCCGCATGGTGACGCTGAGTTGACCGGCCCGCACCGTCATGGTCTACTCCGGATCGTGACCGACACCTGTGTGCGCCTGTGGCGGAGGGTCCATATGGACCTCGTCCGCTATGCGGGCTGCGTGTGTCGTCCGTCCTGCTGAATTCGCCTCCCCTTTCCTTCGCGCGTGCCGCCGGTCGACGTGCCGCCGCGCGCTCCCTCGCGAACTCCCAGGACGGTACCCGTGTCCTTCTCCTCCGTTTCTCCTGCCTCCCCTTCTCCAACGTCCGCGTCCACGTCCGCCCCGACGCAGGCCCAACTCCTCGACTTCGTACGGCGGGCGGCGGCCGACGCCGAACTGATCGCCTCCCTGCCGCTCGACCCCGAGGGCCGCACCTGGATGCGGCTGGCCGGACCGGGTGGCAGCGAGGCCTGGCTGATCGGCTGGCCGCCCGGCACGGGCACCGGTTGGCACGATCACGCCGACTCCGTGGGCGCCTTCGTCACGGCCGCGGGCGAGCTCAAGGAGAACGCGCTCGCCGCCCGCCTGCCCACCGACGGCTGGAAGACCCTCGAACTCAACGACGGTGTGGACCGGGAACGCCGGCTCACCGTCGGCAAGGGGCGCGCCTTCGGCCGGCACCACGTGCACGAGGTCCTCAACGAGTCGTCCGACCGCCACGCGGTGTCCGTGCACGCCTACTACCCGCCCCTGCCGCAGATCCGCCGCTACAGCCGCAGCGGACAGACCCTGCGCCTGGAGCAGGTCGAGCGCCCGCAGGACTGGCAGTGAGCGGGCCCACCGGAATCGACGCCCTGCTGGAGCGGGTACGCGCCGGGTATCGGCGGATCGCGCCGGACGAGGCGTACGACGCCGCCGAGGCGGGCACGGCGCTGCTGGTCGACATCCGGTACGCCGCCCTGCGCGAGCGGGACGGTGTGATTCCCGGCGCGCTGGTGATCGAGCGCAACGAACTGGAGTGGCGGCTGGACCCGCTGGGCAGCCACCGCGTCCCCGAGGCGACGGACCACGAGGTGCGGGTGGTCGTGGTGTGCGACGAGGGCTACGCCTCCAGTCTGGCTGCGGAGTCACTGCACCGTCTGGGACTGCACCGGGCCACCGACCTGATCGGCGGCTTCCAGGCCTGGCGGTCGGCGGGCCTCCCGGTGGCCGCACGGGGTCAGTAGTCGGCGGGGCAGTACAGGGGTGCCGTGTCCGCGTTGCCCTTGGTGACCAGGCGGATCGGGGTCTGGTCGATCTTCTTCGCCTTCCTGTCCCGCAGCAGGGCGATGGTGTTGCGGACGGCCAGTTCACCGGTGTTCCCGGCCGAGTTGGACACCGTCGCGGAGAAACGTCCGTCCTTCAGCGCGTCCAGGGCCTCGTCGGTGCCGTTGACCGTCACGATCCTGACCCGGTCGGCTCCGGCCGCGTCGAAGGCCTCGCGGGCGGCGAAGGCCATCTGCTCGTTGGCGACGAAGGCGTAGTCCAGGCCGGGGTGGGCCCGCGCCATGGTGGCGGCGATCTCTCCGGCCCGGCCGGCGTCGAACATGCCGGGCTCCTCGGCGACCACCTCGGCGTTGGCGGGCAGGGCCGCCGTGAAGCCGTCGGTGAGCAGGTCGGAGGCGGCGCCCGGCGCCCCCGCGATGACGGCGACCTGCACGTCCCGGCCCGCCGCGTCGTCGGCGACCCACTGGGCGTCGAGCCGTCCGACGGCCTCCAGGTCGACCACCACCGCCCCCAGGATGGTGTCCGGGTCGGTGCCCACGGAGGTCAGGAAGACGGGGATGTCCGCCTCCTCGGCCCTCTCGATGTCGCGTTCCAGCGCGTCCGTGTCGACGGTCTGGAGGATGATCGCGTCGACCTCACGCGCGATCATGTCCTCGATGTTGTTCAGCTCGGTCGCGGCGTCCTGCCGGGAGTTCGCGGTGACCAGCCTCGCGAAGTTGTTCTTGGCGGCGATCTCCACGGACCGCTGGAGACAGGTGTGGAACCGGCTGTCGCCGCCGTTGACGAATCCGAGGGTGAGCGGTCCGTCGTCTGCCGAACCGGATGAACCGGAGTCGGCCGGGTAGAGGCCGCAGCCGCTCAGCAACAGGCCGGTGCCGAGGAGCAGAAGGCAGGCGGCTCTTCGGCGGCGGGCGGGCGTGTGCATGGCGGGGCCGCCTTTCGGGGCGTGCTGGAAGGGGTGTCCGCGCGGGTCCGTCCGCCGCCGGTCTCCCGGCGGCGGTGTACGCACGGTGGCCGCGGCTCCTGCGGCCACGCGACGGCGCAGACGGTACCGCCGTGCGGCGAGCGTTCACCCTTCCGGGAGCGCAAGGTAATCCTGCGCGGTCTGCGCCTGGCCGGCCTTCCCGGCCCGCCTCGAAGCGCCCTCGGGCCTCACGCCTGCTCAGAACCCCTCGTCGCCGAGGTGTTCCGTGTCCTCGCCCTCCTCCTCCAGCGCCTGGCGGACCACCCGCAGGGCCATGCCCTCGGGGTAGCCCTTGCGGGCCAGCAGGCCGGCGAGGCGGCGCAGTCTCTTGTCGCGGTCGAGGCCCCGGGTGGCGCGCAGCTTGCGGGCGACCAGGTCGCGCGCGGTCTCCTCCTCCTGCTCGGTGTCCAGTTGGGACACCGCCACGTCGATGAGCGTCGCCTCGACGCCCTTGGTGCGCAGTTCCCTGGCGAGGGCGCGTCTGGCCAGCCCTCGCCCGTGGTGCCGGGACTCCACCCAGGCCTGGGCGAAGGCGCCGTCGTTGATCAGGCCGACCTCCTCGAACCTGGACAGCACCTCCTCTGCGGCCTCGTCGGGGATCTCCCGCTTGCGCAGGGCGTCGGCCAGCTGTCTGCGGGTGCGCGGGGTCCCGGTGAGCAGGCGCAGACAGATCGCCCGTGCCTGCTCCACCGGGTCCCGCGGAGGCTCCCCCTTCTCGGCCCTCGACGAGGAAGTGGCACCTCCGTCCTCGGCGGACGGCTCCGTACGCTCGCGCCCTCGGCGCCCGCGCGTGCCGCCCGCTCCACGGCTCCGTCCGCTTGAGCGGCGCGCCTCGCCGTCACCGTGGCGCGCCTCGCCGTCACCGTGGCGCGCCTCGCCGTCACCGTGGTGTGCCGCGCTGTCCTCGCGGGGACCGGCGGCGGAGGGGTCCGTCTCGTACGGGGCCGCAGCCGCCCCGTACGCGGCGTCGCCCGCCCCGGCGGAGCCGCTCGTGTACTCGGCCCAGTCGGTTCGTCGGGTCACGGGTCAGCTCTTGGCTGCCGCGGCCTTGGACTTGGTGGCCTTGGCGGTCGTCGGTGCGGGCACCGCCGGTGCGGCGTCGGCCGGGGCTGCGGAGGCGGCGTCCGCGCCGGGCTCGGTGGCCGACTCCTCGGGGCGCACGCCGACGCCCAGCTTCTCCTTGATCTTCTTCTCGATCTCGTTGGCCAGGTCGGGGTTGTCCTTCAGGAAGTTGCGCGCGTTCTCCTTGCCCTGGCCGAGCTGGTCGCCCTCGTACGTGTACCAGGCGCCGGCCTTGCGGACGAAGCCGTTCTCCACGCCCATGTCGATCAGGCCGCCCTCGCGGCTGATGCCCTGGCCGTAGAGGATGTCGAACTCGGCCTGCTTGAACGGCGGCGCGACCTTGTTCTTGACGACCTTGACGCGGGTGCGGTTGCCGACCGCGTCGGTGCCGTCCTTCAGCGTCTCGATGCGCCGGATGTCGAGTCGCACCGAGGCGTAGAACTTCAGCGCCCGGCCACCGGTCGTGGTCTCCGGGGAGCCGAACATCACGCCGATCTTCTCGCGGAGCTGGTTGATGAAGATCGCGGTGGTCTTGGACTGGTTGAGCGCGCTGGTGATCTTCCGCAGGGCCTGGCTCATCAGTCGGGCCTGCAGACCGACGTGGCTGTCGCCCATCTCGCCCTCGATCTCCGCGCGCGGGACGAGCGCGGCGACGGAGTCGATGACGATGAGGTCGAGGGCGCCGGAGCGGACCAGCATGTCCACGATCTCCAGGGCCTGCTCGCCGTTGTCCGGCTGGGACAGGATCAGGTTGTCGATGTCGACGCCGAGCTTCTTGGCGTACTCGGGGTCGAGGGCGTGCTCGGCGTCCACGAACGCGACCTGACCGCCGGCCTTCTGCGCGTTCGCCACCGCGTGCAGGGTCAGGGTCGTCTTGCCCGAGGACTCGGGGCCGTAGACCTCCACGACACGGCCGCGCGGGATGCCTCCGACGCCGAGGGCCACGTCGAGCGCGGTCGAGCCGGTCGGGATGACCTCGATGGGCTCGTTGGTCCGGTCACCCATGCGCATGACCGCGCCCTTGCCGAACTGCCGTTCAATCTGTGCGAGCGCGGCGTCGAGGGCCTTCTCGCGGTCGGTTCCTGCCATGGGTTCCACCCGGTTTGCTTGATTCGATCGCTTCACGTCAAAGACGCTAATGCCTGCCACTGACAATGGGCCCCGATGCGGGTCCGGCCTGTGGATAACCCGGGTGCATTTCAACCCGAACCCACTCGAATCACCCGTCACGAGCCCTGCCCGAGCTTCCATAAGAATGGATGTTCGATTTTCGTGTCAAGCGCACCACGCGGCACTTCCGAGCGTACGTCCCCTGGGCCGGCGAGCCGGGTGGTTGGATGCGGATGCCCACCGGGAAAGGTCGGAGAGGGGACACCATGGCCAGGATCACCATCGATCTCGACGCCGAACTCGTGGTGGAGGTGATGGTCCTGGCCGGTATCGGCTCACCCCAGGACGCCGTCGAGGCGGTGGTGCGGGACTACATCGCCCGCGGTCACCGCACCGAGACCCGCACCGGGTTCGAGGACCGCAACCTGCGGGAGATCGACGCCAAGCCGCAGGAACCGCAGGGCTGACCCTGCTCCCGTCGGCGTACGGCGGGTGCCTCCGGCGGGACGACGACGGGGGCGGGCGGCCGTTGCCAGGCTCCTCCCATGCAGACCGCCCCCACCGATCGCTCTCCCGTACCGCGCCTGTGCCGCGCGACGGGCCTAGTGCTGCTCCTCTCCGGCCTCGCGCACCTATTGGTGTTCGCGGTGGACGGCGGGCCCTGGGGCGGGCCGGTGTCCTGGCGGAAGCCGGTGACGTTCGGGCTGTCCTTCGGGGTGACGCTGATCGCGGTCACCTGGGTCACCTCGTACCTGGACCTGCGGCCGCGAGCGCGCGCGGCGCTGCTCGCGGTGTTCGCGGCCGACTGCGTCGTCGAGGTGGGCGGGATCACCCTCCAGGCATGGCGCGGGGTGCCCTCGCACCTCAACATGGAGACGCCCTTCGACACCACCGTGTCCATGACGCTCGCGGTGGGCGGCGGTGTCCTGGTCGTGCTGCTCACCGCGTTCGCCCTCGCCTCCTTCCTCCGTCGTCCCACAGGACCGGCGGGGATGGCCCTGGCGGTGCGCTCCGGTTTCGCGGTGCTGCTCGTCGGGCTCGCCTCGGGCGCCGCGATGATCGCGCGCGGTGTGGTGCTCACCCGCACCGGTCACCAGGAGGCCGCCTACCACTCCACGGCGTGGCTCAAGCCGCTGCACGGCGTGTCCCTGCACGCCGTGCTGGTACTGCCGGTGCTGGCCCGCCTGCTGGCGCTCACCCCGTGGAGCGGGACCGTGCGCCGGCGGGTGGTGACCGGGGGCGGTGTGCTGCTACGCGGCCGCCGTCGCCGGCGCCGGTGTGTGGGCCGGTCTCACCTACTGAGCCCGCGGGCGCCCCTCAGGAGGGTGCGCCGCGCCTCAGGAGGAGCCACCGTCCCCGGGGCCTTCCGTGCCTTCCGTGCCCTCCGTTCCCGGGCGCCCCTGCTCCGGGCGCCGGGCCCACAGTTTGCGCAGCCGCGTGGACGTCCCGGACACCGACCGGCGGTCCCTGCGCCCGTGGACGCGGGGATCGTCCGTGACGTCGTAGCGCTTGACGTACGCGCCGAGGAACGCCTGCAGCGTGGCGACCGCCGGGATGGCGATCAGCGCGCCGACGGCGCCGAGGAGGGCGGTGCCCGCGATGACGGAGCCGAAGGCGACCGCGGGGTGGATGTCCACGGTCTTCGACGTCAGCTTGGGCTGCAGCACGTAGTTCTCGAACTGCTGGTAGATCACCACGAAGATCAGCACCCACAGCGCGTACCAGGGGTTGACCGTGAACGCGATCAGCATGGGCAGGGCGCCCGCGAGATAGGTGCCGATGGTCGGGATGAACTGCGACACCAGACCGACCCACACGGCGAGCGCGGGCGCGTAGGGCACCTCGAGGATCTCCAGGAGGATGTAGTGCGCGACGCCGGAGATCAGCGCCATCAACCCGCGTGAGTACAGGTAGCCGCCGGTCTTGTCCACGGCGATCTCCCACGCGCGCAGGACCTCCGCCTGGCGGGCGGGCGGCAGGACGGAGCAGAGCCCGCGGCGCAGCCGGGGACCGTCGGCGGCGAAGTAGAACGAGAACAGCAGCACCGTCAGCAGCTGGAAGAGGCCGCCGAGGACCTGGGCCGACACGTCCAGGACGCCCGTCGCGCTGTTCTGCACGTAGTTGCGCAGCCAGTCGGAGCGGAGCAGTCCCTCCTGGATGTCGACCCGTCTCAGCTCGGTGTGGAAGTGGCCGTTGACCCAGTTGATGACGGAGTCGAGGTAGTCCGGGAACTCCTCGACCATCTTGACGATCTGGCCCGCGAGCATGGAGCCGAGCAGGGTGACGAACCCCGCGGCGGCGATCAGCACGGCGAGGAAGACGAGGAAGGCGGCGAATCCACGGCGCATGCCGCGCCCGGCCATCCAGCTCACCGCGGGTTCGATGGCCAGGGCCAGGAAGAACGCGATGAGGACGTTGATCAGCAGCCCGGTGAGCTGGTGGAAGGCCCAGCTGCCCAGCTGGAAGGCGGCGATGAGTGCGAGGGCCAGCACCATGGCGCGCGGCAGCCAGCGCGGCATGCGGGCGCCCGGCCCCGCTCCGGAGCCGGGGGCCGGCGGGCCGGCGGGCGGCGCGGTGCCCGCCGGGGGTGCGTGCCGGGCGGCCTGCCCGGTCTCGTCAGTGGATGCCACGGAGCAAGTCTCGCCCACGCCACCGACAGGGGAGCCCGGTACGGCGATCTTCGTGAACCGTCACCGCTGTTCCCGCGGCACGTTCATGACGGTGCACACCACGCGCCACACGTCCTTCGCGTCCCAGCCGGCGTCCAGCGCCTCGTGCACCGTACGCCCGCCCAGCTCCGCCATCACGTGATCGCGCGCGAAGGTGTCGGTGTACCCCGGACCGAAGTGATCCGTCATCCGCTCCCAGAAGACCGTCAACCGCATGCCCCCAGTATCCCGCCCCTGAGAGTGGGCCCCGAGCCGGGACCACCTGCCGGAACCGCCTTTCGGCCTACGGTCTGTCCCATGGCCGAAACCGGAGCGTCCCCCCTCCCCGCGATCCCACCGCCCGCGTCCCCCCGCGCCCAGGGCCCGCGCTCACCGCTCGCGCGCGCGGAGCACTTCGTCTGGCTCACCGCGCGCGTACTGGAGCAGCGGCTGTTCGCGTACGACTTCCGCGGCGGGGACCCCGGCCCGGTGGAGACCGCGCTGGAGGCCTACCGCAACGAGGACGGCGGGTACGGCCACGCGCTGGAGCCCGATCTGCGCGGCCCGGCCAGTCAGCCGCTGCACACCGCGCACGCGCTGCGCGTCCTGGACGCCGTCGGCCGCTGCGGCGGGCAGCGGGCCGAACGGGTCTGCCGCTATCTGACCGCCGTGTCCACCCCGGACGGTGCCCTGCCGGTGACCCGTGCGGGCCGGGACGGGGCACCGGCCGCGCCCTTCCTGCCGGTCGTGGCCGACCCTCCGGGCGAGCTGCTCGTCACCGGGCCGGTGGTCGGCCTGCTGCACCGCAACGAGGTCTGGCACGCGTGGCTGTTCCGGGCCACGGACTTCTGCTGGCAGGCGGCCGAGTCGCTGGTGTCCCCGCACCCGTACGAGGCCCGGGCGGCCGTGGCCTTCCTGGACACGGCTCCGGACCGGCCGCGCGCGCGGGCCGCGGCCGACCGGCTGGGCCGCCTGGTGCGCGAGCAGCGGCTCGCCGTGCTGGACCCGGACGATCTCGACGCCGGTCCGGTCCCTCCGGGCCACGCCCCCGGCGAGCACCACTTCCCGCACGACTACGCGAGGGATCCGCGTTCGCTCGCGCGCGCGTGGTTCACGGACGACGAGATGGCCCGTTCCCTCGACTTCCTCGCGGCCGGGCAGGAGGACGACGGCGGCTGGCCCGTGCGCCGACGCCGGTGGGCCCCCGCCCCGGCGCTGGAGGCCCGCGGCCGGGTGACGCTCGATGCCCTGCGCACCCTCCGGGCGTACGGCCGTCCTCTGGGCTGACCCGCCGGCTCAGCCGCCCATGGCCCGTACGCCCGCGGTGACCACCACGGCCGCCGCGACGACGAGCAGGAACGGTGCGCGCAGCAGCAGCGCGACGGCGGCCGCGGCGACTCCGGCGGCCCGCGCGTCCAGCACGAGCTGCTGCCCGTCGGCGAAGGTCTGCTGGGCGGTGAGCGCCGCGAGGAGGGCCACGGGCAGCAGCGCGGCGAGCCGCCGGACCAGGGGCCGTTCCAGGGCGCCCGCGGGCACCAGCAGCCCGAGGAGCTTGACCGCGTAGCAGCCCACGGCGGTCACGCCGATCGCGATCCACACGCTCATCGCCCGTCCTCCCCCTCGGCGGCACCGCGGACCGCACCGTCCTCGGCGTCACCCGCGCGGCGTCCGCGCGCCCACAGGACGAGCGGCGCCGCGAGCGCGGCCACCAGGACGGGCACGCCGGCGGGCAGCACGGGCAGCAGACCGAGCCCCAGGAGGACGGCCAGGGCGGCGACCGCGCGCTCCGTGGTGTTCTTCAGCATCGGCGCGAGCAGCGCGAGGAAGACCGCCGGACCGGCCGCGTCGAGGCCCCAGGCGTCGGTGTCCCCGATGGCCTCGGCGCCCAGCGCGCCGAGCAGGGTGGTGAGGTTCCACAGGACGTACAGCGTGAGCCCGGTGACGGTGAAGCCGATCCGGACGCCGCGCCGCGTGGGCTGTGCGAGCGCCACGGCCGTCGTCTCGTCGATGACCCACTGCGCGGCGAACGGCCGCACCGCGCGCGGAAGGGCCAGCAACTGCGACAGGCGCAGCCCGTAGAAGGCGTTGCGGACGCCCAGGAAGAAGGCCCCCGCGGCCGCGGTGAGCGGGTTTCCGCCTGCCGCGAGCGCGCCGACGAGCGCGAACTGGGACGCCCCGGTGAACACCAGAAGGCTGAGGGCGCAGGTCTGGGCCAGGGTGAGTCCGCTGCCGGCCGAGGTCACCCCGAAGGCGAACCCCGACAGTCCGACGGCGACTCCGACCCCGAGGGCGTCCCGTACGACGGCGGCGTCCGGCTTGGCACCGGCGCCTCCCGTGTCGGGAGCGTCGGGAAGGGCTGTCTGTTCTGTCACGCCTCGAACGGTAGGAGCAGCTCCCGCCGCGCGTCTTGTACGTTCTTGCGCTCGCGCTGGTAGGAACCGGGCGGCACACCGACGATCCGCGCGAAGTGCCGGTTCAGGTGAGGCTGGTCGGTGAACCCGACGGCGATCGCGGCCTCGGCCGGGGAGGTCCCGGTGTCCAGCAGCCGCCGCGCCCGACGCACCCGGGCGTCCGTCAGCCAGGTGTGGGGCGGCATCCCGTAGGCGTCCCGGAAGGCCCGCAACAGCGCGAACGGGCTGCTCCCGAGTTCCTCGGCGAGCCGCTCCAGGCTCGGCGGATCGGCCATCCGTTCCTCCAGCACGGCACGCGCGCGTGCCGCCGTACTCGCCCCGGCGGTACGCACCCGGCGCCGGGGCAGCGGACCGCCGTTCAGCCGCAGCAGCCGGGTCACGGCCACCCGCAGCAGAGTGTCGGCGGCGAGCGCGTTCCCGTCGTCGGCGGCCCGCAGCACGCGGTGCACCAGCTCGACGGTGTACGGGTCGTCGAGCACCGGCCGGACGAACCCCGGCGTCCCGCGCAGCGTCGTCGTCTCCGCCGCGATCCCGGCCATCAGCTCGGGCGCCGGGTAGACGGCCCCGTACCGCCACCCCTCCGGCACCCCGGCCCGCCCCGTGTGCGGGGTGTCCGGGTTGACCAGGGCGAGGGAGCCGGCCCCGGCGTACTGGTCGCTCCCGCCGTGGTGGAAGACCTCCACACCGTCGGCGATGGCGGCGATGACGAAGTGCTCGTGCGTGTGGCGCACGAAGGTCTTGCGTATGTACTGGGCGCGGAGCAGGTCGACGTCGGGCAACTCGGCATAGCGCCAGTGCCGTGCCCGCTCGCCCGTTCCCGCCATGCCCCCATTCTCCGTCACCCGCAGCGGACTCCGGCGGCCCCTCGGACACCGGGCCCTGGTCCTCGCTCCCGGCCCAGCCCCCGGGCCGGGCCGATTGTCAGTGGTCGGGTGCACGATGGAGCCATGGTCAGCTCCGCACACCGAGCCCTGGACGGCTTCTCGCCCGCGACCCGCGGCTGGTTCACGGGGGCCTTCTCCGCGCCCACCTCCGCGCAGGCGGGCGCGTGGCAGGCCATCTCGCAGGGCTCGGACGTCCTGGTGGTCGCCCCCACCGGTTCCGGCAAGACGCTGGCCGCCTTCCTCGCCGCGCTGGACCAGCTGACCTCGACTCCCCCGCCCGCCGACCCCAAGAAGCGCTGCCGCGTCCTGTACGTCTCACCGCTGAAGGCCCTGGCCGTCGACGTCGAGCGCAATCTCCGCAGCCCGCTGACCGGCATCCGCCAGGAGTCCGTGCGCCTCGGCCTGCCCGAGCCCGAGGTCAAGGTCGGCATCCGTTCGGGCGACACCCCGGCCGCCGAGCGCCGCGCCCTGTCCACCCGGCCGCCGGACATCCTGATCACCACCCCGGAGTCCCTCTTCCTGATGCTGACGTCGGCCACGCGCGACGCGCTGACCGGCATCGAGACGGTGATCCTGGACGAGGTGCACGCGGTCGCGGGCACCAAGCGCGGCGCCCATCTCGCGCTCACCCTGGAGCGGCTGGACGAGCTGCTGCCGAAGCCGGCCCGCCGTATCGGCCTGTCGGCGACGGTCCGCCCGGTGGACGAGGTCGCCCGGTTCCTCGCCCCGCGCGGCCGGGTCGAGATCGTCCAGCCGGAGTCGGGCAAGGAGTTCGACCTGTCCGTCGTCGTCCCCGTCGAGGACCTCGGCGAGCTGGGCGGCTCCCCGGTCGCGGACGGCAACGAGGGGGCGGAGCGCCCGTCGATCTGGCCGCACGTCGAGGAGCGGATCACCGATCTGGTCCAGTCGCACCGCTCCACGATCGTCTTCGCCAACTCCCGGCGGCTGGCCGAGCGCCTGTGCAACCGGCTCAACGAGATCGCGTACGAGCGCGCGACCGGCGAGCCCCTGGACGAGCACCACTCCCCCGCCGAGCTGATGGGCGGCTCGGGCGCCGCCCAGGGCGCCCCGCCCGTGATCGCCCGCGCCCACCACGGCTCGGTCTCCAAGGAGCAGCGCGCCCTGGTCGAGGAGGACCTCAAGGCGGGGCGGCTGCCCGCCGTCGTCGCGACCTCCAGCCTGGAGCTGGGCATCGACATGGGCGCCGTCGACCTGGTGGTCCAGGTCGAGTCGCCGCCCTCCGTCGCCTCCGGCCTGCAGCGCGTGGGGCGCGCGGGCCACCAGGTCGGCGCGGTCTCCACGGGTGTGGTGTTCCCCAAGTACCGCGGCGACCTGGTGCAGTCCGCCGTGGTCACCGAGCGGATGCGCAGCGGCGCCATCGAGGCCCTGCGGATCCCCGCCAACCCACTGGACGTGCTGGCCCAGCAGCTGGTGGCGATGACCGCGCTGGACACCTGGCAGGTCGACGACCTCCTGGCCACCGTCCGCCGGGCCGCCCCGTTCGCCTCTCTCCCGGAGTCTGCCTTCACGGCCGTCCTGGACATGCTCGCGGGCCGCTACCCCTCCGACGCCTTCGCCGAGCTGCGCCCGCGCGTGGTCTGGGACCGGATCGCCGGCACGGTCACCGGCCGCCCGGGGGCGCAGCGGCTCGCCGTGACGTCCGGGGGCACGATTCCCGACCGCGGGCTCTTCGGGGTGTTCCTGGCCGGTGCCGACCCGAAGAAGGGCGGCGGCCGGGTCGGCGAGCTGGACGAGGAGATGGTGTACGAGTCCCGCGTGGGCGACGTCTTCACGCTCGGCACCAGCTCCTGGCGGATCGAGGACATCACCCGCGACCGGGTCCTGGTCTCCCCGGCGCCGGGGGTGCCGGGCAGGCTGCCGTTCTGGAAGGGCGACCAGCTGGGCCGACCCCTGGAGCTGGGCCGCGCGCTGGGCGCGTTCCTGCGCGAGGTCGGCTCCCTGTCCAAGGAGGACGCCCGGCTGCGCCTGGTCACCGCCGGTCTGGACGCCTGGGCCGCGGACAACGTGCTGGCGTACCTCGACGAACAGCGTGAGGCATGCGGCCACGTCCCCGACGACCGCACCATCGTCGTCGAGCGCTTCCGGGACGAGCTGGGCGACTGGCGGGTCGTGGTCCACTCCCCCTTCGGCGCCCAGGTCCACGCCCCCTGGGCCCTCGCCCTGGGCGCCCGCCTGTCCGAGCGCTACGGCATGGACGCCCAGGTCATGCACGCCGACGACGGCATCGTGCTGCGCCTGCCGGACGCCGACCTGATGGGCCTGGACTTCCTCGACCAGGACCCCGCGAAGCCGGGTCTCGAGTACGACGCGGAGAAGGCGCCGGTCGGCGCGGCCGACGTCGTCTTCGACAAGGGCGAGGTCGACCGGGTCGTCACCGATCAGGTGGGCGGCTCGGCCCTGTTCGCGTCCCGCTTCCGCGAGTGCGCGGCCCGTGCGCTGCTGCTGCCCCGCCGCAGCCCCGGCAGGCGCACCCCGCTGTGGCAGCAGCGCCAGCGCGCCGCGCAGCTGCTGGAGGTGGCGAGCGAGTACGGCTCGTTCCCGATCGTCCTGGAGGCGGTCCGCGAGTGCCTCCAGGACGTCTTCGACGTCCCCGGCCTGGTCGAGCTGATGGGCGACGTGGAGGCCCGCAAGGTCCGCCTGGTCGAGGTCACCACCCCGGAGCCGTCGCCGTTCGCCCGCTCCCTGCTCTTCGGCTACGTCGCCCAGTTCCTGTACGAGGGGGACTCGCCGCTCGCCGAGCGCCGGGCCGCCGCGCTGTCCCTGGACTCGCGGCTGCTGGCGGAGCTGCTCGGCCAGGCGGAGCTGCGCGAGCTGCTCGACGCGGAGGTGCTCACCGAGCTGGAGCGCGAGCTGCAGTGGCTCACCGAGGACCGCCGCATCAAGGATCCCGAGGGCGTCGCCGACCTGCTGCGGGTGCTCGGTCCGCTGACGGACGCGGAGCTGGCCGAGCGCGGAGCCGAGCCGCAGTGGGCGCCCGAGCTGGCCGCGGCCCGCCGCGCGATCAGGGTGCGGATCGCCGGCGCCGACCACTGGGCGGCGATCGAGGACGCGGGCCGGCTGCGCGACGCGCTGGGCACGGCGCTGCCCGTCGGTGTGCCGGAGGCCTTCACCGAGCCGGTCAAGGACCCGCTCGGCGACCTCCTGGCCCGCCATGCCCGCACCCACGGCCCCTTCACGTCGGTCACCGCGGCGGCCCGCTTCGGTCTGGGCGTGGCGGTCACCGAGGGCGCACTCCAGCGGCTCGCGGGGTCGGGGCGGGTCGTGCAGGGCGAGTTCCATCCGGCCGGCATCGGCCAGGAGTGGTGCGACGCGACCGTCCTGCGCAGGCTGCGCCGCCGGTCCCTGGCCGCGCTCCGGCACGAGCTGGAGCCGGTGGCACCGGCCGCGCTCGGCCAGTTCCTCCCCCAGTGGCAGCACATCGGCAAGGGGCACACGCTGCGCGGCGTCGACGGGCTGGTCCGCGCCGTCGAGCAGTTGCAGGGCGCCTCCGTGCCCGCCTCCGCCCTGGAGAAGCTGGTGCTGCCCTCCCGCGTGGCGCACTACAACCCCGCGATGCTGGACGAGCTGACGGCCGCCGGCGAGGTGGTGTGGGCCGGGGCGGGGTCGCTGCCCGGCAAGGACGGCTGGGTCTCCCTCTACCTCGCGGACGCGGCCCCGCTGCTCCTGCCGCCCCCGCACCCCCTGGAGACGACCGCCCTGCACGAGTCCGTCCTGAGCGCGCTCTCGGGCGGATACGGCTTGTTCTTCCGCCAGATCGCCAACCAGGTCCGCGCCACCACCCACCCGGAGGCCACCGATCCGCAGCTGGCCGACGCCCTGTGGGACCTGGCCTGGTCCGGTCGGCTGACCAACGACACGCCGGCACCCCTGCGCTCCCTGCTGGGCTCCGGCCGCACCGCGGGTTCCACGGCCCACCGTGCCAAGCGCGCGGTGCCCCGCGGCCGGTACGGCTCGTTGACGGCCGCCGCCCGCCCGGCGTCCCGCACCGGCCCGCCGACGGTCGCGGGCCGCTGGTCGCTGCTGCCCGACCGCGAGGCCGACGGCACCGTGCGGGCCCATGCCCTGGCCCGCACGCTTCTCGACCGGCACGGCGTGGTGACCCGTGGCGCCGTCGCCGCGGAGGGCGTCGAGGGCGGCTTCTCGGCGGTCTACCGGATCCTCGCCGCGTTCGAGGAGAGCGGCCAGGCCCGGCGCGGTTACGTGGTGGAGGGGCTCGGTGCGGCGCAGTTCGCCATGGAGGGCGCCGTGGACCGGTTGCGCGCGGTGGCGAACGCACGCGAGCGCGGTGACGGCCCCGCCGGTCCGCAGGACTTCCCGCGCGACGGCTCCGCGTACCGCCGCGGGACCGTTGGCTCCGCGATCGGGCCGGGGCCCGACGGCTCCGCGCCCCGGCCCGGGACCGTCGGCCCCGCCGGACCTCACGGCTCCCCCGGCCCCGCCGACGACTCCTCCCTCGACCCCTTCGCCCCCTTCGACCCCCGGGACGCCTTCGGCGACATCGGGCGCGGCCGCACCGGGCGGCCCGACGACGCCCCGGACCCCTTCGCCGACTTCGCCACCGACAACCCTGGGGGCCCCGGGAGTTCGCTGAGCCCGAAAGGCCAGGGAGGGACCGGCGGCCCGGCGCCCTTCGACGACGTGTTCGCCGACCCCGACCGGCTGGGCCGTTCACCCTCCCGGGGCGACTACATCTCGCCGCGCGACTACGCCGAGCCGGGCGCCGGCGGCCCGCGCGGGGGCGGCGCGGGCGGGGGCGGCGCGCACGGCCGCATCGAGGGCACGCGCGGCGGGTACGACACCGGTTTCCCCGGCCGTCGCGACCGCACCCCCGTCGGTCCGCGGGCCGTCGTGCTGGCCGCCGCGGACCCGGCGAACGCGTACGGCGCGGCCCTCGGCTGGCCCGAACCGCCGGCCGGTGCCACGCACAAGCCCGGTCGCAAGGCCGGCTCCCTGGTGGTGCTCGTCGAGGGCGAACCGGCGCTCTACATGGAGCGCGGCGGCAAGACCCTGCTGCTGTGGCCCTCCGACCCCGACCGGCTGCCCACCGAGGACCCGCGGCTGCGAGCCGCCGCCGAAGCGCTGGCGGAGGCCGCCCGCGCCGGTTCCCTCGGCACGGTCACCGTGGAGCGGGTCAACGGCACGGCGGCCCTGACGTCCCCGTTCGGCCCCCTCCTGGAGGGAGCGGGGTTCATCGCCACCCCGCGCGGTCTGCGTATCAGGGCGTGACCCTGTCACCCTTGAGCCATGCCCGAAGGAGACACGGTCTGGCAGGCGGCGCGACGGCTGCACGACGCCCTCGCGGGCCGGGTGCTGACCCGCAGCGACTTCCGCGTCCCCCGGTACGCCACGGTCGACCTCACCGGCCGCACCGTCCTGGACGTCACCCCGCGCGGCAAGCATCTGCTGACCCGTGTCGAGGGCGGCCTGACGGTCCACTCGCACCTGCGGATGGACGGCTCCTGGAAGGTGTTCGCGCCCGGTCAGCGCTGGAGCGGCGGCCCGGCGCACCAGATCAGGGTGATCCTCGGCACCGCCGACCGCACGGCCGTCGGCTACCGCCTCCCGGTGCTGGACATCCTGCGCACCGCCGACGAGCAGCGCGCCGTCGGCCATCTGGGCCCCGACCTGCTCGGCCCCGACTGGGACCCGCAGCGCGCCCTGGACAACCTGCGCGCGGACCCGCCCCGCGCGCTCGGCGAGGCCCTGCTCGACCAGCGCAATCTCGCCGGCATCGGCAACGTCTACAAGAGCGAGCTGTGCTTCCTGCTCGGCGTCACCCCCTGGCTGCCGGTGGACGAACTGCCCGCCGACCTGGCCGCGCGGCTGCCCACGCTCGCCAAGAAGCTTCTGGAGGCCAACCGCGACCGTCCGGTCCGCCGCACGACGGGCCTGCGCGGCCAGGACCTGTTCGTGTACGGCCGGGCGCCCCGCCCCTGCCTGCGCTGCGGCACGTCGGTCCGGGTGGCCGACCAGGGCGACGGCTCCCGTGAGCGCCCGACGTACTGGTGCCCGACCTGCCAGGCGGGGCCCGCGCCGCGTCCGGGCGGCCGCACAGGCGCCCGGACACGGCGCTGAGCGAGCCGCCGGGAAGGCGGGAAGGCCAAGGAAGGCCGGGCCAGCCCTAGGCGGCGAGCAGAGCGTCTATCTGGCCGGCCGCCTCGCGCAGGCCCTCCGCCATGCCCATCGTCATGAGCTGCTCCATCTGCTCCCGGGTGTCGAAGACCGCCCGCATCTCCATGCGGGTGCCGCCGTCGCGCTCGGTGAGCGTCACCCGGTTCGCGGTCGTCGGCATCGCGGCGTTCGGCACCCCGTCCTCGTCGGCGAATCCGTCGGTGAACTCCAGCGACCTGGGGGCGTCGACCGTGGCCACCCGCCACCAGCCGCGGAACTTCTCGCCTTCCGGGCCGGTCATGAAGTACGTGACGTCCCCGCCCGGGGTCAGGTCGTGCTCCTCCACCGTCGCCGGGTAGGTCGGCGGTCCCCACCAGCGCTCCAGCTGCCGGGGATCGGACCACAGCTGCCACACCCGTTCCACCGGAGCGGCGAAGTCGGCGACCAGGGTGAGGGTCAGGTTGTCGAGATCCTTGTCCAGGCTGGTGACACTCATCGGCTCTGTCCTTCCGTCGGTTGCTGCGCTTCGGATCCGGCCTCCGGCGCCTCGGCGAGCAGACCGGACATCCGCTCCACCCGTCCGCGCCAGGCGGCCTCCAGTTCGTCCAGGGCACGGCGGGCCCGGCCCAGGGCGTCAGGATCGGTCCGCACGAGCTGCTCCCGTCCGCGGCGCTCCTTGACCACCAGACCGGCCCGCTCCAGTACCGCGACGTGCTTCTGCACCGCGGCGAAGCTCATCGGATAGGCCTCGGCCAGCCGTGACACCGACAGGTCCTCCCGCACGCACCGGCGCAGGATGTCGCGGCGGGTCAGGTCGGCCAGGGCCTGGAACAGGCGGTCCGTACCCGCTGCCGCCTCATCGACCACTCCGTCTACAACCATTTGGTTGTACGTTACTCCCCCAAGCACCCGCCGTAAAGGTCAGCGCCCGTCCGGGCGGGTCGTGGCCGCTCCCCGCGTCCGCGCCTCGCGCAGGGCCCGGCGCCACCGTCCGGCTCCCAGCGCCCCCGCGGCCCGGCGCCGTGGCACACAGTGCACCGGCAGCACGCTCAGCCCCCAGCCGCCGACCGCGACCGCCCCTTCGAGCACCCCTGCACCGGGCTCCAACGCCAGGCGCAGCACGGCCCACCACCACAGCACGCCGAGGCCCAGCGCGGCCGCCCGGCGAGCCGTCCGCGCCGACACCATCCCGCGTCATCCGTTTCCGGCCTGGAACATCCAGTGCTGCTTCTCGAGATCGGCCGTGATCTGGATGAAGATGTCCTGACTCACGGGATCGGGCTCACCGCTCGCCGCGATCCGCTCACGCATCCGCCCGATCACCGCGCCCAGCGCGTCCACGACGGTCTGTACGGCGGTGGTGTCGTCGACCCAGCCCTCGGGGGTCACGTCGATGCCGCTGCCGACGGCGACCGTCGCGGCCCGCCCGTCCGGGGAGACGCCGAGCGCCGAGGCCCGTTCCGCCACGGTGTCCGAGTGCGTGCGGGCGGTGCCGACGAGTTCGTCCAGCTGGAGGTGGACGGAGCGGAAGCGCGGGCCGACCACGTTCCAGTGGATCTGCTTCGCCACCAGGGACAGGTCGACCAGGTCGACGAGAGCGCCCTGCAACGCCTCGGAGACGGTCTTCAGGTCCGCGTCGGACAACGGGCTCTTCACGACGTACATCCACGCCTCCGTCGGTTCGCCCCCCGGCCATCTCCCTCCACGATGACCGCCCCCTCACGGACCGGCAAACCGGCGGCGGCACCGCCGAGGGCCCGCACGCCCGCACCCCGGACACCCCCGGGCATGCGAAAACCCCGGCCTCGTCGCTCCGGATCTCCGGAGCGACCCCTGGCCGGGGCCTCACACGCACACGTTCTCGCACGCTCAGGCGGCGACGACGTCCACTGCCTCGGCGGGCGCCTTGATGGTCACCCGTTCCGGTGGCACGCCGGTCACCGACACGGAACCCAGCATCGGACGTACCGGCGCCGGTACGGTCTCGCTGGGCGTCGCCGCGGCGGACCGGGCCAGCTCGGCAAGGGCGAGCTCGTCGCTCACTTCACGCATGAGCTCGGACATCCGTACGTCCAGCGCGTCGCAGATGGCGGAGAGCAGCTCGGAAGAAGCCTCCTTCTGCCCCCGCTCCACCTCGGAGAGATAGCCGAGTGAGACTCGGGCGGACGAGGAGACTTCGCGCAGAGTACGGCCCTGGCGTTGGCGCTGCCGACGCAGCACGTCACCCAGCAGGCGACGGAGCAGAATCATCGGTGGCTCCCTCCTCGGACCGTGTAACCGCATCCTTCACGCCCCACCGTACCGCCTCGCGCCGCGGCCGTGCGGGGAGCGATGTCGTGTTCACTCAGGGCTGCAAACATCAAAACCCCCCGTTCCGTTCCGTATCCTGTGCCCGCTCATTCCCGGTCTGTTCGCTCGCAAGCTCCCTCAGAAGAAGTGCGAGTACGCTCCGTACACTCTCCATACGAATTTCCGCGCGGTCGCCGTTCAACCGCAGCGCCTCCACTTTTCCGCCATCGGCGCAACCCCGCTCGGCCCCGGAGGGCCCGTCCACGGCTACGAAAACCGTCCCCACGGGCTGCCCGTCCTGCGGGTCCGGACCGGCGACGCCCGTCGTCGCGATGCCCCAGTCGGCGCCCAGCGCCGTGCGTACGCCTGCCGCCATCCGGGCGGCGACCTGCGGATCCACCGCTCCGCGCGCCGCGAGCAGCTCGCCGTCGACGCCGAGCAGCTCCCGCTTCAGCTCCGTCGCGTACGCGGTGACCGAGCCCCGGAAGGCCTTGGACGCCCCGGGGACCGCCGTGAGCGCGGCAGCGACCATTCCACCCGTCAGTGACTCGGCGACCCCGAGGGTCTCGCCCCTGACCGTGAGTAGTCGCACCACGTCGGCGGCCGTGGAACTCAAACTTCCGTCTCCTTCAACGCCGCTCTGCGTTCGGCGATTCCCCGGCGGCGCAGCACAATGGCCTGCTTCACATAGTCCAGGCCGGTCGCGACGGTCAGGACGACCGCCGCCGCCATCACCCAGAACCTCAGGGTGGCCAGCGGCCCCGTCAGCGCCAGGACGTACATGCCGACGGCGATGCCCTGGGTGAGCGTCTTGAGCTTGCCGCCCCGGCTCGCGGGGATGACGCCGTACCGGATGACCACGAAACGCAGGACGGTGATCCCGAGTTCCCGGCCGAGGATGACGGCCGTCACCCACCACGGCAGGTCGTCCAGCGCGGACAGGCAGATGAGCGCCGCGCCCATGATCGCCTTGTCGGCGATGGGATCGGCGATCTTCCCGAAGTCGGTGACGAGGTTGTAGGTGCGCGCCAGGTGCCCGTCGAAGAGGTCGGTGATCATGGCGATGGCGAAGGCGGCCCAGGCGAAGGAGCGCCAGGCCGGGTCGTAGCCGCCGTTGCCGAGCATGAGCGCGACGAAGGCCGGCACCAGGAGGAGCCGGAGCATCGTCAGCAGATTGGCGACGTTCCAGACGCTCGCCTGGTTGACGGCGGCCGCCGCGATCTTGCCGCCGCGCGCGCCGGCGCCACCCTCGGTGGCGCCCCGCCGCTCTCCCGCGTCCCGTTCCACGGCGCCCCCCGAAGTCGTGCGCCCGGCCGGTTCCTGTGCCGCGCCCGAGGCGCCGCGCGGGCCGGCCCGGCGCGCACTGGAGGAGCCGCCCGCCGCGGACGCCGGGGCTCCGGTCATCTGCCGGCCTCCTCACTCCACTCGGGCGAGCCCGGCAGCGGTTCGGCCACCAGGTCGACGCCCTCCGTACCGACCACCTTCGCGTCGACCATACGACCGACACTCAGGCCCGCGCCGCTCGTGAGCAGCACCTGGCCGTCCGTCTCCGGCGCCTGGTGCTCCGCGCGGCCGCGCACGCCGTCCCCCTCGCCGGCCGGGTCCACGGACTCGACGAGTACCCGCACGGTCGCCCCGACGCGCTCGTCGGCCCGCTGCGAGACCAGCTCCTCGGCCAGGCGGGAGACGCGGGCCAACCGCTCGGCGACGACGTCCTCGTCCAGCTTGTCGCCGTAGGTCGCCGCCTCGGTGCCCTCCTCGTCGGAGTATCCGAAGACGCCGATGGCGTCGAGGCGGGCGTGGTTGAGGAACCGCTCCAGCTCGGCGAGGTCGGCCTCGGACTCGCCGGGGAAGCCGACGATGAAGTTGGAGCGCACGCCCGCCTCGGGTGCCTTGCTCCGGATGGTGTCGAGGAGTTCCAGGAAGCGGTCGGTGTCGCCGAAGCGGCGCATCGCGCGCAGCACGTTCGGCGCGGAGTGCTGGAAGGAGAGGTCGAAGTAGGGAACGACCTTCTCGGTGGCGGTCAGCACGTCGATCAGGCCGGGGCGCATCTCGGCCGGCTGGAGGTAGCTGACCCGCACCCGCTCGATGCCGTCGACCTCGGCCAGGTTCGGCAGCAGCGACTCCAGGAGCCGGATGTCGCCGAGGTCCTTGCCGTAGGAGGTGTTGTTCTCGGAGACCAGCATGATCTCCTTGACGCCCTGCTCGGCCAGCCACCGTGTCTCGTTCAGCACGTCGCTGGGGCGGCGCGAGATGAAGGAGCCGCGGAAGGACGGGATGGCGCAGAAGGAGCAGCGCCGGTCGCAGCCCGAGGCCAGCTTCACCGAGGCGACCGGGGAGCCGTCCAGGCGGCGGCGCAGGGGCGCGCGGGGCCCGGAGGCGGGGGCGACGCCCTCGGGGAGGTCGGTCGGGCCGTGCCCGGGCAGGGCGACCGCGGCTCCGGCCTCCTGCCGCTCGGCGGGGCTGATCGGCAGCAGCTTGCGCCGGTCGCGCGGGGTGTGGGCGGCGTGGATGCCGCCGTTCAGGATGGTCTGCAGGCGGTCGGAGATGTCGGCGTAGTCGTCGAAGCCGAGGACGCCGTCGGCCTCCGGGAGGGCGTCGGCCAGCTCCTTGCCGTACCGCTCGGCCATGCAGCCCACCGCCACGACGGCCTGCGTTCTTCCGTGGCCCTTGAGGTCGTTGGCCTCCAGGAGGGCGTCCACGGAGTCCTTCTTCGCGGCCTCGACGAAGCCGCACGTGTTCACGACGGCGACGTCCGCTTCCTCGGCGTCGTCGACGAGCTTCCAGCCGTCCGCCTCCAGACGGCCTGCGAGCTCCTCCGAGTCCACCTCGTTACGGGCGCAGCCAAGGGTGACGAGTGCGACGGTACGGCTTTCAGGCATGGGCTCAAGACTACTTCGTCCCGCCGACAGCCCACGTCGACGGGGTTGGCCGATGCTGGCCAACCCCGTGTGGACTCGTCCCGCGCGTCCCCTAGCCGACCTGCGGGTCGCCCTTGGTGTACGTCAGGCGCTCGACGGCGCCGGGCCGGAAGTCGTCCTCGATCTTCTTGCCGTTGACGTAGAGCTGGATGGCTCCGGCGTCGCCGAGGACGAGCTTGACCTTCTCGTTGTCCTGGAAGGTCTTGGAGTCGCCCTGCTTGAGCAGTCCGTCGAAGAGCAGCCGGCCGTTGTGGTCCTGGGCGGAGATCCAGCTGCGGCCCTCGGTGGCGCTGACCTTGACGGTCACCTTGTCCGCGGGCGCGGCGGCGATGGCGCTGTCGCTCGGTTCCGGCTTGGGGTCGGCGGGCTTCTTGGGCTTGGCGCTCGACGAGGCGGAGTCGCCGGACGAGGGCTGGGCCCCCTCGGCGACGCTCGCCTCGTTGCCGCCGTCGTCGCCGCCCTTGACGAACGTGAAGCCGACGAAGCCGATCACGGCGACGATCGCGGCGACCATGGCGGCGGTCCAGTTGGGTCCGCGCCGCTCGGGACGGATGCGCTCCGCCTCGAACAGGGGCGCGGCGGGGGTCGGCGCCGGGCGTCCGCCGTGCTCGGCGTCGAACCGCGCGAGCAGCTCGGCCGGGTCGAGCCCGACGGCCTTGGCCAGGGTGCGGATGTGCCCGCGCGCGTAGACGTCGCCGCCGCAGGGCGCGAAGTCGTCCGCCTCGATGGCGTGCACGATGGCGATGCGGACCCGGGTGGCGGTGGTGATGTCGTCGACGGTCAGCCCGGCGGCGATCCGGGCCTGCTTCAGGGCGTGACCGACGGAGGGGCGGGCTTCCTCGGAAACGTCGTCAGGGGCGTCGTGGGACACGTCTTCGATCGGACGCTCGTCTTCAGGGGAGTTGCCGTTGGACACGGGGGCGCCTTTCGAGCGTTTAGCCGCCTGTGCTGGGCGTTCAGTCTAGGGGGGGTGCAAACGGGTGGGGCAACCGGGCGGTACGACCTTTACGCCATCGGAATGGCCCGGCACCCCGATGGTGGACTACCTGTTTGTCACTTCCCTCAACTTGACGTAGGGCCTGGGGAAACGGTTGCTCAATGATCCCTAACGGGTGAGTCACGATCGGCCGCCCGGCCCTCGTGACGCCGCCCGGCCGCCGTAACCCTCCGTCGGCGAAACGCCGGCGAAACGCCGGCGGATCGTCGGCGAAACGCCGGCGGATCGTCGGCGGAACCCTTCGCCTACCCGCCCCTACCCTTCAGACTCCCCCCGGATCACCGCGAGCACGCCGTCCAGCTCATCAGGCTTCACAAGAACGTCACGAGCCTTCGAACCCTCGCTCGGTCCGACGATGCTCCGCGACTCCATCAGGTCCATCAGCCGCCCGGCCTTGGCGAAGCCGACCCGCAGCTTGCGCTGGAGCATCGAGGTGGACCCGAACTGGGTGGAGACGACCAGCTCGGCCGCCTGGCACAGCAGGTCGAGGTCGTCGCCGATGTCCTCGTCGATCTCCTTCTTCTGCTTGGTGCCGACCGTGACGTCCTCGCGGAAGACCGGCGCCATCTGGTCCTTGCAGTGCTGGACGACGGTCGCGACCTCCTCCTCGGTCACGAACGCGCCCTGCATGCGGGTCGGCTTGTTCGCGCCCATCGGCAGGAAGAGGCCGTCGCCCTTGCCGATCAGCTTCTCGGCGCCGGGCTGGTCGAGGATGACCCGGGAGTCGGCGAGCGAGGAGGTGGCGAAGGCGAGCCGGGAGGGCACGTTGGCCTTGATCAGGCCGGTGACGACGTCCACCGAGGGCCGCTGGGTGGCGAGCACCAGGTGGATGCCGGCCGCGCGCGCGAGCTGCGTGATCCTGACGATCGCGTCCTCGACGTCGCGCGGGGCGACCATCATCAGGTCGGCCAGCTCGTCCACGATCACCAGCAGGTACGGGTACGGCTGGAGTTCGCGCTCGCTGCCCTCGGGCGGCTTGGCCTTGCCCTCGCGCACCGCGCGGTTGAAGTCGTCGATGTGCCGGTAGCCGTAGGCGGCGAGGTCGTCGTAGCGCAGGTCCATCTCGCGCACGACCCACTGGAGCGCCTCGGCGGCCCGCTTCGGGTTGGTGATGATCGGCGTGATCAGGTGCGGGATGCCCTCGTACGCGGTCAGCTCGACGCGCTTGGGGTCGACCAGGATCATCCGGACGTCCTCCGGGGTCGCCCGCATCATGATCGAGGTGATCAGGCAGTTGATGCAGGACGACTTGCCGGAGCCGGTGGCACCGGCGACCAGCATGTGCGGCATCTTCGCCAGCGAGTGCATGACGTAGCCGCCCTCGACGTCCTTGCCGAAGGCGACCAGCATCGGGTCGTCGTCCTCGGCGGACTCCGCGAGGCGCAGCACGTCGCCGAGGTTGACCATCTCCCGGTCGGTGTTGGGGATCTCGATGCCGACCGCGGACTTGCCGGGGATGGGGCTGATGATCCGCACGTCGGGGCTGGCGACGGCGTAGGCGATGTTCTTGGTCAGCGCGGTGATCCGCTCGACCTTCACGGCGGGGCCCAGCTCGACCTCGTAGCGCGTCACCGTCGGGCCGCGGGTGAAGCCGGTGACGGCGGCGTCGACCTTGAACTCGGTGAAGACGGTGGTCAGCGAGGCGACTATGGCGTCGTTGGCGGCACTGCGCGCCTTGCCGGGTCCGCCGCGCGTGAGGGAGTCGAGGGACGGCAGGGAGTAGGTGATGTCGCCGGAGAGCTGGAGCTGCTCGGCGCGCGGCGGCAGGTCCCGCTCCTTGGGCAGCGGCGTCTTGGTGAGGTCGGGGACCGCGCCACCCGCCGCGTCCGGTTCGGAGGTCTTGGCGGCGTCCTTCTTGAGCTTCCCCGGCTGCGGCCGCGCGGCCGGCACCGGCGTGGGCGTCCCAGTGGTGGACTCGCGGTCCCCCGTGCTCACGCCCTGGGTGAGGTCGGCGACCAGCGGCGAGGGCGGCATCCCGTGCAGTACGGCGCCGTCGAGCGCGGCGGCGGCAGCGGCGGCGACGTCCACGGCGTCCATCGGACGGTTCAGCTCGGGCTGGGGCACGGCGGACCGCCGGGGCCTGCCGCGGCGCCGGCTGAGTGCCTCCTGCTCGGCCGTGTCGGGGTCGTACGGCTCGGCGGCGGCCGGCTGGGCGCGCTTGCGGGGCCGGGCGGGCAGCGCCTCGCGCCACTGCTCGTCGTAGCGCTCGTCGTCGTCGGTGAACTCGTCCGGCTCCGGGGCGTGGACCACGCCGAGCCGCACCCCGAGCTGCCGCAGCCGCTGCGGGATGGCGTTGACCGGGGTGGCCGTGACGACGAGCAGCCCGAAGACGGTGAGCAGCACGAGCAGCGGCACGGCCAGCACGTCGGTCATCGTGTACGACAGCGGGGTGGCCGCGCCCCAGCCGATGAGGCCGCCGGCGTCCCTTATGGCCTGCATGCCCTCGCTGCGGGCCGGTGAGCCGCAGGCGATGTGCACCTGGCCGAGCACGCCGATGACGAGCGCGGACAGGCCGATCACGATCCGCCCGTTGGCCTCGGGCTTCTCGGGGTGCCGGATCAGGCGTACGGCGATGGCGCCGAGCAGGATCGGCACGAGCAGGTCGAGCCGGCCGAAGGCGCCGGTCACGAGGATCTCGACGAGGTCGCCGACGGGGCCCTTGAGGTCGGCCCAGGTGCCCGCGGCGACGATCAGCGCGACGCCGAGCAGCAGCAGGGCGACGCCGTCCTTGCGGTGGGCCGGGTCGAGGTTCTTGGCGCCCTGCCCTATGCCGCGGAAGACGGCGCCCACTCCGTGCGCGAGGCCCAGCCAGAGCGCGCGCACCAGCCGGTACACGCCGCCGGTGGGGTTCGGAGCCGGTTTGGGCGCGGGCTTCTTCGCCGCGGCCTTCTTGGCGGGCGCCTTTTTCGCGGGCGCCTTCCTCGCGGCGGCCTTCTTGGCCGGACCCTTCGCGGGAGCGGCCGCCTTCTTCGCGGGCTGCTTCTTGGCTGCGGAGGGACGTGAGGCCATGGGTGTGAGGTTACCGGGGGAGACGGCGGTCGACACGTGTGCCTACCGCTTCACCCGTTCGTGTCGCCCCTCCATGGGGACGGAACTGACGCCTCCGGTACAGCCCCTGACAAGTCCTCACAGACCCTCCCAGAGGCCACTTCACGGACGGCCGCGCGGGCCCGCCACGACGAGCCTCGCGGGCAGCGGGGGCACTCCCGGCGTCAGTTGACGGCGGCCTGACCGCCGGACGAGCCCGGCTCCAGGGCGTCCAGCGCCCGCCGCAGCCCGGTGAGCTTGCGCTCCAGGTGGGCGGCCGTCGCCACCGCGGCCGCGTCCGTCGACTCGTCGCCGAGCTGCTTGGACAGCGCCTCCGCCTGCTCCTCCACGGCCGCCAGCCGCGCCGACAGCTCGGCGAGCAGCCCCGCCGGTTCCTTGGCCTCGCCGACGGCGGCCTTGTCGTTGCCCTCCAACTGGAGGCGCAGCAGGGCCGCCTGTTCACGCAGCTGGCAGTTCTTCATGTACAGCTCGACGAAGACCGAGACCTTGGCGCGCAGCACCCAGGGGTCGAACGGCTTGGAGATGTAGTCCACCGCGCCCGCCGCGTACCCGCGGAAGGTGTGGTGCGGGCCGTGGTTGATCGCCGTGAGGAAGATGATCGGGATGTCCCGGGTCCGCTCCCGGCGCTTGATGTGCGCGGCGGTTTCGAATCCGTCCATGCCCGGCATCTGGACGTCCAGCAGAATGACCGCGAAGTCGTCCGTGAGCAGTGCTTTGAGCGCTTCCTCCCCGGACGATGCCCGCACCAGCGTCTGATCGAGCGCCGAGAGGATCGCCTCCAGCGCAAGCAGATTCTCCGGCCGGTCATCGACCAGGAGGATCTTGGCCTTCTGCACCATGGCCCGCCCTCCTCGCCCCGGCGTGGGGCCTCCCCTGTCCACAGGACTTGGCACGGCACCGGCGGGTGCCGCCCCGGGGGACGACTCCCTTGCGCCGCCCGTCCTTGTGCCGGTCATCGTAGCCGCACCCCGCCTGTCGCCACACCCTGTCACCGTGATGTCACTGTGCTCGTAGCAGAAACGCGGCGGGAGACCAGAAGGTTCCCCGAAACCCGTACTTCTACACGGCTTCGGGCACGCTGGGTCAGCGACTTCGCGTGGCCCCCGAAGGTTCCCGCCGTTTACACACACCCCACGTTCGCACACCGCCCGAGCGAGCCGCACGGAAGGTGCCCGTACGTACGGGGCGACCCTGCCCGAACGTACTACGGGCCCGGGGTCCGGACGGGCCGATCATTTCCCGTCCGGCCCCGCGCCACCATCCGACCCCGCCGCCACCGGGCGCCGCGGGCTCGCCCGGGCTCACTCCTCGCGCATCCACTGCTGCATCACCGTCAGCAGGTGGTCGGGGTCGACCGGCTTGGTCACGTAGTCGGAGGCGCCCGACTCGATCGCCTTCTCCCGGTCGCCCTTCATCGCCTTAGCGGTCAGCGCGATGATCGGCAGCCCGGCGAACTGCGGCATCCTGCGAATCGCCGTGGTCGTCGCGTATCCGTCCATCTCGGGCATCATGATGTCCATCAGGACGACCGCCACGTCCTCGTGCTGCTCCAGCACCTCGATGCCCTCGCGCCCGTTCTCGGCGTACAGCACGGACAGTCCGTGCTGCTCCAGGACGCTGGTGAGGGCGAAGACGTTGCGGATGTCGTCGTCCACGATCAGCACCTTCTGCCCGCCGAACCGGATCCCCCGGTGGGCCTGCGGTACCGCCTCCTGCCCGGCGCCCGGCTGCCGCTCCCGCACCTCGGGCCGGTCCTCGGTGTCCGCGGCCGACTTGCGACGGCGCCGGAACAGCGCTGTCGCGCCGTTCTGCGCGTCCCGGTACGGCTTCACCTCGGCCGGCGTCTCGACCCCGGCGCCCGGCAGCTCGGCCACGGCACCCGAGGGCGCCGGCAGCTCACCGGCCTCCACGGACGGCAGCGGCTGCTGGTAGCCGTGCGGGGGCAGCTCGCTCGGGTGCAGCGGCAGGTAGAGCGTGAAGGTCGACCCGCGGCCCGGCTCGCTCTGCGCGTGGATCTCGCCGCCCAGCAGCTGCGCGATCTCCCGCGAGATGGACAGCCCGAGGCCGGTACCGCCGTACTTGCGACTCGTGGTGCCGTCGGCCTGCTTGAACGCCTCGAAGATCACCTGCATCTTGCTGGCCGCGATCCCGATGCCCGTGTCGCTCACGGAGAACGCGATCAGCTCGGCGTCCGGGTCGTTCATCGAACCGGCCTCCAGCAACTGCTCCCGGATCGCCTTCGGAACCTCGTCCCGGGCCGGCCGGATGACCAGCTCGACGGCGCCCGAGTCGGTGAACTTCACCGCGTTGGACAGCAGGTTGCGCAGCACCTGGAGCAGCCGCTGCTCGTCGGTGTGCATGGTGGCGGGCAGCCCGGGCGACACCCGCACCGACAGGTCCAGGCCCTTCTCCGCACTCAGCGGCCGGAAGGTGGCCTCCACGTAGTCCACGAGCTGGACGAGCGCGATGCGCGTCGGGGAGACGTCCATCTTCCCCGCGTCGACCTTCGACAGGTCGAGGATGTCGTTGATGAGCTGGAGCAGGTCGGAGCCGGCGCCGTGGATCGTCTCGGCGAACTCGACCTGCTTCGGGGTCAGGTTCGCGTCGGCGTTGTCCGCGAGCAACTTGGCCAGAATCAGCAGCGAGTTGAGCGGCGTGCGCAGCTCGTGCGACATGTTCGCCAGGAACTCGCTCTTGTAGCGCATCGATACCGCGAGCTGCTCGGCACGCTCCTCCAGGACCTGCCGCGCCTCCTCGATCTCGGTGTTCTTCACCTCGATGTCGCGGTTCTGCTGCGCCAGCAGCTCGGCCTTCTCCTCCAGTTCGGCGTTGGACGACTGGAGCGCCTTCTGCCGCTGCTCCAACTCCTCCGACCGCTCCCGCAGTTGCTCGGTCAGCTCCTGCGACTGGCTCAGCAGCACCTCCGTCTTGGTATTCACGGAGATGGTGTTGACGCTGGTCGCGATCATCTCGGCGATCTGGTTCAGGAAGTCCTTCTGGATGTGCGTGAACGGCGTGAACGACGCCAGCTCGATCACGCCGAG
Source organism: Streptomyces sp. NPDC059906 (assembly GCF_042730645.1). Classification (NCBI taxonomy): domain Bacteria; kingdom Bacillati; phylum Actinomycetota; class Actinomycetes; order Kitasatosporales; family Streptomycetaceae; genus Streptomyces; species Streptomyces sp. NPDC059906. The sequence continues at coordinate 88,926 of NZ_JBHWKU010000030.1, forward strand.
CACCTGCCCCTCGAACAGCACCGGCAGCACGATCACCTGTGCGGGCGGCGCCTCGCCGAGCCCGGAGGAGATCTTCAGGTAGCCGCTCGGCGCGTTCTCCACGAGGATCGTGCGCTTCTCCTGGGCGGCCGTGCCGACCAGCGCCTCGCCCGGCCGGAACGAGGTGGGCATGGACCCCATCGAGTAGCCGTACGACCCCAGCATGCGCAGCTCGTACGCGTCGCCCTCGGCGCCCGCCTGCTCCTGCCCGTCGACCAGGGGCATCGCGAGGAAGAACGCCCCGTGCTGCGCGGAGACCACCGGGGTCAGCTCGCTCATGATCAGCGAGGCCACGTCCTGGAGGTCGCGGCGGCCCTGCATCAGGCCGGAGATCCGGGCCAGATTGCCCTTGAGCCAGTCCTGCTCCTTGTTGGCGATCGTGGTGTCGCGCAGGTTGGCGATCATCTTGTTGATGTAGTCCTGCAGCTCGGAGATCTCGCCCGAGGCGTCCACGTCGATCTTCAGGTTCAGGTCGCCGCGGGTCACCGCGGTCGCCACGCGCGCGATGGCCCGCACCTGCCGGGTGAGGTTCCCGGCCATCTCGTTCACGGACTCCGTCAGGTCGCGCCAGGTGCCGTCGACATCGCGTACGCGTGCCTGGCCGCCGAGCTGCCCTTCCGTGCCCACCTCACGGGCGACGCGGGTGACCTCCTCGGCGAAGGAGGACAGCTGGTCGACCATCGTGTTGATGGTGGTCTTCAGCTCCAGGATCTCGCCGCGCGCGTCGATGTCGATCTTCTTGGTCAGGTCGCCCTTCGCGATCGCCGTGGTGACCATGGCGATGTTGCGCACCTGACCGGTCAGATTCGACGCCATCTGGTTCACCGACTCGGTGAGGTCCTTCCACGTCCCCGACACGCCCGGCACCTGTGCCTGGCCGCCCAGGATGCCGTCGGTGCCCACCTCGCGGGCCACCTTGGTCACCTGGTCGGCGAAGGACCGCAGCGTCCGCACCATGGTGTTGAAGGTGTCGGCGAGCTGCGCGACCTCGCCGCGCGCCTCGATCGTCACCGTCCGCGTCAGGTCGCCGTTGGCGACGGCCGCGGCCACCTGGGAGATGTTCCGCACCTGGACCGTGAGGTTCTTGGCCATCAGGTTGACGTTGTCGTTGAGGTCCTTCCAGATACCCACGACGCCGGGCACGCTCGCCTGACCACCGAGGATGCCCTCCGTACCCACCTCGCGGGCCACCCGCGTGACCTGCTCGGCGAAGGACGACAGCTGGTCCACCATCGTGTTGACGGTGGTGACCAGTTCGAGGATCTCGCCCTTGGCGTCGACGGTGATCTTCTTCGACAGGTCGCCCTTGGCGACCGCGGTCGTCACCTCGGCGATGTTGCGCACCTGCATGGTCAGGTTGTTGGCCATGCCGTTCACGGACTGCGTGAGGTCCTTCCAGGTGCCGGAGACGCCCTGCACCTCCGCCTGGCCGCCGAGGATGCCCTCGGTGCCCACCTCGCGCGCGACGCGCGTGACCTCCTGGGCGAACGACGACAGCTGGTCCACCATCGTGTTCAGCGTGTTCTTCAGCTCCAGGATCTCCCCGCGCGCGTCCACGGTGATCTTCTGGGACAGGTCGCCGCGCGCCACCGCCGTGGCGACCTGCGCGATGTTGCGCACCTGCGCGGTGAGGTTGCCGGCCATGCCGTTCACCGAGTCGGTCAGGTCCCGCCACACACCGGCGACGCCGGGCACCTGCGCCTGACCGCCGAGACGGCCCTCCGTGCCCACCTCGCGGGCCACGCGCGTGACCTGCTCCGCGAACGACGACAGCTGGTCGACCATCGTGTTGATGGTGTTCTTCAGCTCCAGGATCTCGCCGCGCGCGTCGACGTCGATCTTCTGGGACAGGTCGCCGCGTGCCACGGCCGTCGTCACCTGCGCGATGTTGCGCACCTGGGAGGTCAGATTGCCGGCCATGGAGTTGACGGAGTCCGTCAGCTCCTTCCAGGTCCCCGACACGCCGTCGACCCGCGCCTGACCGCCCAGGCGCCCCTCCGTGCCCACGTCCCGGGCCATTCGCGTCACCTGGTCGGCGAAGCTGGAGAGCTGGTCCACCATCGTGTTCACGGTGTTCTTCAGCTGGAGCATCTCGCCGGAGACGTCCACGGTGACCTTCTGCGACAGGTCTCCGTTGGCGACCGCCGTCGTCACCTGGGCGATGTTCCTCACCTGACCGGTGAGGTTGCGGAACGCGGTGTTGACGGAGTCCGTCAGGTCCTTCCACGTCCCCGCCGCCCCCGGCACCTGCGCCTGCCCGCCCAGCTCGCCCTCGACACCGACCTCGCGGGCCACCCGCGTGACCTCGGCACCGAAGGCGGAGAGCTGGTCCACCATCGTGTTGACGGTGTTCTTCAGCTCCAGCATCTCGCCGGCCACGTCCACCGTGACCTTCTGCGACAGGTCACCGCTGGCCACGGCCGTCGTCACGGCGGCGATGTCCCGCACCTGCGTGGTCAGGTTCCGGAAGACGGTGTTGACGGAGTCCGTCAGGTCCTTCCAGATGCCGGCCGCGCCCGGCACGTTCGCCTGCCCGCCGAGCTGACCCTCTCCACCGGTCTCGTTCGCCACGCGCGTGACCTCGTCCGCGAAGATCCGCAGCGTCTCGGTCATCTGGTTGATCGTCTCGGCGAGCTGCGCGACCTCGCCGCGGGCCGGCACCGTCACCTTCTTCGACAGGTCGCCGTTGGCCACCGCCGTCGTCACGTGGGAGATCTCCCGCACCTGGGCCGTCAGGTTCCCGGCCATGGTGTTGACGGAGTCGGTCAGCTCCTTCCACACCCCGGCCACGCCCGGCACCTGCGCCTGCCCGCCCAGGGCGCCCTCGGTGCCCACCTCCCGCGCGACGCGCGTCACCTCGGACGAGAACGCGGAGAGCTGGTCCACCATCGTGTTGACGGTGTTCTTCAGCTCCAGCATCTCGCCGGCCACGTGCACCGTGACCTTCCGGGACAGGTCACCCTTGGCCACGGCTGTCGTGACCAGCGCGATGTCCCGCACCTGGGCGGTGAGCCGGTACGCCATCGTGTTGACGGAGTCCGTCAGGTCCTTCCACGAACCGGACATTCCGCGCACCCGGGCCTGACCGCCCAGCTTGCCCTCGGTGCCGACCTCGCTGGCCACCCGCGTGACCTCGTCCGTGAACGTCGACAGCTGGTCGACCAGGTTGTTCACGGTCCGGCCGACCTTCAGGAACTCACCGCGCAGCGGCTGCCCGGTGCCCTCGTCGTTCTGCGTGCGCAGCTCCATGCGCGGCGACAGATCGCCGTCCGCGACCGCCGACAGCACCCGGCTGACCTCGGAGACAGGCCGTACGAGGTCGTCCACCAGCGCGTTCGAGTGGTCGATCGCGGCCGCCCAGGACCCCTCGCAGGCGCCGGTCTCCAGCCGCTCCGTGAGTTTTCCCTCACGCCCGACCACGCGCCGCACCCGCGCCAGCTCACCCGTGAGGTGCAGATTGCGGTCGGCCACCTCGTTGAAGACCGCCGCGATCTCCGACATCACGCCGTCGCCGGACACCGTGAGCCGCCTGCGGAAGTTCCCCTCGCGCATGGACACCAGCGCCGCGAGCAGCCGGTTGAGGGCGGCGGTGTCCACCGTCGTACTGCCGCTCCGCGCGCCGCCACCCCGCGATTTGCCCTGGTTACTCAGGGACTGTCCGCCTTTCGCGCGCGTCTTCGTGGTCCGCGTCGCTGCGCCAGACTCCACTGTGTCCCTCCCGCAGGGGTCGACCGATACCGCTGTGCCCGGCCGCCCACACTCGGCGGACCGGTTCCTGCCGCTTACTTCCCGTACTGCCGGTACTTCCCGTGCTGCCGGGCGATCGGTCCGGCGCGCGCCGGACCGCTTCCAGGGCTGCTGCCCACCCGACTCGGCGCGCATTCACCTGCCCGGACCTTCACAAGCAGCTTGCCCAGTGTTTCACCCCGGCCGAACCAGGCCATAACAGTTCGGCAGCTTCGCACATCGTCCGCACACCCTCTGGGCGGAAACACTGCAGACCGGCATTCGGATGGACGGCGAAGGTAAGTAACCTTGCATACGGCTGTCCAGCCACACCGGTCCGTCCGGTCTGGGCGGTGGCACGGAGACGAGCGGGCATCGGAGGGGCGGCCGGAATGACCACCGGACTGATCCCGGGGGAGCAGCCCCCGGATCCCGGGCCGACGGGTGGGCTGCCGCAGCAGCGGCACGAGCCGGTCGGCCATGAGGCCGTGCACGGGGAGAGAGGGTCGAGGAGTTCTGTGATCACCGCGCGCGCGGCCGCCAGCTTCGAGCCCGTCGGACGATCCGTGGCGAGCGCCCGGTCCTTCGTCCGCGACACGCTCCAGGGCTGGGGCCATGCGGACATCGTCGACGACGCCGTGGTGCTCACCAGCGAACTGGTGACCAATGCCGTGGTCCACGCCGGCACGACCGCCGACGTCGTGTGCCTGCGCAGCGACGACGGCGTACGGATCGAGGTCGCCGACCACTATCCGGAGCGCGAGGTCCCGCTCCAGGGTTCCCCCGCCAACATGGGCAGCCTCGACCGCGAGGGCGGCCGTGGTCTCCAGCTGTGCGCGGCCCTGTCCGACCGCTGGGGCGTGGAGTACACGCCCACGCTGAAGAACGTCTGGTTCCACCTCCATCTGCCCGAGCGTCCGGTCGGCACCCGCGCCGCCGGGCCCTCCCTCCCGGCCGCCCTGCTGCCGCTGGCCGACGGCCGGGTCCGCGTCGCCGTCGTCCAGATCGACCGCACCGGCGCCGTCACGTCGTGGAACGAGGACGCCGAGGACCTCTTCGGCTACTCCGCCGACCAGGTCACCGGCAAGCCGCTCACCGACCTCGCCGCCTGGCCGCACACCCCCGGCACCAGCACCGGCATCGCCGAGGCGCTCCAGCTCTCCCGCTGGGAGGGCAGCTACGGCATGCGCGGCGCCAACGGCCGGGTGACCCCGGTCTACGCCTCCCATCTGCGCGTCCGCGACGCCGACGGCGAGCCCTCCACGGTCTGCCTCCTCGTGCGCGACCACGAACGCGCGGTGCTGCAGACCCCGTTGCGGGTGCCGGCCTCCGACTCCCCGTCCTCCGAGGGCCCGAGCACGGACCCCTTCGAGGTGTTCATCGGCTCCCCCGCCCCGGACGACCTCGACGGACTCCTCCAGCGCACCGTCGAACGCGCCCGCGACATGCTCGACGCCGACGCCGCCTTCCTGCTCCTGGCGACCGACGACGAAACGGAGTTGGAGGTCCGCGCCTCCACCGGCCTGCCCTCCGCCCGCCAGCGTTTCGCCCGCGTCCCCGTCGAGGCCGGACCCGGCCGCTACGGCTCGGCGCGCATGCCCGCCGTCCACGACGACCTGGAGGCCGTCCCCGGCGCGGTCCCGCTGCTCAACAGCACGGGCATGCGCTCGGTCGTCACCGTCCCGCTCAAGGTCGAGGGCCGCCTCACCGGCTCGCTCGGCGTCGCGGCCGAGGCCTCCGGCCGGTACTCCAACGAGGAGGCGCTGCGCCTCCAGTTCGCGGCCGACCGCATCGCGCTGGCCGTCGAGTCGGCGCGCCTCGGCGAGCTGGAGCGGCTGCGCCGCGGCTCGCTCAGCTTCCTGGTCGAGGCCTCCGACCTGCTCGCCGGCACCCTCGACCGCGACCAGACGCTGGCCCTGATGGCCCAGATGACGGTCCCGACCCTGGCCACCTGGTGCGCGGTCTACACGATCGCCGACCAGGCCTCGGACCCGTACCTCTCCTACGTCCTGCACGAGGACGAGGAGCTCATCGACGGCATCAAGTCCCTGCTGTCGAAGATCGCCCCGCCCGACCCGGTACCCACCCCGGGCGCCCGCGTGTGGACGGCTCCTGCGGAGATGGCCCACCAGGCGGCGCTGCGCACCTCCATGCGCGACCTCGGCCTCAGCGGCGGCCCGACCTCGCAGCTGAGCACCGGCATCGGCCCGACCCTCGCCACCGCCTCCGCCGTCGGCGGCGAGACCGTCGTCCTGCCCCTGGTCGCCCGCAACCGCGTCATCGGCATGCTCACCCTCGGCAAGCCCACCGACGACCACTTCCGCCAGGAGATCCTCGAACTCGCCGAGGACCTGTCCCGCCGCGCCGCCCTGGCCCTGGACAACGCCCGGCTGTACTCGGAGCGCACGGCGATCAGCCAGTCCCTCCAGCGCAGCCTCCTGCCTCCGGAACTCCCCGTCGTGGACGGCGTGGAGGTCGACGTCATCTACCGCGCCGCGGGCGAGGGCAACGAGGTCGGCGGCGACTTCTACGACCTCTTCCCCATCAGCGACGACGCCTACGGCTTCGCCATCGGCGACGTCTGCGGTACGGGCCCCAACGCGGCGGCCGTCACGGGCCTCGCCCGGCACGCCCTGCGCCTGCTGGCCCGCGAGGGCCTCAGCGGCCCGGAGGTCCTGCAGCGCCTCAACTCCGCCATCCTCGACGAGGGCGCCCGCAGCCGCTTCCTCACCCTGCTGTACGGCGAGATGCGCCCGCAGGAGGACGGCGGCGCGGAGTTGAAGGTGGTCTGCGCCGGCCATCCGCTCCCGCTCCGCCTGCGCCAGGACGGCACGGTCGAGCCTGCCGCCGAACCTCAGCCCCTCCTCGGTGTCATCGAGGACCTGGAGCTGTACGAGCAGACGGTCACCCTCGACCCGGGCGACGTCCTGCTCTGTGTCACGGACGGCGTCACCGAACGCCGCGAGGGCACCCGCATGCTGGGCGACGACGGCCTCGCCGACGTCCTCACGACCTGCACGGGTCTGACGGCGGGCGCGGTGGCGGCCCGCATCATGCGCGCGGTGGAGCGTTTCGCCTCCGACGCCCCGTCCGACGACATGGCGATCCTCGCGATGCGCGTCCCGGAGCCCCACGCGGACTGACCAGGGCATGCGAAAGGCCCCGCCCGAGTGGGCGGGGCCTTTGTGTTGGAGCCCCCAAACGGAATCGAACCGTTGACCTTCTCCTTACCATGGAGACGCTCTACCGACTGAGCTATAGGGGCCTGTCGCTTTCGAGGTTTCCCTCGCGGCAACGGAATAGATCATACCCCGAACAAGCCGGTGCTCCCAACCACTGACTTTCACTCAGTACGCAGGCTGCAACAGCCCACCGAGCGCATTGCAGCCGGACACGATCCGCTGCATGTCCCGCTTGGTCAACGCGGCCTCGACAGGCAGCGCGAGCGTCTCGTCGACGGCCCGCTCCGTCTCCGGCAGCGACACACATCGCCGGAATCCGGGCATGCGGTGCACGGGCGTCTTCACCGGCACCCGGCATTCAATGCCCCTCCCCCGCAACGCGCGTGCGAACGCGTCACGGTCCGGCCGCCCGTTCCCCGGCACCCGCACCACGTACTGCTGATAGGTGTGCCCGTCGCCCCCGTCGGGGGTCCGCACGCCCCTCAACTTCCCGTCGAGATAGGCGGCCCGCTGCCTGCGCCGCGCTATCTCGTCGTACGGCGCCTCGGACTCGCCCCGCTCCAGCACGAGCAGCCCGTGCCGCTCCCCGATCCGGTGCAGAGAGCCCATGTCCGCCGGCCGCCCGAACCGGTGTACGACGACCACGGCCGCGGTCCGGGGCGTCAGCGCGGCCTCCACCAGGGAGGCGTCCAGGCAGTACGTATCCGGATCTATGTCGGCGAACACCGGCAACGCGCCCGCCAGGGCCACGGCCTCGGCGACTTCCACGTTCCCGAAGGCAGGTACGACGACCTCGTCACCGACGCCTACGCCGGCGGCCCTGAGCATTGCTGCAGTACCCATACGCCAGATGGTCGGGGCGCAACGTGAACGCGAAGTGACGGAAAACAAAAAAGGGTTGGTCCCGGAACCGAAGTTCCGGGACCAACCCTTTCTAAGAATTGTTCGGCGGCGTCCTACTCTCCCACAGGGTCCCCCCTGCAGTACCATCGGCGCTGTAAGGCTTAGCTTCCGGGTTCGAAATGTAACCGGGC